>CAZABU010000059.1:0-10649 GCA_964483225.1 uncultured Ruminococcus sp. | reverse complement strand
GACGCTCAAAAAGCGACGAGGTCGCGCTATGGCGGAGCATATCTATCTCGTCATTTATCATCGCGTCCTTTTCTATGTACATATCCTTACCTGGGATATACGCCTCGGGCTGGTAGTAATCATAGTAGGAAACGAAATATTCCACGGCGTTGTCCGGGAAGAAGGAACGGAACTCTGAGCAAAGCTGAGCGGCGAGAGTCTTGTTATGAGCAAGCACAAGAGTCGGACGGTTGAGGTTGGCGATAACGTTTGCCATCGTGAAGGTCTTTCCCGAGCCGGTAACACCAAGAAGCGTTTGGGCACGCTCGCCCGCAAGCAATCCCTCGGTAAGCGCGCGTATAGCCTCAGGCTGATCACCGGTGGGCTGATATTCACTTTTCAGTATGAATTTGCGTTCCTCCATATTCGCGCTCCTTTCCGATCAGGGTATTTTCGGCAATATTCTATCAGTATATATTTTACCACAAAAGACACGCAAAGTAAAGCATAGCAGCAAAAAATGTTATAAAACTTTTCTGATGCACAACAATTGGCCTTCAAGTCGCCTTGTGAAACTATGCCAATAAAAAAGCCCTTGAAAACGCATCTAAAATACATCATCAAAGGCTTCTTTTATTAATCAACTTAATACTGATGTACTAAGCTTAAAAACATCAACCGCGCATACGTTCCTTTTTCGCTTTTACAAGCCACACAAACAGCGCAACTATCCATATAGGCGGGAATACTAATCCCAAAAGCATCCACGGAGCACATCCGGACTCCCCTTTAAGAACCACATTTGGATCCTCCGGTTCAATTATTATATGCTCCTTCCCATTTTTTTCATAAACATATCCTATGGCTATCACATCGTCTTTTTCCGATATCTTAGCAAATATCGGCCTTATAGGGTATTTAATCGGACCATCGGTAACATTTACCTTATATCTATTCAATCTGTGATCGTACAGTGTGAAATTCAAATCACGAAAGTTCTGTAAATGAAGCTGGAATCCATATTCCTTTGCCACCTTGACTATATCAGCCTTGCGGTAATAATTAATCCTTTGATTAGGCTTAAGATAGAATAGGGATAAGCCCTTTTCACCCGTGGGCACGTGACCGTCAATAAACAAATATTCGTCTGTTATGTAATCCAGCGCCACCGTTCTCCGAGTTTCGGTTCCGTTAAACCGACTCTCACCTACAGCCGTTGAATTACATTCCATGTTTGCAAAGAAATAACTCGGCTCCTCGCCAAACGAAATCGCATCTGAATCGATCTTACTTAGAATCGAAAGCAAATTCGTTGTTTTTTTATCCGTTGCACTCTCTTTTTTAGAATCGATAAATTTCTGCAATTCTCTTAAAATTTCCGACTTTTCCATAAGACACCTCAAATGAAATAAAAAATGCGTGCAACCGCAGTTACACGCATGTAAAAACGCAAACCCCGATTGCTGCGAAACAAACTTTACAGAATGGGGGATATATAATCCTTAGCACCCTACAAAAGTGGGATTTACGAATTTACCGAATCCATCTTGTAGGGTCGCCAAAAAAAGGTATACTTATCCCTATAAAAGAGAGTATCCCCATTCAATCTATTAAGTTTGTTTCGCACTGACATTATACCATATAAACGAACCAATGTCAATAGTCATTTCCATTTTTAACAATTTTATTTTACCATGAATTTTGCAAAAGGAACACGCCGGAGAACCTTTAGGTCCCCGGCGTGCTATATGTTTTCTATCTTTTCTTACTGCTATTTGAAACTCTTACGCGAGTTACTATCCTGTCGATAAATCGGTCGTTTTCCAAATGAAGGGACAGACTTGCATAATGCTCAAGGGGATAGATTGGTGCCTGGAGCTTACGCTTATATCTGCGGATTATGGCTACGGTAGTAGCGGCGGAGGCTACTACTGCAAAAATTCCCGACCATATAAGCGATACGGAAAGCTCATCAAAGAAGCTGTATGCCAAAAATCCAAGCAGACCGAACACTCCAAGCAGAACACCGCCGCATACGAGAAGCAGCTTCGGTATACTGATTGGGAGCTCGCCGTAGACCTTTCCCGTATTTCCGTTCATGGCGTAGAGGAAGGTCTTGTCGTTTTTCTCCGTTTTGCCCTTTTTCTTGTACGTAAGCACCCAAACGGGCAAAAGCGAATAGAGCCAATGAGAAGAAAGAACGGTCTGCTCGCTGCTCTTTACCTCAAGGACGTTATACTGCCGCGCGGTGCCTCTGAAAAGCTCCTCGGCATATCCGCCCATTCGGTGGCGCACCTCGTCGGTCACATCCTCTCTGGACAGGTCGCGCTTTTTGGCAACGAAGCCCTGCAGATAGGGCATGGAGAAGTCCTTATACGCATCGGTGGGGTAAGGGAGAATACCCTCCAGCATCGCCTTGTCCTCGGTGGAGATGGCGGCGGTGCTTATATCCTCGAAGTGTATTCTGCCGGCACGCTCTACGTCAAAAACGGTGGTTTCCGTATATTTATAGTCGCCCTGACGCCAGCTGCGTATCTTTTTGCCCACCGCCCGCATAGAGGCGTCGGTGTCCGCGTCGGTTATCCAGAACGGGAAATAAACTCCGGATATCTTTTCCATATGGGCCGTATCAAAATAATCCTTCGGAACGAACCACTTTTTCTTTGCAAACCGAAGGAATTCCGATTTTGCCCCATCCTTATCGAAGGCAAAGGGAATAATCTTCGAGGGCTTCAGCTCCCCCGACACCTTGTCGGAGAGGACGACGGGATTATGACAGTAATAGCATATGTCAGATACCGTGCTCTTATCGGCAATGACCTCCGCACCGCAGTTGGGACAGAAGTATTCGTCGATCTCGGCGTTGAATTCTTCCGTTTCCCTCGCGTTGCTTTCCGCGCGCTCATCGGCGCCCGCATCCTTTAACTCCTGCTCGGAAAACTTACTGATACAGAACTCACAGACGAAGGCCTGCTGCTCTGCGTCGAATATGAGTCCTGCATCACAGTTCGGACATTTATAGGTTATGGTTGCGTCCATAGGCAGCTCTGCCTTTCTAAATAGTAGTGATAATTATGCTTTTTTCGTTCCGCAATTTGAGCAGAATTTAGACGCTGCCGGATTCTTATTTCCGCACTCGGTACAGAACCAGCTATCGCTTGTCTCGGGGCGTTTAGCGCCGCATTCGGAGCAGAATTTGCCACGGCAAACGTTACCGCAGGAGCAGGTCCAGCCGTCGCTGTCGGGACGGGGCTTTCCGCACTCGGAGCAGAATTTGCCGGAATTGTCGGAATTTCCGCAGGAGCAGATCCAGCCAACACCAGCAGCCTTTTGAGAGGAGGGGTGATCCATTTCCATCTGCGCGCGATTGGTCTGAGAGGCGGCACCCATAAAGCCGGCACCGGCGCCCATCCCCATGCCCATACCGACGAATGCGTTTGCCGCACCGGCAGAATTGCTTCCCGCAGCCTCAAAGCCGCGAGCAACAGTGCCCTGAACGTAGCCCTCACGCACGGTAGCATCACCAAGCATGGCACCGCGGTTACGCATATTGATAAGCTCCTTGGACTCATCGTCATAGGAAACGCTGGCAATACCGACAGCCTGAACCTCAAAGCCACGCATATCGTTCCAGCCGGCGTCAAGCTCGCTTGCCATATAGCGGGAAAGCTCGGTGGAGCGAGATGCAACGTGGGAAATGCGGATACCGTCGGCACTCATTTTGTTCATCGCGGCGGTAAGCGCCTCAAGGAACTCGGAGATGTACTGCTCGTTGATATCGCCGATATCCACCTTATCGGTGTTCTTCGGAACGACCTCGGTATAGAACTTGATTGGATTGGTAATTTTTATGGAATAGGTTCCGTGGGCTCTCAAAAACAGCTCGGAGTTGTAGAAATTGTCAAAATAATTCACGGGAGCGCGGGTACCGAACTTTATGCCCTTTATCTCCTGAAGATTGATAAAATACGCCTTCTGTGCATAAGAGGGCACGCCACCGTATTTAATACGGGCAAAGGCATCCTTCAGCGAATCGCCAAACTGACCGTTAAAGAGAGAGGGCGCGGAGCTGTTGTCCACCTTGTAGTACCCTTCCTCGGCCGTGTAATCGACGATCTTTCCTCCGTCGACCAGCATCATAAACTGACCGGGATAAACGTGAATGACAGAGCCGTTGGATATAACGTCCTCGGTTCCCCTTCTGTTGCTTCCGCGTCGGTCGTTCTTTCTGACCTTGACGCCCTTGACAAAGACCGTACTGTCGCTCATTCCCTGTGCCTCAATGACCTCCTGCCACTGATCTGCAAGATTGCCGCCTACGGCATCGAAGAAAGCTCTGATAATCCCCATATGTACTACCTCCTTTAGGCAAAATAAGCTTTTTTCTTTATTTTATCATACTTTACGGCCTTTGTAAATATTTTTCACAAATATTAATATGCAAAAATTTATCCGCCGCAGACCGTTTTACAGATTTGCGACGGACAGTAAATATTTATCAGCTTTTTCTTTTCTCAATAAGCTCAATAAAGTGCGGGAACTGCTCGCCGCAGAAGAGCTGAGGACGGGGGATATCGAGAGCGCGGCACATATTGCGCAGCGTTCCGTTGGTGGCGATTGCCGTAGCGTTTACATCACTCTCCACCGAGTACCTTACCGCAACGGGCGCGCCCTGGGAGGTCCAGGAGCAGCCATCGACATTGTAGGAATATCCACCGTCGGGCTTACGATAGGGGGCGATCTTTCTCGACGTTGCGCGAATCATCTCGGCGGCGTTCGAGCGAACGATGGCACGGAGCCTTTCTGCCTCGGCCTCGCCGTGGGAAAGCCTTACCGTATCTATGGTGGCGCTGATGCACACCCAAGGGTTATAGATGCTCGTGATGCCTGTGGGCACCTCGTCGCTGGTGACGGCGTGAATTGCACTCATAAGCGCATTCTCGTAATTGGGAAGCGGCTCCTTAAAATAGGTGTAGACCATTCCGATCTTCATAAGTCCGTTTACCGCGTAATAATCGCTGTTGTCCGACCAAAGACCGTTTCTCGGATTCTGCAGGTCGTTGAGATAATCAAAAAGGAATCTGACGATCTCGGCACCTGCCGCCTCAAGCTCGGAGCGGAGAGCGGAGAGGTCATTGCCGCTGTTATAGGAATGGTGATAAAGATCACTGCTGTCGAGAAACTCCTTCAGCGCCTCGGTGCTCTGAAGATAGTCGGGGAGAGTGCTCGACCTTTTCTCCCCACCTTCCTCGGCGACGAGCTGTGAGGGTGCGCCAAGGGTGCCCTTCACACCGGTGGGAGAATCGTAAAGGGGCTGAAGCCCGAAATTCTTAATAATACCGAGCGCCCAACCAAGGTCGCGGCTGCGGCGGGAAAGCTTTATATCCTTGCCCCACTGGGGATGATAGAAATAACCGTCCTCGGAGGACTGCAGGCCCAAAACGAATTTGACTATTGCAGTCTTCATATCCTCGGGGAGCGCCTTTACGTAACTGTCACCGAAATCCTCGAACATCTTGCAGCCCTCGAGCCAGCCGAGCGCCTGTGCGGTGGACTCAACATCGGGAAGAAAGGGCTCGTTATCTCTGGCGCTGATCGAATAATAGAAGCCGCCGACCTTCGGATCCCATAGGCTTGCAAGCCATATGTAAAGCTCGTCTCCAAGAGAATCCATATGCTCCTTCAAGGCACAGACGCCGTCCTCGCCGATAAGCGGAAGAAGCTCGTCATAGGTCTTTTGTCTTTTCTTTTGCAGACTCGGATTAATACTCATGTTTTTCTCCTAACTTGGGAATTTGTAAACTTTTGTTGTTAAATATTGCTTTTTACAAAGTGATTTCGCCGTTTTGGGGAACAATAAAGCGCTCGCCGTCCACGGTTATGTAAATAGGAATATCACCGGGATTCTTAACAGTGTTATCGGTGATCTGAAGCTTTGCCACAGCCTCCTCATAGTCAAAGATATCCTCTACGGAAGCGTAATAAAACTCATCGGGTCTGTTACCGTATTTCTCGGCAAAGGTACGCAGGTCACCCCATTTGTCACAGACCTCAAAATCCTTGGAATGGACACCGAGGCAGAAGAACTTCAGCTCGCCGTCGTCGGGATAGGCCTCATATTTTTCCATAACCTCGAGAAGATTGGTATGATTGGCGTTGTAAGTCCAATTCCCCTTATCCTCGGGGAGCGCAAAGCCCGTTGTATCAAGAGCACATCCAGTCTTTCTGACGTCGCGGTAATTCTCTCTAAGGTACGCATGAACCTCATCGTTTTTCTGATATCCACCGGGCCAGATAAAGCTCTTAATATTATCACGGCCAAAGAATTCGGATAGCTCGGCAAGGCCCTGCTCGGCAAAGCGCTTGAAGGTTTCCGGCGATACGAGCACAGACCAGCCTATCGGCGGACGTATCGGCGAATTCGGGTTGTGAACCGTACAGTGCATTCTGTACGCCCCATCTACGGTCGGGTGCTTATAAACCAGAGTCGGATCGGAGGTGGCGGGGTCAAAGGCCTCGTCTGTAAATTTATATTCAATGCCTACACGCATCGGGACGGGATGGTACTTACAATGATTTGCAATTCCGTAATCGCGATAGAGCTCGAGATATTCCTCACGCGACATCTGAGCAAGATTGTTGGAATTCAAATTGAAGGTGCCGAGAATACCGGCAGGCTTGACTATCTCCACAAACTTTTTGTCCATAGGAATATTTCCGTCATCAATCGAAAAGGTGACGGCTTTTCTTACGTAACCTGGGTAATAAATTTTTACATCATGGCTCATAGCTTTATCCTCCTGTTACTGTTATTCTACCTTATATTTTTGTGCTTGTCAATAAAGATATAAAAATCAATAGCGAAAAACCGCTATACTTTAGTGCGGTTTTTCGCTATTCTCAACGGTGGGGCGAATCTCGCTCAACCCATCTCTGCGATCATATGTCCTAAAAAGCTTACAGTTTCCGCATAGGGAGCTTCGTGGGGCTCGCAGTCGGGAGCGATACGGCGCACGGCCACCCCCTCCGTCAAAAGTGCCTCGGTACCTTTAGCGAGCTCGGATTTATCTATTCTCTCTCGGTCGTAAATTTTCACAAGCGCCGCAAGCGCCTGGGTAAATATATCGAAATAGAGGAAGTTCTTCTTTTTTCCGTTATAATACAGATAATCCGGCTTCAGGGTATGATAGATTGGATTTAAGTACTCCTCCTCGCTGAATACAAGTCGCTCAAGGAGCGGAATATCCGATTTATCTCCGAGCCTGCCGAGTAAGCATATTGCAACGGCACTTCTGAACCGATTTGTACGTCGGCAATCCTTGAAATAGAAGCAATCGCGGTTACGTACGATATCTCTGAGAGTGGCGAGCGCATAGCGGTCGTCCATTACACCTAATGCTATCGCAAGGTTGTAACGGTAAAGCTCACCGTCAGCGGTGTCATGCTCACGGCGTAGCCACTCGGCAAGCCGCTTATCTTCTTTATTCAGGTAACAATTCCAAACGGCGGCACCCGGCGCCTCGGTTTTAAGAAGAGGGAGATTTTTCCACACGTCAAGTACAAGAGGAAGATAGGGCTTATCCTTTCTCGGAAAATCAAAGCCGAAGCTCTTGTTTACATCTCCGTCGTAGCAACCGTAGGAGCGCGCTTTTCTGACGAATTCATCATAGTCGATATCAAGAAAATCTTTATCCGAAATTATCGCCATCGCGGCGGCAATTCCAACGCATTCTCCCATTCTGAACATATCTCTGTTCATTCTGACCGTGCCGAGCATATAGGTATCGGCCGAGAAGCATCTGCCCGCCGTTACTATTCCGCGAATCCCGCGCGGAACTACACAGCCCATCGGGACCGGGATCCTTATGGTAACGGTGGAAAGGTTGCTTATCATACTGAAATTCTGCATCAGCTCCTCATCCGCAGCCATGTCGTGACCGTGCCTGTCGATATCGGAATAAGCCCAGAAGAGTACCCTTTCAGGTATGCGGGAAAGAATAACGTCCCTGTAGGAAAAGCAGCTCTCGCCCTCGTAGCTGAGGCCTTCTCTGACTCCGGTACGGGTGGCAAGATGAATAAACTCACCTCTGTCAAGCACCTCGGTCATATCCCTGTGAGCAAGCATGGCCTTCTCGGAAAAATCTGCGCTGTCATACTGATTTATATGTCCTGCGTCCTCGTTCACCTGAAGGACCTTTCCATCCTTCACGTAATTTGAAAATACGGAAAAGGGCGCCATATTACCGTCGGATTCCCTTCCGTAACGCTTCTCTACATCGAGCATACGGATAAGATGACCGTCGGAGGTGGAATCGATCACGAGCTTCGCGCCAATGCTAAGTTCACGCATACCGTCAAAGACGGTGAGCCCCATCACGCGGTCGCCGTCAAGAATAACGCCGGTGGGAGTATGGCGGCAGAGGAGCTTTACACCGCTCCCTGCAAGTCTGTCATATTCCGCGAGCTGCTTTTTATCAATTCGGTAAGTCGTTTTATTGAATTTCGGGTCTTTGTCGGTGTAACCGTCCTGCTCGAAGCTACCGCCGGGAGCGCCGTAATAGCAGCCGAAAACTCTGCCGAGAATATGCATACCTCCGATGGTATCGCCGTTTTCAAGAAGGATCACCTCTGCCCCTTCCCTGGCGGCGGCGTCGGCCGCGTATATTCCCGCCGAGCCCGCACCAACGCACAGCACGTCGCAGAGCATATCAAAGGAGGCACTTGCCTCCGTCTTGGTAACGGTACCGTTTTCAAGTCTTGAAAGTGTCATTTAGATGCTCCCTTCTGCTCTCTTGCATAGAATATTCCCGCTTCAAGGGCGGCAATCGGATCAGCGTAGCAGGAATCGCCGGGAACGTCGCACTTGATCTCCAACCTTACGGCAAGAGCCGGCGCGGTATAGAGCAGCTGTGCGCCGTGCGCCGCAGAGCTCCAACGCGCGTAAAGCTCGCGCTTTGCATTTATGTAATCCCCGTGATCCGCAGGCAGGCGCAAGGCATATCTGCCACCGTAAAAGGCGGGCTCGATATCCCCGTCCGGGAATGCGGCTTTAAGCTGTGTCAGGTCGCGCTCAGGGCTATCGGTGGTAAAAAGTGCGGTGAGCGTTCTTTTACTTCCGCAAAGACGCATATCGATAACGCGCTCCGCGCAGATCTGCTCAATGCCCGCTCCGGAGATCATTCTGACGTTGTAAAGCCTCCCGTCGGCAAGCGTAGTGCTTATCACGCGGGTCTTTAAGCGTATCTTCACTCCGCGCTCGATAGCAAAGCCGCAAAAGCCGCATTCAAGCGCGCCTGTATTCGGGTAGCCGTCACGCACAATGCCTGCAGACTCGAAATGTGCTAATAGCGCCCTGCCCTGCTCTGTCACGGGATTGTACCCCCATCTGCCAAAATCCGAAAGTGGCAGACAAAAGGCAGTATCGCAAAGCTCGCTCTCCTCACATATGAGAGTGTTCCCCTGCTCCAGCGCATAGCCGAGGGCGGCGTATCCCGACCCGATTATAAGCGTTTTGTATCGCATATTCAACGTTCCTTTCGACAAAAGCCAAAAAAATTCTAAAAATTCGGTAAAATTCAAACATTCCTATTGACATTATAACAAATTTATGCTTTAATATAAATGTAAAATTCAAATATCATTATGTAAAATTCAAACAAGGTGGTACAAATAATGAAAAGCTCGGATCTCTCCCCTATCTTTTATGCCGCAAGCACCTATAAATATCTCTATAACGAAAAAAAGGCCTCAAAAATCGGCTCGGTCAAAAATCAGTACGTTTACAGATGCCTGTATTTTACCGACGGCTCTGTGGACGTGGTGACCGGTGGACAGACTCTCACCTGCGAGGCCGGAGATCTCCTCTTTCTCGTGCCGGGAGAGGAATACTGCTTCCTTGCAGCTGAGAACTTCTCACTTATCAACGTTTTCTTTGACCTTGTAGACGATTACAGTGGCGTGGAGCGTAAGGTCAACGCCTGCGTATTCAAGGAGGACTTCGATCCTGCCCTCTGCTCCGAGCAGCCGATCCTGTCCGACGGTGCGGCACTCAGACACAACCGCGTTTTCAAGAAGATCAGCGGTGCTCATATTTTCTCCGAGCTGCTGGCAGTAAACCGTGAGGACGTGTACTTCAAGCTGTTTGCTAAAATGAGCCTGCTGCAGATGATCTACAACATTCTCACCGACGAGCACAAAAAGAAAAACGCCCAGGCGCAGAAAATAATTTCCTACATTAACCTGAACGCTACCGAGGAGCTGTCGGCGGCTTTGCTGGAGCAGAAGTTCGGGTACCACAGAAACCACATCAACAGACTTGTAAAGCAGGAGACCGGTCACACCCTTTCCGAGTGTATCCGCAGCGCGAAGATCAACTATGCGAAGACTATGATCGCAGAGGCGAGAATTCCCCATTCGCAGATTGCCGCAGAGCTTGGCTATTATGATTACAGCCATTTCTACAAGGCGTTTATCAAGGAGACGGGCAAGGCACCGACCGAAACCGCATAAAAATTGTATATAAAAAGGGCAAGCACTCAAATTTCAGCGTGCTTGCTCTCTTTTTCTGTTTGACTGTTAGGATAATTAAACGTCCCAGTTATGATATACTGCGTTGACGTCGTCGTCCTCGTTGAACTTATCGAGCATCTTTTCCATATTCTCGATATCCT
>CAZABU010000058.1:0-10973 GCA_964483225.1 uncultured Ruminococcus sp. | reverse complement strand
ATCGATGCGGAGCACGCCCTCGATCCCGTTTATGCAAAGAAGCTTGGCGTTGATATCAACAATCTCTACGTTTCTCAGCCCGACTGCGGTGAGCAGGCGCTCGAGATCGCTGAAGCGCTCGTTAATTCCGGCGCTATTGATATCATCGTTATCGACTCGGTCGCGGCTCTCGTTCCCCGTCAGGAGATCGAGGGCGATATGGGTGCCTCTCACGTGGGTGTGCAGGCGCGCCTTATGTCGCAGGCTATGAGAAAGCTCTCCGGCGCTATCGCAAAGTCCAACTGTATAGTTATATTCACTAACCAGCTTCGTGAGAAGGTTGGCGTGATGTACGGCAACCCCGAGGTCACCACGGGCGGTAAGGCGTTGAAGTTCTACGCCTCGGTGCGTATCGACGTGCGCCGCGTTGAGTCCCTCAAGAGCGGCTCCGAGGTCTACGGCTCCCACACCAGATGTAAGGTGGTCAAGAACAAGGTCGCTCCCCCCTTCAAGACCGCCGAGTTCGATATTCTTTACGGCTCCGGTATTTCCAAGTCCTCTGAGATCATCGATATGGCCATCAACCTTGGCATCGTTGAGAAGAGCGGCGCCTGGTTCTATTACGACGGCGAAAGGCTCGGTCAGGGTAAGGACAACGTAAGAAAGCTCATCGAGTCTGACAAGGAGCTTATGGATAAGCTGGAAAACCTTGTGCGCGAGAAGGTCAAGACCGGCGCGGCTGACGGGGATACCGCAGACGTCACCGATGACGATGACTTCGAGATCAAGGATTTTGACGAAGAGCTTTGATGCGGATAGCTTACATTAAGGAAATAAAAAATACTCATCTCCTCTGCCTCGGAATCGACGGGGCAGGGGAGTCCGCCCGTTTTACGGTGAGTAACGCGGTCTATTCCGCGGTGGGCAGGCCGGCGGTAGGCGAGGAGCTTTCGGCGCACGCCTTCTCGGAGCTTGCCTATGCGGACGAGCTTTACAGAGCGGAAAAGAAGGCGCTCTCCCTGCTTTCCTACACGGACAACAACGAACAGTCTCTCAAGATGAAGCTCCTTCGGGCGGGCTTCCGTCGCGACGTGGCGACGGATATTTGCGAAAAAATGGTTTCCCTCGGCTATATCGACGAGGCGCGTCAGCTGGAGCGTCTTATACTCCGTGCGGCAAACGACGCCCTGCTCTCCGAGAGGAAAATATATGAAAAGCTTCGGGCGAAGGGATATTCCTCGGCATTGATATCGAGGGTGATGTCCGAGCTTTCCCGAAGCGGACAGATCAATTTTGAAGAAAATCGGACGCGCCTTCTGCAGACTCTGCCGGGCGACGCTACCGACGAGGAAAAAGCGAAGCTGCTTTATAAACACGGGTACAGATATGATTAAAAAATTTATAAGCTATTATAAGCCCCACATACCGATGTTTCTGTTCGATATGCTTTGTGCGGTGGTGGTAGCGGCGTGTAATCTTTTCTATCCGACGATTGCGAAAAATATCATTAATTCTGTAGAGAGCGGAAATGTACTTGTTGACACGGTAATAAAGAGCGGAATACTCCTGCTTGTGATCTACGTTGTAAAGGCCTTCTGTTTATACATCGTGGGTTACTACGGTCACCTGGTCGGCGTCCGTATGCAGGCCGATATGCGCCGCGACCTCTTTGCAAAGTATGAGAGGCTCCCCGTGTCCTATTATGACGAGCATAAGACGGGCGACCTGCTCTCAAGACTCACCAACGACCTCTTTGAGATATCCGAGCTTGCCCATCACGGCCCCGAAAATCTCTTCCTCGCCGTGCTGATGCTCTGCGGCGCCTTCGTTATCCTCTCGGGGATAAATCTGACGCTGACCCTAATTATGTTCTCGATAATCCCCTTTATCGTGCTCTTTACCTTCCTCTCAAAGCGACGCATGAGGACGGCGATGCGTAATTCGAGAAAGCAGACCGCGGAAATAAACGCCACCCTGGAAAATTCGCTGACGGGCATCAGGGAAACGAAGGCCTATGCCGCAGAGCACCACGAGATGGAGAAATTCGGCGCGGCAAATTCCCTGCTTGCAAGATACAGAGGCGACGCGATGTTCTCCCTCGGCCTTTTCGATGCGGTGATGACCTTCCTCTCCGACCTTCTCTATCTTGTGATAATCTTCATCGGCGGCATCTTCCTTGCCAAGGGGCATATAAATTCCGGTGAGTTCGCCGCTTTCATTCTCTACATTTCTATGTTCTTAAATCCCATACAGCGCTTCGTTTCACTCTTTGAGCAGCTGCAGAACGGAATGACCGGCTTCGGCAGATTCTGTGAGATCCTTGCCCTTGAGGACGAGGTCGACAATGGCACGACCGTGATCTCCGATATCAAGGGTGACGTTGCCTTCGAGGGCGTTTCCTTCGGCTATACCGTTGACGGAAAGGCCGATAAGATGGTCATATCCGATCTTGAACTTCATATCGAGGCGGGAAAGACCCTGGCTCTCGTCGGTCCCTCCGGCGGCGGAAAAACCACCCTCTGCCACCTCATTCCGAGATTCTACGACGTGGGCGCTGGCAGAATAACCGTGGACGGCGTGGATATAAGAGATATTACGCTGAAGTCGCTGAGAGAAAATATCGGAATAGTTTCCCAAAGCGTATTTCTCTTTGACGGTACGGTCAGGGAGAACATCGCCTACGCCTGCCCCGACGCAACCGACGAGCAGATAATTGCCGCCGCCAAGTCGGCGAATATCCACGATTATATTGCCACCCTTGAGAAGGGCTACGACACCCAGGTGGGTGAGCGAGGCGTCAAGCTCTCCGGCGGTCAAAGACAGAGGATAGCGATAGCCAGAGTGTTCCTCAAGAACCCGAAGCTCCTGATACTCGACGAGGCCACCTCGGCTCTTGACAACGCCACCGAGATGCAGATACAGAGCGCCCTGGAGAAGCTTTCGAGCGGCCGTACGGTAATCGTTGTTGCCCATAGGCTCTCCACCGTAAAGAGCGCCGACGAGATCGTCGTTATCGACGACGGCGGAATAATCGAGCGCGGAACCCACGAGCAGCTTCTCGCTATTGACGGCGAATATCGCAAGCTCTATAACTATCAGTTCAAGGGTCTTGTAGGCGATAAGACTGCGTAAATGTAAAACGAACTTGTCAAAATCTGTTAATAAGCGGAGAGCAGTGCGCTCTCCGCTTCAGCTTTGTAATAAGGGTCACTCGCCGTCTGCACTGTCACTTTCGGAAGAGATGGTATCCTCGTGTGCTACTTCCTCTGCTTCTTGTGTAGCGGGCTCCGTCGGCTCGCCGTAGGGGGCATAGACCGTCATGGAAACTCCGGTGTCGCGCACGAGGATATCCGCGGGCAGCTTCATAAATTTGAGCGTAACGTAGAAGTCGCCTGCCGCACCGGATATATTGGTTATCTGTATGAAATATATCGGCCAGAAAAAGGCGGGTATGAAAATGTTCAGCACAAGAAGAACGATGCCCCATATCACCACGGGAGCGAGGGCGATGATTATGTAGGGCAGCTTTCCGTAATAGGCGTCGCTGCCGGCGTATGCGTAAATGCCCGTGAAGCCAAAGTGCGGCTTCACCTCGGAAAAACACCGCATGAAGATATCGTGGACCGCCTCATGCAATACCATATACACCACGGTGCCTACGGATATTATCACCAGGCTTATCATCAGTCTGTTAAGGCCTTCGCTACCTAGTGATAGGCTTATAGGACGAATCATTATACCTATCACAGCCATGATAGCGGCGATGGCGATAGCCGCACCGTTTACTGCCAGCATGAGCCTTTTGTCCTTTTGCAGATCTACGGACAAAATTTCCTTGTACCCCACGGGTAGTGTTGCTTGACTTTTCATAAAAGTACCTCCGAATGTAAATAAAAGTTATAAATTTTCCTCTTTTGGCGCAGATATGACTCCGTCTGAGAGGAATTTTTCATAGGTATCGCAGATTCCCTTTACGTCGTCGCCAAAGGCTATCTGCCGTCCCTTGTGGAGCCAGAGTATCCTTGTGCACATCGACCTGACCTGTGGCAGGGAATGGGAAACGAGAATGGTGGTAGCACCCCCGTCGATTATCGAGCGCATCTTTCGCTCGCTCTTTGCTCTGAAGGCTCCGTCGCCAACCGAAAGCACCTCGTCGAGTATCAGCACGTCGGGCTCCACCAGCGAGGCGATGGAAAAGGCGAGCCTCGCCTTCATTCCCGAGGACAGCTGCTTAAAGGGAGAGTCCTCGAACTCCGAAAGCTCCGCAAAGTCGATAATGTCGCGGTAGGCCTCGTTCATAAACCTCCTTGTATATCCGAGCAGCGCGCCGCGCAGATAGGTGTTTTCCTTTACCGTCAGGTCGCCGTCAAAGCCGCTTCCCAGCTCCAGCAGGGCGGCTATCCGACCGTGGCAGACCACCTCTCCCTCCGTCGGGCGCATTATCCCGGAGATGGCCTTGAGCAGGGTGGATTTTCCCGCTCCGTTGGTGCCGATTATCCCCAGCATATCGCCGCGGTTTATATCGAAGGTGATATCCCTGTCAGCAAAAAACTCTCTGGTGCGGTATTTGCCCGTCACCCGCCTGAGCAGATATTCCTTGAGTCCGATCTCCTTGAAATCTCCGGTCACGTAGCGTATCGACACGCCGCGGCAGGAGATGATAGGCGCAGATGAGTCCGTCATAGCGCACCCCCTTACACGTAGTAGAGAAACCTGTGGTTGTTTCTCCTGTAGACGGTTATTCCCAGGGTGAAAGCGATGAGCGCGTAGCCGACGGCCAGAGCGTTTATGCCGAGTGATGGCACGCTGCCGCCGATGACCGCCTCTCTGAAGTAGCTGATATAGACGTACATCGGATTGAGGTATAAAAGTCGCTGAAGCACGTCGGGCAGGGTGTCCACGGTGTAGAATATGGCCGACATATACATAAGAAGCAGGGTAAAAACGCTCCAGAGATATTCCATATCACGGAAGAAAACGTAAAGCGCCGAGAGGATAAGACCGATGCCGAGATTAAAGAAAATCAGGCAGAGTATGGGTACGATAAGCATCAGCGCGGCAGGGGTGAAGACTATTCCGTCGGCGATGCAGAAGATTACGAAAACGCAGAGGGTAAGGCCGAAGTTTATCAGCGAGGAAACGTTGCGAGAGAACAAAAACAGATACTTCGGCAGATTTATCTTAGTGAAGATGGCGGCGTTGGAGAGCAGAGAGGCCATACCGCCGTTTGTGGAGTCGGTGAAATAGGAGAAAACAATATTTCCGCAGAACAGATATATCGTATAGTGCGGTGTTTTGTTACCGAAAAAATGAGAAAACACCAGGCTCATTATCATCAGCGTCAGCAGAGGAGAGATAAGGCTCCAGAGCATGCCGAGATATGTGCGCTTGTATTTTTTCTTGAAATCCCGCTTTACAAGCTCCGAGAAAAGGAAGCTGTGCTCCCTCGCTTTCGTTATGGCCGTTCTTATCATCGACACTCTCCTCCCGTGAGTAAAAGCTAAAGCCTCTCCTTGAGAAAGGCGCGCAGTCGGGAGCCCTTTTTAATGAGCCTCGCTCCCAGAGTGTAGACGAATTTATTGTATAAAACCAAGTGGCTGGCCTTCAGCTTGCGTCGCGGAACGGTGATATCTCCCTGCTCGGAATATACCGTCCTTCGCCCGAGGAGTTCGTCGTATGAGGATATTATCCGCCCGACGTAGCGACAGCCGCGCTCGTAGCTTATTCGTATATCACCGTCACGGAAATAAAGGTCGGTGAGGGCCCCGTCGATCTCGGCGAAGTTTTCACCAAGCAGCTCGCAGTTAAGATACACCCGCTGGTCATTGGCCGTGGGCAGCCTTAACCGATCTATCTCATACATCACCGAGATATAAGGGTAAAGATCCTTGTATCTGCCCGCCACGGCGTAGCCGTAATGAGTCCTTGCCATAAGCTCACGCCAGGCGAGAATATCCTCTCTCAGAAGGCGGCCTCTCCCGTCCTTCAGCTCCTCGAGCAGGGTGTCGAATATGAGGGACATAGAGTCGATTTGCTTAATAAGTCTTGCCGCCGTCTGAGCGCGAACGCTCTGCTCGGAGTGACATCTGTAATAATAAAAGCCCGAATTTATCCCGACAACGCGCGCTGCCTCTCTGAAATTATAGAAATTCATCAGCACGTCCTCGCCGTAGGTGATGCCCTTGTCGGGGAGTCGCGTTTTTTTCAGAATAGCGAGGGTGCGCTCGGCAAGACGGCGGTAGTAGAGCTTGTTCCATTGGACGAAAATCGAATGGTCGCGTCCGCGAAAAGAGGTGTAGAGTCTGAGCGTGTCCTCGCCGCGGACGTCGATCCTTCCTTCCATCGTCGCATCAATGACGCACCGTCTGCCGCCCGCCGTGTGATAGGCCCATCCGTTTATCACGATATCCGCACCGGTGGCCTCGGCGGCACGCAGCATTGGCAAATGGTAATTTTTCGATACGGTGTCGTCGCTGTCGACGAAGGCAATATAGTCCCCGAGCGCCGCCTCAATGCCCGTCAGCCTTGCCGAAAGCAGGCCTCGGTTTTCGGTTTTTATATATCGGGTGCGGTAGCGCTCGGTAATATCGGAATAATCGAGCTCAGAGCCGTCGTCCACGAGGATTATTTCGTAGTCGGTGAGCGTAGACGCCGCGATTGACTCAAGGCACTCGGAAAGGTACTCTTTTTTCGTATTGTATATGCAGATTATCAGTGAGAGCTTCATTGTTCACCTCTCACAGATTTACTTTCAGTCGGTTTTCTCTTGCGAATTCCCTGAAATTTTCCTTAAGGGCGGGCAGCCTTTTGAGAAACTTATCGGGATAGGCAAGGTTCATATAGTAAGAGAGGGACATTTTTTCGTCAAATTCCCCGAGGGTGATCGATGGGAGCGAGAAGAACTCGCACAGCTCCGCGGTCCGCGAGTCCGAGGTGACGAACAGGGCGGGGAGCCCTCTTTGCATCGCGGCGATACCGCCGTGAAAGCGCATACCCATATAAAAATCAAAGCCGTCGAGAAATCGGTCCCACTCGTCGGTGGAAAAGAATATTCTGCGCTTTGCGGTGAGCCAACGGTCAAATTCTTCGTGCTGAGAAAAGGAATAGAGCCCCGTTTGCTCAACGAAATCAAGACCGTGCTTCATAAAATACCGCAGAAGCCTGAGCTCCGAGGCTGAAAGATCGCGCCATAGGGTCGAAAAGCCACACACGCATCGGGGATCGCCGCCCCTTCGCTTGAAGCGGTAGCGCTTTTTGTAAAATACCGAGGGGCAACCGATGGGTCTGAGCCGCCTGACCCCGTTTTTTGACAGTATCTCTGCGGTGTAGTCGCCGCGAGTGCCGATAACGCATCGCTCGGAGAGCTCCGAGAGCAGCCTCAGCGTTCGCGGCTGCAGCTTGAAGTCGGGGCGCCGCACGTCGGCCTGAAGCCCCACGGATATGGGTATCAGCGGTCTGTCACCGATGACTCGCAGGGTACGCTCGACGTTTTCAAAGACGTCCCCCTCCCTTATCCAGATGAGCTCGGTGGTTATGAAGGCTCCGCAGTCGGCAAGCTCGTGGGCGCGCTCGGTACACGCTGCGGCGGGATCTATAAGCCTTGGAGAGAAAAGCCGCTTCAAAGCGCGCATAAATATCAGATTCCCCGTGTTCTCTCCCACACGGTCAAATTTTGTCGAAAAGTGCTCTCCCTCGGTGTCAAATGCCTCGGTAAACATTCCTATTCTCATCGTCCACCTCCGGGCAGAAGGCGCTTTTTCAGCTTTTTTGCAAGGACTGCCCTGTCGTGGGTCAGCCAGAAGGAGAGCTTTGCAAGAGCACTCTTGCGGTCGATGCCCCGTCGGTAGTATTCCTCGAGGACAGAGCGCTCAGAGGAGCCGGAGTCGCGGCTCTGCATATAGTGAGCAACGGTGCCGTGGTAGGCAATATCAGAGCGCCAAGCATCCGAGAGGGAGAAGGAATTGCCCGCCCACAGCTCGTCCTCGAAGACCACGCACTCGAACATTTTTGCATCCTCGTCGGTAAGCGAATGGATGAAGTATTCGAGGGGAAGGGAAATATCCGTGTTCCGCATTTGCATAAGCCCGAGCCGGTCACCGAAAATCTCGGTGAAGTCGCGGACGAATTGCAGAGCACCTTGCTGCAGCTCGGTAATGAGATAAAGCTCGGGGAAGCCCTGCTCCTTTGCTTCAAATATAGGCTCCACCCCTCCGTCCACCCTCCTGTAGCCGACGGCCGAGGGGGCGGGCTTTGAAAACAGCAGCTCCCGTACCGCGCCCGTGACCGAGGGGGAGTAGTCGTAAAAGGAAAATACTCTGAAGCCGCAGGCCGCGGCTCTGCGGTAGGCCTCGTCGCCGTTGGTGTGAAGGTAATATGCGTCGGCGCGTATGCCCGTCAGCCGAAAAATCAGCTCCTGGGTCCTTCCGCTGTAGCCCACGTCCACCGTGGCGCAGCCGTCGGAGAGCTCGCTCCGCAGATATTCCGCGACCGTAGCCTTGTATTCGGTTATTCGTTCGTCGCTGACGTGGGGCTTGATTTTCGTGTCAAGAAATTTCTTGAAGCGCTCCTCGCTGCCAAAGGGCAAAGCGGCTCCCACGCCCTCGGGAAGCTCTGCGCCGTCGAGAAGGGGTGCGAGCATTTCGAAAAGTCGCCGTGGAGTGAGTGTTTTTACGTTCAGCCGTGCCACAAGGCCGTCGAGCCCGCGGGAATCCTTCAGCTCGCAGGCGAGTGCCGCCTTTCTTGAGGTGTAGATATATTTCGGCTCGGGAAGTCCTTCGGTATAGCTGCAAAGCAGCTCATAGGCCTTCATCGGCAGATAGCCGTCCCGCGCCACGAAGGCCACGGTGCCGTAGTCCTTACCGGAAAACGAGTCGGCGAGCCACCGAGCAAAGCCCAGCAGGTGCATTCCGAGGCCGTAATAGCCGAGAAATTGAGGAGATGCGTTCATCTCGCTGTATTCGTTGTAGCTTTCAAAGGGGTTGTCGTATAGCTTGTGAGCCGCCAGGGCAAAGGCGGTGCGTGTGCCGAGAAAGTCGAGGCCGCGCTCATAATTCACCCAGCCCCTTGACGCCTCGGTGTAGCATACGCCCGTGTGGGTGGTCTTAACGTCGGAGATATTGTATTCGAGGCAGGATACCGCCGCGGGATAAAACACCGCCGTTATACCGACCCTGCCCGCGGAGAGGTAGTCGCTCTCCCAGTTATCTCCGATATGCAGAATACGCTCGGGGCGAAGGCTGCTCTTCTTTATAAGGATAGAAAAAAGCCTGCCGTCCCGCTTGGTCGCCCGCTCCTCGCAGGAGAGAAGAAGCACACCCCGTCCGTAGCCGCACTTTTTGAGCATCGTATCGAGGATCTCGCGCGGCAGGTACATATCGCTTGTGAAGAATATGGGCTTTCCTGCTTCAAGCACAGCACGGTAGAGGTTGAGGGCGCTTTTTCTCGGTCTGCAAAGCTCCACCTCCATCTCCAGCTCCGCCACCATCATTTTGTCTGCCGCCGCAATTCCGATCTCCTCGCCCACCCTGTCGTATATCTGCCGCAGAGTCACGTCGGCAAAGGGGGCGCTCCCTCGGTGAAGCTCGCGGCGCAGGGACTGCTCCGCCGTCACGCGCAGGTCGGAAAACAGCCTGCCGTCCTCGGGGCAGAGCTCGGAAAAGCTCCCATTCAAAAGGTAAAACAGATCCGACGGTGTGTAGAGGGGGCGCGATATCAGCGTGTCAAAAATGTCAAAGCTGACCGCCCCGATCTCGGGCGCGAGCATAGCGGAGAGTATGCTCTCATATCTGCCGTCGTAGGTCGTTCTCGAGGTGTAGAAGTAGGAGGGCGACGGCGGCTCGCCTTCTCCGTCGTAAAGCAGCTCCAGCTCCCCGGTCAGCCTGCGCCTTGAAAGGGGAGAAAGTCCGCTGCGGGCTACGTTCTCACGCCAGAAATGCTTGTATAACCGACGCCAGGCGTCAAGCCGTGCCCCGTATTTGAAATCCCCGATCTCCGATAGCAGCCGATCGGTCTGCCCGAAGGCGTATATCAGGTCGGATATATTCTTTTGGTATTTGAGATAGCCGCCACCGGAGCCTGTGGACGCTGTGGCGCGCTGGTAATAGTAATATCTTCCGTACTCGGTAAAGGATAGCCTCTCGCACAGCGCGAACAGCACCGAGGAGATAAGAAGATCCTCGCACATTATAAGATGCCCGCCTACGCTGTCGAGGTAGGGGAGAGCCCTGTCCCATAGGGGCTTCGAATAGAGCTTGTTCCATACCGTGTGCCAGATGAAGCAGTAGCCCTCCTGCTCCCAGTATTTACGCCTTGCCTCCTCGCCATCAAGCACCCCGGGGTCGTAGAGGTGGTATCTATTGTGTATATATTGCTCGCCGTCCTCACTCTCGTGTACGAGCCTTGCCGCTGTTATATCCGAGCCGCATTCCTCGGCGCGCCGCAGGAGCGAGCGGTAATAGTCCCGCGAAACCCGGTCGTCGCTGTCCACAAAGCCAATGAAGTCACCCGTGGCCGCACCTACTCCGGTAAGCCGCGCGCGAAAGAGCCCGAGATTCTTCTCGTGGCGTATCAGGCGTATGCGCCCGTCCTTGGCAAGATATCGCTCGGCCGCGGCGTAGGAGCCGTCGGAGGAGCCGTCGTCCACCACGATTATCTCCAGATTCTCGTAGCTCTGAGCGATAAGGCTCTCGAGGCATCGGCCGATAAGCTCCTCGGTGTTGCAGAGGGGAACGATTATTGAAATTTTCTTTTCCATCATCCTGGGTAAAGCCTCTTTTTCGGTTTTTACCCTATTATTATGCCACGGTTTTGATAAAATAATTATATCACTTGAAAATCCCTCTGTAAATACTTTCTTAAAAATACTTTTGATATTTATTGCATAAATATTCAGAAAATGTAATAATATTTCTATTGAAAAATTTTTCCGAAAGGTATTGACAAACCGAAAGTAAAGTGCTACAATAGGTTGTAATGTGCGGAAATGGGCGTACTAT
>CAZABU010000057.1:0-11188 GCA_964483225.1 uncultured Ruminococcus sp. | reverse complement strand
TCTGGTATCAATCTTAAGAACGTCGCCCTCGTTGATGAAAATCGGAACCTTAACAACGGCACCGGTCTCAAGGACAGCCTCCTTGGTTACGTTGGTAGCGGTATCGCCACGAACACCGGGCTCGGTCTCGGTAACTGCAAGCTCTACAAAGGTAGGCGGGTCAACCGAGAATACGCTTCCCTTCCAGGAAGAAATTCTGCACACGGTATTCTCCTTAACGAACTTGAAGTTGTCGCCAAGCTTGTCCGCGTTGAGAGGAACCTGGTCGTAGGTCTCGGGATCCATGAAGTAGTAAAGCTCACCGTCGTTGTAAAGATACTCAAGGTCACGGCGCTCGATAACCGCGTTCTCAAACTTTGCGGTGGGGTTGAAGGACGCCTCGCGGATCGCACCGGTAACAACGTCTCTGTACTTGGTTCTTACGAACGCAGCACCCTTGCCGGGCTTTACGTGCTGGAACTCAATTACCTGATAAACCTTGCCCTCCATCTCGAAGGTCACGCCGTTTTTGAAATCACCTGCTGTTAACATATTGCTTTCCTTTTCTTGGCGAATTTTAGATTTTCACGGAGCATTTTGGTCCGCCACAACCGTCAAATGTACACAAACGCACACAAATGCCCATAATTAACAAATACATTTTACTATATTTTTCCCGATTTTGCAATAGGTAAAACGATATTTTTTTGCAAATTTCAAATATTTTTCGCTATTTTAGGGAAAAATCAGTAAATTTCTATCAGTTCCTTCGGAGAATGGGTGAAATTAAGGACGCCGCCCTCCTCGATTGCCACCATATCCTCGATACGGCAGCCGTACTTGCCGAACAGATAAATGCCGGGCTCCACGGTCACCACCTCGCCGACGCGCATTTTTCTGCCGAAAGCCTTCTTGTTAAGGCCGGGGGTCTCGTGGATAAAGAGTCCGACGGAGTGGCCGAGAGAGTGTCCGAAGGCGCCGTTATACTCCGGATATGCGTCGATGATATCCCTAGCGACCTTATCAGCCTCGCCGGCGTCGCACCCTGCGCGCAGATAATCAAGAGCTGCCCTCTGTGCCGCGAGGACGGTGTTATATAGCTTTTTTATATCCTCGTCAGCCTTGCCGATAACGACGGTTCTGGTCATATCGGAGCAATAGCCGTCAAGCCTCGCGCCGAAGTCCATCGTCAAAAAGCCGGGGCGCAGCTTGACGTTTCTCGCCGTACCGTGAGGAAGGGCGGAGGCGTCGCCGGAAACGGCGATCGTTTCAAAAGCAAAGCCGTCGGCTCCCTCGCGGCGCATAGCGTATTCCAGCTCCACAGCCACCTCAAGCTCGGTCATATTCGGCGTCAGCATCCCAAGAATATGGGCAAAGGCCTTGTCGGTAATATCCTGGGCGGCCTGCATTTTTCTCAGCTCCTCCGGGGTCTTTATCTGCCGCAGGCGCTCGATCATATCGCCGATATCAACGAAGCTCTGCTCCGGATATTTTTCCGCATATCCTCGGTAGACCGAGTAAGGAACACTGCCGCCCTCAAAGCCCACGGTCCTGACTCCGCACTCCGCGAAAACGCCGCGCAGATGCTCGGTGCGGTCGGCAGGCATTACAACGGCAAAGTCCTTTACGGCACCGTTCAGCGCCATCTCGTAATATCTGAAATCGGTGACGAGATAGGCCTGCTCTGCGGTTACAACGAGATATCCGTCGGTGAAGGCAAAATCCGAGAGATAGCGCTGGTTGAGTTCGTCGAGAACGAGGATAGCGTCAACGCCCTGCTCCTTCATCGCCTCGTGCAATTTTGTAAGTCCGTTCATTTTATCAACTCCATATAATATTTTTTCATTTCAAGTGCGTCCTCGGACTGGGTTCCGGCGGATTCGCAAATTACGGTCGGAGAGAGGCCGTGAGTGGCGATTGCCTCCATCAGCGGCTCAAATCTCGGGCCAAAGACCTCGTCCGAGAAGGTCAGATGCTTATACTCGCCGCCCTTTTCCGTCCATTCGATTTTTGAGAAATGGCAGTGCAGCTGCTCTGCCGCCTCTGCGCTGATTCTGTTCGATATTTTATCGAAAACGCGAAGATAATCGTCGGCAGAATTAAACGCGCCACCGAGGCCCCTTGCGTTAAGATGTCCAAAATCCACCACAGGCACGAGCCTTGAATCTATTCTGCAGAGCTCAAGCACCTCGTCAAGAGTACCAAGCTGGTTGATCTTTCCCATAGTTTCGAGGCCTATTTTTATTCCGTGGGTGTCCACCTCATCAAGCGTACGCACAAGGGTATCAGCCGCAAGGCGCATCGCCTTGTCACGGCTTATCTTCGCCGCAGAGCCGGTGTGGACGACGATTGTCTTTGCGCCGAGGAGCGCCGCCGCGTCAAGGCTCTGACGTATGTACTCTATGCTCTTCAGCCGCTTCTCCGGCACGACTCCCGAAAGGGATATAAAGTAGGGCGTGTGGTAGGTCATCTTTACACCGCAGCGCAGGGCTTCCCTGCCCACCGCGGCAAGCTGTGCATCCGAGGCCGAAAGGCCGTTTCCCGCCTCGTATTCATAGGCGTCAAGACCCATACTGCGGACGAAGGCCGGCGCATCAAGGGTAGACCTGCCGCCTGCGAGCTTAAAGGACTCGCTATTGCCACCGGGGCCGAAAAGTGCGCTCATCGTTTTTTGCTCCTTTTCTCATACTTTTTGAGAATGGGACGCTCCAGCAGGCGCTTGAATTTTGTGAAGATATCCCGCTTATCGTTGATCGGCGGAACGAGTATAGCCACCAGCCCCGCATTGTGAGCCGCCCACACGTCGGTGAATACCTGGTCGCCCATCAGAGCCGTGTTGCTCTTATCGGTGTCCATCTGCTCCATCGCCGCCCGCAGCTTGCCGGTGAAGGGCTTTCCCGACTTGAAATATGCGGGCATACCAAGCTCCTTGTTAAAGAGCTCCACACGCTCGCGGTTATTGTTTGAAACGATGGCTGTCTTAATTCCCGCCTCCCAAAGCGCGGACAGCCAGGCAACAACGTGCTCGCCGGGGGTGGGATGCTCGTAGGGCTCCAGGGTATTGTCAATATCAAGAATAAGGCCCTTGATGCCGAGGGAGAGGAGAAGCTCCGGGCTGACCGCATCAAAGGTGTCAAATCTGTATTCGGGTACGAGGGTCATAAATTTCTTCCTTTATATTTATATAGAAATATTATACCCTATTTTCCCCGCCGTGTCAATAGCGGCAGAGGTAAAAAAAGGACGCGCGTCATTTGCGACGTGCGTCCAAAGAAATTATTTGGTATTCGTATCCACCGTGCCGACGGTGCGGTCCTTGTTCTTGTCATCCTCGTTGAGCTTTGAGAAGCAGACGAGGTTATGGTGCATTTTTGCAAGGTCGTTACGGCTGGAGGGGTCCTCGCTGCCGCTGAAGATATATCCGCTGCTGCGCATATAAGCGTTCCATCTGCAGTGCTCAAGAACCATAAGCGACTCGGCCTCCGCCTCCGTCAGCTTCTCGGGAGCCTTGTTTGCGCCGGGGATATCAAGCGCCCGTCTTACGCGGTTATGGAGGGCCGACGCCACCGATGAGCGGTAGTTATACTCATAAGCGAAGAAATCAGCCGCGTCACCGCCGTAGCCGTCACAATGAATGCTGAGCGCCTCGCGCTCTATGGCGGAGTGAAGGATAACGCTCTCGGAATAGGAGGACTCAAGGTCGCCTATAAGCTCGATACCGTATTCCTTTCCGCGATAATTCGTAAGACCGTCAAGGTATTTGCAGAGCCTTGTGCTATGGACGACGGCGCGTATAATGGGCTTTGCACCTATGCGCTCAAAGAGCATTCTCAGCCCTACCGCGGTTTCCACGTTGAGATTATCGTCGCCGAGACTGACGAGCACGAAGCTCGCACCTTTCAGCTTTGAGATCTCCTTGGCAAATTCCGCAGTACCGACGGAGATACCGCCGTGGACGTTCACCTTATAATAGGCCTCACCCTTCACGGACACGCCGTTATATTCCTCGGACATTATCTCGGGACACTGGTAGGCGAGGACGTCAGCGGCATCGTCGCTTCTGTCAAAGGCGTCGATCTGCAGCTTGTAGCCGTCCATCTGGCAGTACCAGGTGAGGGTCTTGAGCATTTCGGTACCGTAGCCGCCAAGGCCGACGATAACCGCGGATATCAGCTTGTCGCCATCCTCGGTGGGTATAGCATTATCGAAAAGTGCGGTGGGATCGTCGTACAGCTCACGCTGGATAAGCGAGAGATTCTCGTTGACCCGTCTGATCTTCATTTTATAATGCTTGCCGTTTGAGAGAAGAAGCTCTCCGGTAACGGTATCGGAGAATAGATAGAGGTGGGAGTTTTCCACGTTTCCGTAATCACGGATAAGCGAGAGCGACTGATTGACGTTCTCGGTAGTATCCTCGCCGATTATGAAGAAGTAGAGGGCGCCCTTTTTCGTTTCCGGGCTGAAATTCACGCCCAGCACGTCCTTTTTGAACATCACGGCACCGATATCCTTTGCGCCCTCGATGAGCTCGTGGCTCCGCTCGTCCTCACTGTCAAACACGTCGCAGAACACGATGGTACGGCGGCGGTCGTTCTTTTTCAGATCACGCGCCAGCACCAGCGCCCGCTCGTTAAGCTCGGAGAAAACGTAAACGTCCCTGTTCCTCTGGAGCAGGAGCATAAGATGGGCCGAGGCGTTCTTGAAGAAGGAGAGAATGAAGCCGAAGGTAAGCATCGGCGCCAGCACGAAGTAAATCGCCATAAGCGAGGAATAAACGGGCTGGAGGAGAGGTCCTATACCGTTCATATTCTCGGCAACGAACTCATAGGTCGCATCCACGATAAAGATGCCTATGGTATCGTGCACGGAGATGAGAAGGGTCTGAAGTATGCGCGCGGGCTCCCCGGAGAAGGCGTCGAGCTCCATCGGGAAGAACAGCACCGTCGCCGACAGGAACACAGCCGCCGCCATAGTAAAGAAGGGGTTCAGTCCCCTGCCGCGGTGATCGTTCCGTAGCTTATTTACGATCAATAAGACTCCGGCGGCAATGGGAATCACCGCCGCCAGAATAAAGCAAATATTCCAAATCATAAGAACTCCAAATATTTCGGGTAATTATATGATGGACATAAACACCGTCAGAATGATAAGGAAGCCGAAGTTGAAAGCGGAGAACTCAAGAATATACTTCCCTGCCTTGCCGGGGTTATGCTTCACGTATTCACGGAAGGTGATAAGGCTGGCAAGAGAGGCGATAAGAGTTCCAACGCCGCCGATATTGACACCGACCAGAAGATCAGCGTAGTTACCGGTGCTCTCAACGAACTGGGAGAGCAAAATCGCGCTGGGCACGTTACTGATGAACTGACAGCAGAGGGCGGAAACCACGAGCGTATTCATCTCAAGGAGCCCGGAGAACAGCTCGCGCACCGCGTCGATCCTTCCCATATTTCCGGAGAAAATAAAGAAGAATACGAAGGTGAGCAGCAAGGGATAGTCCACCATCTTCAGCGCCTTTCTGTCCATAACGAGAAGGAAGGCGGGTATGATGATAAGGCCGATCCAATACCAGGGGATCCAGCGGAAGACGATAACTATCGAGAGAGCAAAGAGGAGAAGATAAATGATAGTCTTGACGGGGGCAAGCTCGATGGCCTTGTCCTCAAGCTCCAGGGGCTCGGGCTTCACGAACACGATGCAGCAAATGGTAATAAGCACCACCGAAAGTATGAAGGGAGGCGCCATAATGCCCATAAACTCAAGATTCGGTATCTCGTACTTTGTGTAGAGATAGAGGTTCTGGGGATTACCGAAGGGAGTGAGCATTCCGCCAAGGTTTGCGGCGATGTTCTGCATAATGAAGGTAAAGGCCATGTACTTTTCCTTGCCCGTGGTGGTCAGCACAAGATAGCCGAGAGGCAGGAAGGTGAGCAGAGCCATATCGTTTGCTATAAGCATAGAGCCGATGAAGGTGATGTAAACCAGAGCAAGAATACTCATACGCGCATTCTTGAATAGCACGACCACCTTATGCGCCAGCATATAGAAGAAGTTGATATTCTTCAGCGCGCAGACAACGGCAAGAACGCAGAATAGACAGGTCAGCGTTTTATAATCAAAGTAATCAAGATATTCCGCATCCGGCGGAACGATGATCGAGGTGATCACCGCCGCGCAGAGTGCGATAAGCATTACGACGTTTTTCTTCGCGAATGCTGCGAGCCAAGACAAGACTGCCTTGAATTTTGTTTCCGTTTCAGACATTTTTTAGTTTTCCTTCTCAGAGATGCGCTTTTCGCAAATTCCGTTCTTTATGCAGTACTGCTGAATGTAAGAGCCCTCGTCACAGTAGACGGTAACCTTCTTCTCGCAGCCGTCGAAGATGCCCCAGCCGAGCTCCTTAACAGACGCGGGAATGGTCACGCGCTCAAGGCTGGTACAGCCTCTGAATGCGCAATCATCGATCTTCTCTACGCTGTCGGGGATCTCAACCTCGTCAAGAAGCACGCAGTTGTAGAAGGCTCCCTCACCGATCTCGTTAACGCTGTCAGGAATGGTGATACGGTTGAGCTTCTTGCACTCGCAGAAGGCCCAGTCGCTGACAATGACAACGCTGTCGGGAATATCGTACTGCACCTCTCTGGAGCTTGCGGGATAAGCGATCATCACAGACTTGTTCTTATTAAAGAGAACGTGGTCGCTACCCTCGCGCTTGTTGGGCTCGGACTTATAGTGCTTGTTCTTCGGGTCAACTTTGATGGACTTCAGCGCATCACAGCCGCGGAAGGGCGAATTACTGATGCTGCTGACGCTTGCGGGTATGTAGATGTTGGTAAGCGAATGGCAGTTCTTGAAGGCGTTCTTACCGATCTTCTTAAGGCCGTTCTTCAAGTCGATCTTCGCAAGCTTAACGCAGCCGTTGAATACCAGGTCGTCGATCTTGCTTACTGAATCGGGAATGTCGATCTCGTCAAGAAGGATACAGTCGGAAAATGCGCTCTCGCCGATAACGGTAAGATCAAGGGGGAGTCTGATGGACTTCAGGCTCTTACAGCTGTTGAAAACGCCGCCGTAGATCTCGGTAAGTCCGTCGGGCAGCTCAATGTCGGAAAGAAGCGCGCAGTTCTCGAAGGCACGCTCACCGATCTTGATGCACTTATTCTTGATGACGAGCTTCTTCATGCTGATACAGTCACGGAAGGCGCTCTCCTCAATTCTGATAGTCCTCTCGGGAATCTCCATATATTCAAGATTGGCGCAGCCTCTGAAGCTCTCAAAGCCGATGGACTCAAGAGTCTCGGGCAGCTCTATCTTATGCAGAGCGCGTCTGTTCTTGAAGGCCTCGGAGCAAATTTCGCGCACACCCTCGTCAACGGAAATGTTTCTGCCGTTGTCCTCGCACTTTTCAAGCTTATCCTCAACAATAGTAAGTCTGTCCATAGCCACCGCAGGTAGATCCCTTATCATAGATTTAATCAGCTTTTCCATATTATCCGACGTGCTGTGATGAGTATTGGCCAGCAATATCTGGAATGAGGGAGGAACCTCGGCGCTGTCGAGGTAGATGGGATAGAGTCGCTTCTGATTCTCTCTTGCGACGATTATCTCCATACCGCAGAAGGGCGAGCGCATAGATGCCTCGGATACGAAGAGGAGCACCGCCTCGCAGTTCTCTATTCTCTTGCGGAGCTCGTCGCGGAAATCGTTACCCGTCTCACAGGACTCGTCATACCAGAGGCGGTACTTCTTGTCATAGAGGGCATCGAGAATGGGATAGACCTGTGCCGTATCTCTGTGAGAATAGCTGACGAAAAGGTAAGGCTCGTTACCGGTATAGGCCTCGAACTTCGTCTGTATTACGGGAAATTCTGTTTTTGTTTCTTCTGTCTTTTTCGTCTGAGCAGACATTTTTACAATCTCCTTGTAGAGTATTTTTTCAAGAAATTACAGATATTTTTCAAATGTATATAACTATACGATACCATTATACACAAAATATTAATACTTTTCAAGTATATTTTTAATCTTTGTAGGCGTTTTTCGACAAAGAATGGGTTAAATTTGATTAAATCCTCGAATTTCCCGACAGAAAGATACCGCAAGCGGCAATACCGGGGTTCGGCCGAACAGGGTGCGCGCCCCGGAGGGTATTCGCTACGCGAAGATATTTACGCTTGCCGCTTACGAGCAAGCTCGACGCGCTCTGCGCGGAGTATGCGTACCTTCGCGCGTTTCACGCGCAAGGTTCGGCCGACCAGGACGCACAAACAAAAAAATGACTCCCGACTGGGAGTCACTTTTTGTTGGCGCGCCCTGGAGGATTCGAACCTTCGACCTACCGGTTCGTAGCCGGGCACTCTATCCACTGAGCTAAGGGCGCATTTGGAGCGAGTGATGGGAATCGAACCCACGCGACCAGCTTGGAAGGCTGGAATTCTACCATTGAACTACACTCGCAGATTGGCGTTGCTCTCACAACGCCATTATATGATATCACAAACAAATCGTTTTGTCAATAGTTTGAGCAAAAGTTTTTTCAACTTTTTTTAAGAAAAAAATCAGGCGAGCTCTACCGTTTTGCCTGCTGGCGCAAGATACTGCTTTCCTGCGTACTGCAGATAGACGTCGGTGGCAGAGGGGTTATAGACACGGGACATATCCGCAGAGAACACGAGAGCGTCGTAGGCCTTTATGTAATCCATGATCTCGCCATTTGTGGCGTACCAGATATTATCTCTGCCGCCCATAAATTCGCAAAACTCCTCGATGATATGCCAGTTATCGTTGTCGTCAAACTCGTAGCTGTGTCCCCAGAGATAGAAGAGCATCGGACGGCGAGAGCCGAGTCCGCGTCCGTTTTCGGCAACGAAATTCTTTGCCAGCTCCATAAGATTCGGAACTCTGTGGTGGCAGGTCGCCGCAAGCTTCAAGGGCTCATCGGGCAGACCGAAGCCCTGGGTGGCAAGGGTGGTCCTTGAGTAAGATATACCGCAGGCGCGAAGGATATCCACCACGGTATCGTTATGAGTGCCATAGGCATAAGCCATACCGGTCACAATTCTGCCGAAGATTTTCTCCAGATTTTTGCGATCTTCCATCACGTCATTAACGATTTCGGGAACGGTCACGTCGGTCAGGGACAGGTGCTTCACACCGTGAACGGCAATCTCCATACCACTGTCGGCATAGAGCTCAACCGCCTCTTCAAGGGTCATTCTGCCCTGCTCGACCTCGGAGCGCTCTGCAGCGAAAAGTCCGCTGTTTATATTGAAAGTGCCCTTGATTCCGTGCTTCTGCATAATAGCGATAAGGCGCTTATCCTGACGCACACCATCGTCATAGCTGAGGGTCAGAGCGCGGCGACGGAAGCCGGGAAAACGCAAATATTCTCTGCTCATTTTTCTCTCCTTATTTGTGTTTGAAATTTCGAATGATATCTTGTATCTGTTTCATAAACTGAATCTTTACGATATCATCATTAAACCTCTTTGTCTACGAAAGTTTCCTGTTCCTCTGATACCTCTTTTTCCGCTAAAGCCTCTGCATCATCTATAGTCGATGATGTAGCAACTTCGTTTTTTTGACGGACTGCTTTTTTATGATCACTAATCCAATAAATCAAATCTTTAATCCAGTCCAGGTCAGACCACTCAGAAGAAATACAACCAGCAAAAAAACAGGTGCTACCATAATATAGAACCGATAATAAAAAATCCAAAAAATTTATCCCGCATATCCACGAAATTCTATGTAACAATGCGAAAGGAATTGTCATAACATAGGCTCTTATTACGGATATAGGAAATATAAATGGATATGTATCCTCATCTGCGTTAAACATATACTCGGAGAATAATGTAGAGATACATACAGGCCAAAAAACCGCCAAAGGAAATTCCCATATATTTAGTTCACCGTTATCTGACACGAACACAAAAAATGATATGAATAGGGTAAAGATGAACACTGCGCCGCCAACAATCCAGCATAATCCCTTCAGCAACTTACTAAAAAATCCATCTCTATCTTCTAAATTGTAAAATATAACATGAATTAACAGGTTACAAACAAGGCAGAGAATATAAAACGTGCCAATGTTTGTTCCACTAAATACAATTTTATTACTAAGTATTACTGCTACTGGAAATGCAATAATATAAAAGATCCAAAAAAGAGAAGATCTTAAGATTTTATTCATATTGTGTCCCCTTGAATTAATGATAAAAATCGAGAGCGTTATACTAATATTATAATACAATATAACGCTCCTCTGCGTCGAGAAGAATCTATGACGTTTTACTTTACAACGATGTTGATGATCTTGCCGGGGACTACGATCTCCTTAACAACGGTCTTGCCGTCGATAGCCTGAGCGATCTTCTCGTCAGCCTTAACGGTGGCAAGGATCTCGTCCTTGGAGGCTGCCTTGGGAATTGCGATTACGGTGCGGACCTTACCGTTAATCTGAACGGGCATCTCTACGATATCGTCGCCGCACTTAGCCTCATCGTACTCAGGCCACTTTGCAATAGAAACGAGACCGCTGCCGCCCATCATTTCGTGTACCTCCTCCGCAACGTGAGGTGCGAAGGGCGCGAGGACGGTGGCAAGGGTGATAAGCTCGGTCTTGGTTATCTTGCCCACCTCGTAAATAGTGTTCACCATAGCCATCATAGCAGCGATAGCGGTATTGAACTTCATCGAGTCGATATCCGAGGTGACCTTCTTGATGAGCTTGTGCATATGCTTTTCAAGCTCGGGGGTAACGCCCTCCCCTGCCGCCATCTCGGTGAGGTTGAGGAATCTCTCAAGGAATCTCTTACAGCCCTTGATGGACTGGGGATTCCAGGGAGCGGCCTGCTCGAAATCACCGATGAACATCTCGTAAAGACGCATGGTGTCGGCGCCGAAATCACGGATAATATCGTCGGGGTTGACAACGTTGCCGCGGGACTTGGACATCTTCTCACCGTTCTCGCCGAGGATCATGCCGTGGCTGGTACGCTTCGCGTAGGGCTCATCGCAAGGAACGGCGTTTACGTCGTGGAGGAACTTGTTCCAGAATCTGGAGTAAAGAAGGTGAAGAACTGCATGCTCAACGCCGCCGATATACATATCGACCGGAAGATACTTCGCTGCTCTCTCTTTCGAGATCAGTTCTTTATCATTCTTATTATCTACATAACGTAAGAAGTACCAGGAAGAACCA
>CAZABU010000056.1:4862-11345 GCA_964483225.1 uncultured Ruminococcus sp. | reverse complement strand
AAACGAGCAGAAGGCAGAGGCTGACGTTGAGAACGCCATCGCCGAGGCTCTTATCAACAATCTTGTGGCAGATATTCCCGAGCCTATGTTCGAGGCTGAGACCGAGAACTACGTTCGCGACTACGATTCCAGACTCCGTCAGAACGGTCTTGATCTCGCTACCTACTTCAAGTACACCGGTCTTACCCTTGAGGCTCTGCGCGAGCAGATGAGACCTCAGGCAGAGAAGCAGGTCAAGCTCAGACTCGCTCTTGAGAAGATCGCAGAGCTTGAGGCTCTTACCGTTGCAGACGAGGAGATAGAGGCAGAGTACAAGAGAATCGCCGAGGCTTACAACGTTGAGCTCGACGAGGTCAAGAGAATGATCGCGGCAGAGGATCTCAAGGCAGACCTGCTTGTTGGCGCGGCTATGAAGCTTGTTCGTGAGAATGCTATCACCAAGAAGCCCGCGGCTAAGAAGGCTGCAGACAAGGACGCTGACGCTACGGCCGAGAAGAAGCCCGCAGCGAAGAAGCCCGCGGCTAAGAAGGCCACCGCCAAGAAGGCAGAACCCAAGGCAGAGTAATTATCAGCCACAAAATCAGCAGCCGACAGTCACCGCTCTACGCCTTGATTGTCGGCTGCTCTTGGAAATTTCCGAAAATGCGACAAAAGTCGGCAATTTCCGATATAAATAATAATGAAAGGAAAGATTTACTATGGCACTTGTACCCGTTGTAGTTGAACAGACTCCCAGAGGCGAGCGTTCCTACGATATTTATTCAAGACTCTTAAACGACAGAATCATCTTCCTCGCAGACGAGGTCAACGACGTTACCGCGTCGCTGGTCGTGGCGCAGCTTCTCTATCTTGAGGCTCAGGACCCCGACAAGGACATCTTCCTTTACATCAACAGCCCCGGAGGCTCTATTTCCGCGGGTATGGCGATCTACGACACTATGAACTTCATCAAGTGCGACGTATCGACCATTTGCGTCGGTATGGCGGCTTCAATGGGCGCTTTCCTGCTCTCCAGCGGCGCAAAGGGCAAGAGATTTGCACTTCCCAACGCGGAGGTTATGATCCACCAGCCTCTCGGCGGTATGCAGGGACAGGCGACGGACATCAAGATCCACGCAGACCACATTCTCCGCATCAGAGAAAAGCTCAACAAGATTCTGGCAGAGCAGACCGGCAAGCCCCTCAAGACCATTCAGAAGGACACCGAGCGTGACAATTTCATGACTGCGGAGCAGGCCTGCGCTTACGGTCTTGTGGACAAAGTAATCAGCAAGAAGGAACTTTAATATGGCGGATACGTCAAACAACGATTTAAGATGCTGTGCCTTTTGCGGCAGGAACGAGAATATGGTACAGTTTCTCATCCCCGCAAGAGATGGCAAAACCTATATTTGCGACTCCTGCATAAGTCTGTGCGCCGAGCTGCTCGACGATGCTATGCCGGAGCCCGAGGTGAGCTCCGAGATCGAGGAGCTTACCTATGAGACCCTGCCGAAGCCCAAGGAGATCAAGGAGATACTCGACGGACACGTAATCGGCCAGGAGGAGGCAAAGCTTGCCCTTTCCGTGGCGGTATATAACCACTACAAGCGCATACTTTCCCTTAATGCAGAGGAGGACGACGGCGTTGAGATACAGAAATCCAACGTTCTTCTCCTCGGCCCTACCGGCGTTGGAAAGACATACCTTGCACAGACTCTGGCAAAGAGCTTCAAGGTTCCCTTTGCAATAGCCGACGCCACCACTCTTACCGAGGCGGGTTACGTTGGCGAGGACGTTGAAAACATACTGCTAAGACTCATTCAGGCGGCAGACTTCGACGTGGCGCGCGCTGAAAAGGGTATAATTTACATCGACGAGATAGACAAGATTGCAAGGAAGGGTGAAAACCGCTCCATTACCCGTGACGTTTCGGGCGAGGGTGTCCAGCAGGCTCTGCTGAAGATTCTCGAGGGTACCGTGGCAAACGTGCCTCCCCAGGGTGGCAGAAAGCACCCGAACCAGGAGTTCATTCCCATCAACACTAAGAATAGTCTCTTCATCGGCGGCGGTGCCTTCGACGGTATTGAAGGCATTATCGAGCAGAGGCGCGGCGCACAGACCATCGGCTTTAACACCGAGAAGCGCACCTCAAGGGAAAAGGTGGCGAAGGGCGTTTATAAGGACGTTATCGCACACGACGTGGTGAAGTACGGAATCATTCCCGAGCTCGTTGGCCGACTGCCCGTAATCGTGGCACTCGACAATCTGGACGAGGAATCGCTCATCAGAATAATAAAGGAGCCTAAAAACTCGCTCTCGAAGCAGTACAAAAAGCTCTTCGCTCTCGACGGTATTGAGCTGGAGTTTGAGGACGAGGCCTTCCGCGCGGTGGCAAAGCTGGCTATCGAGCGCGAGACCGGCGCGAGAGGTCTGCGCTCCATTCTCGAGGGCGTGATGATGAAGCCGATGTTCGAGCTTCCGAGCCTTGACGGCGTGAAGCGCATAGTAGTTACCCCCGGCTTTATCCGCGGCGAGGAGGAGCTGACGGTTATTTATAATACGTCCGAGCAGAGCGAGTCCGCGACCGAAGAATAACGAATTTAATGGCGAGGATATTATGTCCTCGCCGTTTTTTATTGATTTTCCGCGGATATGAAATTTACACACCCAATTAATTCAAATCACAGTCAATTATATCGTTTTCCGCATTAAAAAATGAATTTTTGTCACCTCGGTTATTCAAAATTTAGGTGAGGAAATGAGGCGTTTTGTAGATTGTTTATAATTTAACAATATTTCGTTTGTGCATATTGCACAAGGCAAAAAAGTTTTTTTGAATTTTTTTGGATATTTTTCTAAAAACCTATTGACAAACAAAAAGCGATATGGTATATTAAAGGTGCAAGGAGCCAAGGAGAAAGCGGAAAGCGGATGCGGATGGTGGTACCGCAAAAGAGACTTTCCGAGCCTTAGCAACCTAATTTCAAGAAAAGGAGGACCCGCCAATGCAGAATCCCGAGGAACCCTTCCACTTAGTTCCCTGCTATCGTGAGAATGACAAAATAGCGCGTGTTTTGTGCATGATGGCAGGTGCTCGGTAAGTAGTGCTCAATAAAAGAGCCTGCAGCAAAGTCAGGAAAAGCGGATGAAGGTAAACAAAAGACGTTTAGTGTAAACGCTGCCTGTGTGACACTCGAAGGGCCAAGTAAATTATCGAAGAATCCGAATATGGGCGAAAAAATTGTATTTAAGACCTTCCCCCGATAACGGTATATCGAAAATAAGTCTAAAGCGCTTTAAGCTTTTTGGTATCAGGCGAGAAAAGTCACAAAGAGGTTATACGCGACGACCTAAAAAATAAAATTATATAGATTATGAAATGCTATAAACGAGGCGTTGACGCCGAAAAATGATTAAATAAAGAGAGCAACCGCGAGTGCACAGCGGTTGCTCTTTTGATTGACTTCCCTGCCCAGGGTCAATATTTTGCAAGCTCGCGGAAGGCGGGCTCATATTTTTTCAGAACCTTCATACCCACGTAAACGAAGGCGGAGCTATGGACGGTTATCTGGCAGGCGCGCATAGCGTTGAGGGCGTTTTCATGGCTGGCAGGAGTAACACCTGCGCAGGCATCGGCTACCACGGATATCTCACACTCCGGCAAGGCGGCCTTCAGGAGCATGGCGTTTGAAATAACGCAAATATCGGTGCAAAGGCCCACGAGGGTTATCTCGTCTATGGGCCGGCGTGCATTCTCCGCTATAAGGTAGCTCTGCAGCTCAAGGGAGCCGAAGGTGGGCTTATCAAAAATCTTCGCGCCCTCCGTCGAGAGCTCGGGTGTAATCTCAAAGCCGGGTGTGCCCTTTATACAATGGGGCACGGGCAGGAGCTTTCCCTCTCTGGTGGCGGAATAATCCTCTCCGTGGGTGTCACGGGTGAAGATCACCTCGCCCTCAAAGGCGTTCATCAGCGACTTTACAACAGGGACGGTAGCAACAGCCTCGGGCGTGCCGAGCACACCGTCGATAAAGTCCTTCTGCATATCTACAACGACAAGTATATTTCTCATTTCTCTACTCCTGCAGCGCTCTTGCGGTAAGCCAAGGGGCTGGTGTTCATATACTGCTTGAAAATCTTATGAAAATAATTGGGATTTGAGAATCCTATGCGATCGGCAATCTCGTTCACGGGTACGTCGGTTCCGGAAAGGAGAGCCAGCGCGCGATTTATGCGGATGCCGTTTATGTAATCCACGGGAGTCTTGCCGATGGAGTCCTTGAACATCTTTGTGAAGTAATCGGGTGATACGGTTATCATATCGGCCAGAGTTTCTATATATATCTTCTCGCCATAGTGCTCGGCAATATAGCTCACCACGGGGCGCAGACGCATAACGTTGTGATAAACTATTCTGTCAAGCTCATCCTTGGAGCCGCAGTAATAACGAAGGAGCGCAGTCATTATAAGATAAATATTCGCTCTGATGGGCAGCTTATAGCAGACGTCCTTGGACACGTATTCATCATAGGACTCCTGCATATACTGACGGAGCACCGGGTATATGGGGTGACTCTCGCCAAAGACGGTGATCTTATTCTTCGACTGGACGTAGAACATATAGAGTATTTCGGTGTCGAAGTTCTCCATATTTTGCTCGATTATCGAGGAATTGAAGACCATAGAGCAGATGCCCGCGCTGCTGTCCGCGGCGATAACGCGGAAAACGAGGGTCGGGGGAATGTAAAGGAATTCGCCCTTTTTAGCCTCGACGGTGTCGGTGCCTATCTCGACCAGCACCTTTCCCGAGGTGACCTCTATTATCTCCATAGATTCGGTATGATATCCAAGACTTATAATTCCATCTCCCGATGCGGAATACATTCTGAAGGGGAATTTCGTTTCCTCTGCCATTGTCACAGCTCCCTTAAATAATAATACACTTTAATTATAACATCATTTTTTTCGTTTGTAAATACAAAATCGCGGAATATTGTAAATTTTTACAAGAAAAACCCCGAAAACTTGCGACAATTTCGGGGTTTTGTTTATTCGGGAAATGCATACGGCAGCCTGAGCGACAGCGTCGACGTAGAGACCTACGGCAGTGCGAGCAAAGGCGCGCTATGCGCCGATATTTTAATAGAAGGTTGCAAGCTCCTGCTCAGGCTTCTCTGCCCTCTCAATTTTCTTGACGGTCAGCACGGGGCCCTTGCCCTGATAGAGCTTCGAGTATTCCTCGGAGAGGACGCCCTCGACTATTGCCCAGTCGCGGGTCGAAAGCTTCAGTCCGCCCATTCCCTTTGCTACGACACCGCGATAAGCGATATCGTCGGCACAGCAGGTCATAATATGTCTGCCGATGGCGTACTGTCCCGCAGGGAGCGAGGGATCGAGAGCAACGATGCCCTTGAAGCGGAGAGTCTTACCTATATACTTAGGCAGCTCCTCGGTCATATCACGGTAAAAGATGGCGAAATCCTGATCGCGTATATCGACGACGGGCGCCTCGATATCGTACGGCAGGGGGTCCTCAAACTCGTCCATATCAAGATTACCGTCCAGGTCCTCAAACCATATCATCGCGCGGCGGCTGATTCCTCGAACCAGCTTGTGCAGGGCGAGCCTGTCGGTTTCTGGTGCGACTCTGTTGAACACAACCATCTCACAGCTGGTCAGCTTGTCCACCATAAGACTGCGCATATTCTGATTATAAAGCATCGCGGTGGTGGAATCAACAAGCAGGATCTCCTGATAAATCATCCAGTTATCGGGGATAGCGTTATAGAAGGTGTCAAGCTGCCACATTCCGTTGTACTCAACGACAACTACATCTGCCGCGGCGCGCTTCTGTGCGGCAGAAAGCCTGTCGGGGGTGAGCCTCTGGGGATCGTCAAAGGTGGCGTAGGAAACGTTGTCACCCATTTCGGTGGGATCAAGCTCCTCCTCGCCCTCCTCGCAGCTGATGACGAGATATTTTCTTTGACCGTCGTTGAAGTTTGGATCCTTCATCGTGTCGGCTATAAATCTGGTCTTTCCCGCCTCGAGAAAGCCAGTAAAGAGATATACCGGTACTTCCATATTAAAGCTCAAACAGCTCCTTTATCTTTTCTTTATCAATGCCTGCACCTATAACGCAAAGTCTGCCAATGACGCCGGGGGTGCCAACGCGGATATCCGCCTCTCCGGGTACGTAATCGAAATGAAGCCACTTACCGCACTCGCACTCAACGATACCCTTGGCGCGAAGGATCATACCGTAACCGTCGCCCTCGGTGAATATCTGCAGTATCTCCTCAAGACGGGCGCGAGAGAATTTCTTTGTGGTTTCTGCGCCGAAGGAATCAAAGACCTCGTCAGCGTGATGGTGATGGTGACCGTGACAGCCGCAGGTGCACTCCTCATCGTGGTCGTGATGGTGCTCGTGGCAATGGCACTCCTCATCGTGATCGTGGTGATGCTCGTGGCAATGGCACTCCTCATCGTGGTCGTGGTGATGCTCGT
>CAZABU010000056.1:0-4762 GCA_964483225.1 uncultured Ruminococcus sp. | reverse complement strand
CATCGTGGTCGTGGTGATGCTCGTGGCAATGGCACTCCTCATCGTGGTCGTGGTGGTGATGATGGTGCTTATGCTCCTCCTCAAGGGCGGCAAGAGCCTCTGCAAGGGTGTCCTTGCGCTCCATTGCGGCGAGGATATCTGCACCGGAGAGGTCATCCCAAGGAGTGGTTACGATAACTGCGTTTTCGTTAAGCTCACGAAGCATCTTAACACAATCCTCGATCTTATGCTCCTTGGCGCTCTGGGTGTGGGAGAGGACGATGGCAGAGGCGTTCGCTACCTGGTCGCCGTAAAACTCGCCGAAGTTCTTCAGATACATCTTGCACTTGTTGACGTCAGCAACGGTGGTAAAGCAATTGAGAACGGCACCGTGCTCCTCAGCGGATTTAGCCGCGCGAATAACGTCGGAGAGCTTGCCAACACCCGAGGGCTCGATTATAACTCTGTCGGGCTTGAACTCGTCCAGCACCTTCTCAAGCGCCTTTGAAAAATCGCCCACCAGAGAGCAGCAGATACAGCCTGAGTTCATCTCGGTGATCTCAATACCGGCATCGGCAAGGAAGCCGCCGTCAATGCCTATCTCGCCGAACTCATTCTCTATAAGCACGAGCTTTTCGCCCTTATACGCCTCGTTTATCAGCTTTTTTATTAAAGTTGTCTTTCCCGCTCCGAGGAAGCCGGAAAAAATATCAATTTTCGTCATTTTTCATTTCCTTTCGTAAAATGCACAAACTTTCACAATACTATTATAAATCAAAAGCGCGGGAATGTCAATATTTTTTCAATATATTCAAAAAAGGACAGAGGTATCGTATCAACACAATACCTCTGTTTTTTATTCGATTATGCCTAAATACGAAAGACCCTAAGTATCAATCGCCGTAATTCGGCGCCTGCGAGTCAGTATACTCGGCGTTTATTCCGGTGAAGAAGGCGTTGTCAATATAGATGCTCGACGTAGTTCTCTTCATAGACGTGAAGCCGACCTTGGCATAGCTCGTGCCGGGTACGCTGCCCTCCTTATCGGAGCCGTAATAAATGTCGGTCTCGCCGATGAGCTGCTCGTCAACAAAGACCTTTATCTTCGGTGCCTCCTCGTCCACGTAGTACTCCACGCGGATAGTAAACCACTGCCCCGTGGACACCGCAGTATCAAACACTTTGACATAATTTGTGTTAGATGTGGTGGCGTTGGCACCGAACTTTACAGAGCCGTCACCGTTATTGATGATCTCGAGCATAAACAGATTTCCCATCGTTATCTGATAGTATCTTGCATAGTTTTTATAAGCCGAGATGCTATCGATATACATATCGAACTCCATTACCATGCAGGTAGCGGCAGTTACGTCACCCTGGGTCTTGATGCTGAAGGAGCTGCCGACTCCCTTATTGTTATCGATCTCGTCGCTGCCGGCGGCAATGGTGTTGAACCAGAGGACGTTGTTAGAGGTGTCCTCAGGATCGGTAACGATATCAACGCTGCTACCGTTTTTCGTCGTGGAGGTCATTCCGGTGGGAGTGATATCAAAATCGACAGGCTCAGTCTCAAGGAAAATCTTATTGGGAGTACGCATCTCGGAGAGGGTCTGCAGGAAGCGATCTCCGTCACGGTAATCGCAGAGCTTCACCCTTGAGTATCCGAGAACGGTGAATACCGCGCTGTACATACCGTGAGCTAGGGCAGTAGCGTTTACGTCACCCTCAGCAAAGCCGAGGCTCACAGGCACACCCTGGGTTGTGGGAGAGGACGTACCGAAATTGTAACCGAAGCTACCGTCGTCCTGCTTGAATTTATCAAGACGGCGCATAGAGATCTCTATCATCTCGGGCGCTCTCTCGCGTGCGATTTCATAGAGGGTGGGAAGAAGCTCGGGAGTCATCTCCTTCGCCTGAGTGATAAGACGCTGCGGAGCAGTCCAGCAGTTGTAGACGTCGTTCATATGATACTGCTTACCGGCACCGTAGCCACCGTCGGAATCGGGATCAATGAGTATCGCCTCAACGCAGGCGCGCATAGCGTACTCCTCATATCTTATACGTCTGTTACCGGTGGAATAGAGGGAGCCAAGCTTCAGAAGACCCCATACCATAGGATAGTCCGCGGTTACCTGCCAGAGTCCGGTGGGGGGAGGATTGTTCTCCGGGTCCTCCTCGTAAAGAGCGAGGGCCTCCTCAAAGATAGCGTCCTGGGCCGCATCGAAGAAGTCAAGGGTCATCTCAAGGTAGCCTGCCGCCTTTATCTGCGAGGTGACGGAGGAGATGGTGTGAGCACCCTTGGAATTTTTCTTGAATACGGAATAGTCGTAGTTGCCGTCCTCATCAACCTTTATACCGGTGGTTGTGAGGAGCCACTCCATATAATCCTCCTCGCTGCCGAGCGACTCTTCAAAGGACAGGGCGGCCGCCTTCACGTAGGATACGGCGGTGGCGGCGGAGCGGCCGAGGGACATAGTCATAGCAGAAGCGGAGGCTGTACCGTTAAGCCTGTCAAGAGCTGTGGGATATTTAGGCTCTACCTTAAACCAATTCAGAATGCTGATGCCGTGGCCAAGGTCACGGCCGCGGCGAGCGGCGCCGATTTCACTGCCCCACTGGGGATGATAAAAGTAGCCGGAGTCCTTATCAAGGCAGGCCTGGGTAAAGGCAACCAGCTTATCTACAACGTCATCGGGGAGCGCACTCTGAACACTGTTGCCGTAATGCGGGAAGGCACCGAGATTATTGACCAATCCCACAAGCTGAGATATCGACTCAAGGTCGGGAAGGAATCCGTCGTAATCTCTGGCGGAATTTGCATAGTAGAAGCCACCGCCGTAGCAGGGGATCTCCTTGCCCTGTGCGGCACATTCACCGCAGACACAAACGTAAGGATCCCAAAGCTCTGCCGCCCAATCCACGATGGCGGAGCCGTCGTAATAAGCATACAGTTCCTTCAGCATAGCAAGAGTTTCGGGCTCGACCTCGTATTTGGTTTCAAAATCAGACCAGGCCTTCTTGTAAAGGTATTCGTCAAGATCGGAGAACTCGCAGGCAAGAATACCGGAAGCGGCCTTCTCGAGAACCGAGATATCGCAATACTCGTCGAGGAATACCTGCATAGCATCCTCCTGTACATCCTCATAATTCCACCATACGGAGATAGCACCGTCAGTGTTCTTAAATATTATGTAACCTACGCAGTCACCGGGCTCGTACTCTATCTCGGAATCAAATGCGGACTTTGCCGCCGAGGTCACGGCGCGGGTGGACTCACCGAAAACGATCTCCCTGCCCGATGGGGTCTCGGAATCATCGGAAATGGAAAGAGCCTTTCCGTTCTTATTGAGAAAGGCGTTTCTCACGCTCATGAGGTCGATAGATGCGTCATTCTTTATAAGGTAAGCATACGCGAGGGGCGTAGTGTCCGTATCATCTCCCCCTTGGGTACCGCTCCCCTCAGGCGGAAGAAGACAAGACGTTGCCATACATGCAACGATTGAAAGAATAAATGCAAAAAACAGCTTTTTCATTTCTTCGCTCCTTTTCGAATTTGGGCTTATTGCCATAATCTTACATTTTATTATACAATATTTTTGTGCTGAATGTCAAGAGTTTTTTTGCCGGCCGGAAATAGTCTACATACTGCTTTAATTTTATTTTGAAAAGCTCTTGACAAGCACCGATATCCTGTGTTACAATGGGATATCAATAAACGAGATAGAGGCGCACTTCACGAAGAGTATCGCGACTAACGGCTGCCAAGAGCCGCGCGGGAAAGGCGTGGGTGCCGAAGCGGACGCTCTCTGTGGCAGGGCATCTATGCTGGCAGCTCGGATAATATCCGTTCTGCTGTCGCAGAAATGCGAAGGGCTATCGCTTTTTAGGGTATGGAATATTTATATCCTTTTGAGGTAGTCCGTTTACTACCTCTTTTTTAGTTGAAATTCACTTTTTAGGAGACAAAAAAATGAAAACACCTGTATTCGTAGGCGCGGCTACTGCCATCGTGACTCCCCTCAATGAGAACGGAATCGATTTCGATCAGTTCGGCAGACTTATCGACTGGCAGATCGAGGAGGGCATTGACGCCATCGTTGCCGTAGGAACCACCGGCGAGGGCTCTACCCTTACCGATGCGGAGCACAAGGAGGCTATCAAGTTCTGCGTTGAGCGCGTGGCGGGAAGAGTTCCCGTTATTGCCGGTACCGGCTCCAACGATGCGGCGTATGCTATCGAGCTTACAAAATACGCCTGTGAGGTTGGCGCCGACGCTATGCTTCTCGTCACCCCTTATTACAACAAGGCGACCCAGAAGGGACTCATCGCTACCTTCTCAGCTATTGCAGACGCCTCCACGAAGCCCTGCATTCTCTATAACGTTCCCTCCCGTACCGGCTGTAACCTTCTGCCTGCGACTATGGCAGAGCTGGCAAAGCACCCCAACATCGTCGGTATCAAGGAGGCCTGCGGAAATATTTCCCAGGTTGCGGAGCTTTGCGCTCTGGTTGGTGACGAGGTTGCGGTATATTCGGGCAACGACGATCAGATCGTCCCCATTCTCTCCCTCGGAGGCAAGGGCGTTATCTCGGTTCTCTCCAACATTATGCCGAAGGCAACCGCAAAGATGTGCAGCGACTATATGAGTGGAAACGTAGAGGCGGCAAGACGTGCACAGCTTGAGCTCCTTCCCCTTATAAACGCTCTGTTCTGCGAGGTCAATCCCATTCCCGCCAAGGCGGCGGTTGCGGCTATGGGCTACTGTGACAACTACGTTCGCCTG
>CAZABU010000055.1:0-11383 GCA_964483225.1 uncultured Ruminococcus sp. | reverse complement strand
GCCTCTTACTGTGACCGAGCTTTACGACGAAAACCGCGAGCCTATCGCAGATACAAAGCACCCTTATATGAAATTTTATATGAAGATGCCCATCCCCGTCACGGCGGGAGATATTATCAGGGCGAGGTAATGAATGAAATTTGTTGAATTTTTGAAGGCAATACTGCTCGGAATCGTCGAGGGTATAACCGAGTGGCTACCCGTCAGCTCTACGGGACATATGATACTGCTGGATGAGTTTATTTCGCTGAACGTATCGGCGGAGTTTCTCGAAATGTTCCTTGTGGTCATCCAGCTTGGCGCAATACTCGCCGTGCCCGCTCTTTTCTGGGATAAGCTCTATCCCTTCTCAAAGAAAAAGAGCAGAGAAGAGCGCGCCGCCACCCTCTCCCTTTGGGGTAAGGTAATAGTAGGTGCTGTTCCTGCGGCCATCTTCGGCGTGCTGCTTGACGATATCCTTGATACCTACCTATATAATTACATTACCGTGGCGATCACGCTGATAATCTACGGTGTTGCCTTTATTGTAGTTGAACGGCTCAACCGGAAGAAAACCTTCAGAGTCGAGTCGGTGGAGAGCCTCACATATAAAGATGCGCTGACAATAGGCGCGTTCCAGGTTCTTTCGCTTATTCCCGGTACCTCGCGCTCCGGCTCTACTATTCTCGGAGGAATCCTTACCGGTGTATCGAGGATGGCCTCTGCGGAGTTTTCCTTCTTTATGGCGATACCTATTATGCTCGGTGCATCGGGCTTGAAGATACTGAAATTTATCCTCGGCGGCTTTACCGCCACCGGTGGTGAGATAGCACTTTTGCTTGTTGGTATTGTCGTTTCCTTCCTCGTGTCCCTCTTTGCCATAAGCTTCCTTATGGATTTTGTGAAGCGGCACGATTTCTCGGTGTTCGGCATCTACCGCATAGTCCTCGGCGTTATAGTCGTTGGATATTTTTTGATTAAAACATTTGTATAAAGGAGAAATAAAATGAACGCACCCTTTTCTATCTGGTCACAGTATTATAACACGGAAAAACCCGAGGACGCTATCCTGGAGTTTGAAAAGGACGGAATGACCCATATCGAGCTTTCCCACGAGCACAGCGCCGCTATCCTTGCGCGCGCCGAGGATCATATCGCCGAGGGCAAGAAATTTGCCGCATTTATGGCGGAGCACGGAATTACCGCGCCCCAGGGACATTTGGATTTTCCCACCCATTTCTGCACCGACGAGGGGTATCTCGACGGCCTTGTCCGTGAGATAGAGCTCTTTGAGGCAATCGGTATCAAGAACGCCGTTCTGCATTGTGACTTTATGCAGGACGTGGAGATAGGCTACGACGAGCGCCGCGAGCTGAATATAGTGAAGCTGCGTGAGCTTGTGGCAAGGATAGAGCACGTGGATATCACCCTCTGCCTTGAAAACCTCTGTCACCACACACTTACCGCTGATGAGATCCTTGAAATAATAGAGAAGGTGGGTAGTGATAAGCTCGGCATCTGTCTTGATACGGGACACCTTAATATTGAGAAAAAGAATACCCAGGGCGAATTTATCCGCAAGGCCGGCAAATATCTGAAGGCTCTTCACGTCCACGATAACGACGGCTCGGCAGATCAGCATATTCTCCCATTCGCAAAGGGGAAGATAAACTTCAAGGAAATTATGGCAGCCCTCCAGGAGATAAACTACGACGGACTCTTTAACTTTGAGATTCCCGGCGAGCGTCGCCCCGGCAAGCTCGGCCACGCAAAGGTGGCTTACGCCCGCGAGGTGTATAATTATTTAATGTCGTTCTGATATATGAGCAGAATAGAAAAAACGAGGCAAAAAGCCTCGTTTTTTCGTTATCAAGGCTCTCCCTCCGGGAGAGCTCCCGCCTCAGCGGGTGAGAGGGCTAATTCCTCAACTCGCTTCCGGATCGTTTTATCAATCATATTGCAGACGCCATCGAAGTTTTTGTCTATATCTCGATTGGAAAATCTCAATACGCATATACCGTATTTTTCGAGCACCGAAGTTCGTGCTGCGTCATATGTTCTCCCTTCCGGAGTGTAATGCTGTGAACCGTCGAGTTCTATAACAAGTCGCGCTTGATGACAGTAAAAATCCGCAATGAAATTATCGAGAATGCGCTGCTTATAGATTTTGATTGGATAATAACGGAGAAAATCATACCAAAGGTGATTTTCTTGGCGGGTCATATTTCGCCGCAAAATCCTCGCAAAATCCAATAGATTGTTATTCTTTTTGATGGGTGTGTTGTTCATTTGCCCTCTCCGTCGGCTACGCCGCCACCTCTCCCAAAGGGCGAGGCTCTTTTTTCTCGTCACCGTAAGTAATTATAGAAATATCTTGGAATTATCGGTCAATAGGACGAGGGGTATCGATAAAACCGGCCAAATAGTCTAAGGACACGTTATAATACTTAGCAAGAGCTGTCATAAAATCAAACGGAGGTATCCTTTTGCCGGATTCATAATTCCTGTAGGTATTAAGCCACATTCCAAGCGCATCTGCGACCTGCTGCTGCGTTTTGTCGGCGTCCTCGCGCAAATCTCTTATCCTTTGATATAACATATTTCGGCTCCTTTTTTCGTTTTCGAGAATATTTTAACACAACATCATTCGATGGTATTGACAAAAACATCAATTGATGTTAAAATATATTGTAAAAACATCGTTTGATGTAAGGAAGGAGGTGCGAAATGTTATTAACCGATCTTTGGGATAGTTATTTTATGGAGATCCCAATGGAGAAAGATTCGGAGAAACGGCTGATTCTGAATAAGGTGATCGAGTGCGAAAGATTCCTTGATGAAAATCTGTCAGAGGATCTGAAACGGAAATTTCACGAATTTGACAATGGGCTCAGCGAGGTTACTGCAATTAATGAGCGCGAATCCTTTGTCAGAGGCGTACGTTTTGCAGTTCGATTGATTTTAGAGGCGTTGTGATCGGATTAATGAAAAAAAGACGGGCGATTTTGTCGCCCGTCAAAGCTTTATTTACATCTCATATCCTTTGTCAACCATAAAGGCTCTTGCGCGCTTGCCGTCGAAATCGCGGGGGAGAGTGCCCTCTTTTACGCAGACTGCCGCCGCAAAGCCGCCCGCCTCGCCGGTTGCCGCCATATTGCCCATAACGCGGTAGGATGCATGGGGGTAAAAGTCGCCCGAAATACATCTGCCCGCGAGCAGAAGATTCTTCACTCCAAGAGGAACGAGGGAGCGATAGGGGATATTATAGGGCTTTGCGCGATAGCCGCGATTGCAGTCGGTGGTGTCGTCGGCCTTAAGCTTATGCACGTCAACGCCGAAGGTAACGAGGCAGAGCCCGTCCTCGAAGCGGCGCCCTTCAAGAATATCATCGTCGGTCAGACGGTATTCACCGTAGATGCGGCGCCCCTCTCTGATACCTATATGGGAGTTAGTGAAGGCGACGGAAAGCTCCTCGTAGCCCTCGATCTTTTTATGCTTCTCGATGGTTTCAAAGACCTCGCGCCTGCCGTCCACCACCGCATCGGTCAGGGAATGGATATTATCGGGCGTAACGTCGTACTGGAAATTAAGACCGGTGCTCCAGGACTTAAGGCTCGGGAGCTTTCTGGAGGACATCTGCTGCGCGGAGATTTCAATACCGTGCTCCGCGAGCATGTTTGCATACGCAGTCTTATCCGCCTCGTGCTCCGCGCCGTTGTAATCCGCAGGCATACCGATGGTGCAGAGGCTCATGCTGGCAGGGGAAGGGCGCCTTTCGTGGGGGTCGCCGCAATCCCAGGTACAGCCGGCCATATCCGCAATAATACCGTTGCCCGTGGCGTCGATGAATATTTTTGCCGTGAGGGCGTAGTTACCGCACTCTGTGGTAATGAGAACGCGCTTTATCTCGTCCTCCTCTATTTCAAGAGCCGCAACCTGGCTGTGGTAAAGGAGCTTCACGCCCGCCTCGCCGCAGGCCTTCTCGAAGAAGTACTTACAGCCCTCGGTGTCCACCATAATACCGGGAATACGCTTTCCCTCGTCGTCAACGAGCCTGCCGTATCTCGAAACGGTCATATCGTGCTCGTTGAGAAAATCGAAGAGCTCGCGCACAAGGCCGCCCTTATTCTTTGCATCGTGGATAATAGGCATAAAGCCCTCGGTCAGCGTACCGCCGAGAGAGCCCGCCTTTTCTATTAGAATTACCCTTGACCCCTCTCTCGCCGCAGAAATAGCGGCACAGGCACCCGCGATACCGCCGCCGCATACTGCAACGTCATATGCTCCGAGGTTCTTGGTCGTGATCTTAAACATCGTCAGTCCTCCTCAAAAACGATACCCTTATCGTCCATCTCCTTGATCTTTGCAAGGGATTCGATGCGGTAACCCATAGAACGGATATCCTTACCGCCGCGCAGATATGCCTTCTCGATAACGACACCCGCGCCGACAACGGTGGCACCGCCCATCTCTGCAAGGTTGATGAGCACCTTCATAGCGCTGCCGTTGGCAAGGAAGTCGTCAACGAGGAGTATTCTGTCGCCGGGCTGAATAAATTTCTTTGAAACGAGGACCTCGTACACCTGACCGTGAGTATAAGAAACCACTTTAGTGGAATAGAAATCGTTGCTGAAATTGGAGCCGCGGGTCTTCTTCGCGTAAACCACGGGAACGCCGAAATACTGTGCAGTGAGGCAGGCGATTCCGATGCCTGCAGACTCGATGGTGAGTATTTTCGTGATACCCTCGTCCTTAAAGCGATCGTACCATTCCTTGCCGCAGGCAGAGATAAGCTCCACGTCTACCTGATGATTGATAAAGCTGTCAACGAGCAGCACGTTTCCCGGCAGGACCACGCCGTCCTTCAAAATTCTCTCTTTAAGCTGTTTCATAGTTAAATACCGCCTTTATGTAGTTAAAAATCGTTGATCTTTGAAAAATCTATGGGTGCCTCTCCCGAGGAAATAAGGAAATCGTTGGTTTTCTTGAAATGCCCGCAGCCGAAGAAGCCGGCGTAGGCCGATAGGGGGCTGGGGTGAGCGCACTCCAGCACTAAATGACGGGGATCTGTGATAAGCGCCTTTTTCGCCCTTGCGTTACCGCCCCAGAGCATAAAGACCACCGGGCGCGACTTTTCGTTCATAAGCGCGATTATCCTGTCGGTAAGTATCTCCCAGCCCCGCCCCTTATGGCTTTGGGGTGCGCCCTCTCGGACGGTCAGGGTAGTGTTCAGAAGAAGTACGCCCTGCTTCGCCCAGCCTACAAGCTCGCCGGACTCGGGTGTGGGAACTCCGAGCTCGTCCTCCAGCTCCTTGAATATATTTTTGAGTGAGGGCGGATGGGAAACTCCCGCCTTTACGGAAAAGCAGAGTCCGTGAGCCTGTCCCGGTCCGTGATATGGGTCCTGACCGAGTATGACCACTCTCGCGTTCTCGTAAGAGGTATAACGCAGAGCGTTAAATATATCGTTCATCGGCGGATAAATGCGCCTTGAGAAATATTCAGTCTTCAAAAACTCTCTGAGCCCGAGATAATATTCCGAGCGGAAGTCCTCCGCCAGCAGCTCGTCCCAGTCGTTGCCGAGATTGACCATAGCAGCTCCTAACTTGTATTTTATTATATTTTAGCACGCCTCTGCGCAAAAATCAATATTATTTTTCATATTTCAGCTTCTTTCACGTTTTCTGAAGGCCAAGGGGGAAAGGCCGGTGCATTTTTTGAATATCCTGCTGAAGAAATGGGGATCGGAGTATCCCACCGACGCGCCGATATCACAGACGGGAATATCTGTGGAGGAGAGCAGGGAGCAGGCCGCGGCCATGCGAAGGCTAGTAACGTATTCCATAGGCGGCACGCCCATTATCTTCTTAAAAAGCGTACTGTATCTTGATGGCGAAAGGCTTTCAAGTCTTGCAAGCTCGGGCACCGACAGTTGGGTATCGTAGGAGGAGTTTATGTAAGCGATGGATTTCTTCAAGAGGGCGTTATCCTCTCTTCCGCGCAGACTTCTGCCGAGAGTGATGAGCAGTCGCTCAAGCAGGGCGGAAAGCTCTCTGTCGCGCAGGCCGTCCTGATGGGCAAAGGCATCGAAAATCTCGCGGAAACGCAGGTAAACGCCGCCGTCGTCCCTCAGGCAGTTGACCTCGGGGTGCTTTTTTAGACCGCAGTCGACAAGCACCCGCTCTACCTCGGAACCGGTGAAATGGACGTACATATATTCCAGCTCCTCGCTTTCGGTGTGAGAGTATCTGTAAAGCAGATGGGGCGGGAATATCCAGAGGTCGCCCTTCTCACTCCTGCGAATGCTGCCGTCGGCGAGCGTTACGTTAAGCTTGCCGCTGACTACGTAAAGCAGATAATAATCGTCCCTGCCGATGCTGTTGTACGTATTGAACTCCGAGTGGGTAACGTAAGTGCCGGTGCAGTTAAGCACCAGGGGTCGCTCCAGAGAATATCGGTTAGAGCCGTTGAGTCCTCTGCTGAACGGATCGCAGGTGCGATGGCTTAACGAGCGCATAGTCAACCTCCAAAATAATTGAATAATCCACCTAAGACAACAAAATAGTCCATTGACAAAGCAGATAAATTGCGTTAATATAATTATAGCATTCGTTTTTCTCATTGTCAACACAACAAAATAATACAAATTCGTTTTTTTGCCGCCATAGGTGGGAAGGAGAGTAAAATGGATAACAAAAAGTATAAGGTAGTAGTAATCGGCGCGGGCAGCCGCGGAAAGGGATATGCCGAGAAGATCTTCGAGATGGAGGATTTTGAGGTGGTGTCCGTGGCGGAGCCCATCGTCAGCCGCAGAGAATATATGAAGAATAAGCACGGTATCGCCGAGGAGCTGTGCTTTGAGAGCTGGGAGCCTATGATGGAGCTTCCGAGGCTTGGCGAGGTGGCAATTATCGCCACGATGGACAGGGACCATATCGCTCCCGCCCTTGCCGCTATCGAAAAGGGCTACAATCTTCTGCTTGAGAAGCCCGCGGGTGCTACTCCGGAGGAGTGCCGCAGGATTCAGCGCGCCGCAGAGGAGAAGGGTGTTTTCGTTCTTGTGTGCCACGTGCTCAGATACACGAAGTTCTTTAAGGCTCTGAAGAAGATCATAGACGGCGGCGAGCTCGGACGGGTTATGAATATCCAGCACACCGAGGGCGTCGGCAACGTTCACCAGAGCCATAGCTTCGTCAGAGGAAATTGGCGCAACAGCGATGAGACCACACCTATGATCCTGCAGAAGTCCTGCCACGATATGGATATCCTCGCGTGGCTGGTTGGCAAGAGATGTAAGCAGGTGCAGAGCTTCGGCACGCTTTCTCACTTTACTGCCGAGAACGCTCCCGCAGGTGCGCCCGATTACTGCGTTCAGGGCTGTCCTCATCTTGACACCTGTCCCTACAACGCAATAAAGCTTTATTACGACGATAAGAACAACAGCTGGTTCCGTACCACCTGCACAAGGATCGCCGAGCCCACCGACGAGGACGTTATGCGCGCCATCAGCACCACCGATTACGGTAAGTGCGTTTATAAGTGCGATAACAACGTTGTCGACCACCAGGTCGTGAATCTTCTCTTTGAGGACGATATCATAATGACCTTTACTATGAGCGCATTCAACAAGGGCGGCCGCAGCATTTCCATTATGGGAACGAAGGGACACCTTACCGCCGCGATGAACGATCCCGTCATCAGAATTTACGATTTTGAAACGAAAGCTACAAGAGAGATCGACCTCAACGCAGAGAACACCGACGACAGTATCGTGGGCGGACACGGAGGCGGTGACTGGGGAATTATGCTTGCACTGCGTGATATTCTGAACGGCGTTCCCAACCCCTCGGTATGCGATATCCGCGAGTCCTGCGACAATCATCTTATATCCTTTGCCGCAGAGGAATCCCGCCTTACCGGTAAGGTTGTTGATATGGCGGACTATTTCGCTAAATTTGACTAAAAATTGAAAACGCAAAGAAAAATCGAGGCAGAAATGCCTCGATTTTTTATGATTATCACCCGGAGGTTGCCGCTTTTCGCATCTTCCTATAGGTGGAAGGAGTATATCCCGTCAACCGCTTAAAGGTCTTTGAGAAGTAATTCGGGTCGTCGAAGGACAACGCCTCGGATATGGCGCCGACCGACATATCACTTTCACGGAGCAAGCGCTTTGCGTGCTCGATCTTCAGCCGTGTAAAGTAGGCCATCAGTGTACAGCCGGTGGTCCTTTTGAACTGTCTGAATACGTAGGATTTATTGTAATGCAGAATGGCGCAGACATCGGAAACCGAGAGCTTTTCGGTTATATGCTCTTTCATATATTCGATAACGCGGTCGCTGATCATCTCGTTAAAGCGCTCGCTGGGAAGGAATACCGCCTCGGAGCTTTCCTTCTCGGTTTCCTTGCGCATAAGATTGATGAGCAGCAGCTCCAGATAATTTTTGAGCAGCTGCTGACCGCCGAGGGCAGGAGTGGGGAGGAGCTTCATTTTCTTCAGCGACGGATCGGAGTAGGGAAGATCGAAGGTGCGCTTGCTTTCTTCAATAATAGCGAAAATGAAGCGCAAAAGGCTCTTGTCAAGGGCCATACGCCGATTCTCGAAAAAGCGCATAGCTTCGTTTTTGCACTCAAATGAAACGATAAAAACGTTCGGCGCGCGCCTTCCGTCGGCCTGCAGTGCGTGGGTCACGCCGGGCTTGTGGAAGATGACCTCCCCCTCCTTTAAGAGAGTGCTGACGCCGTCAACCGTGCAGACGATATCGCCCCTGTCTGCATAGACCAGCTCCCAGAAATCGTGGGACTCCACGTGGCTGACGAAGCTTTTATCAAATTCAAAATAATGTACGGTTATTATCTTGCTTATCACAAGCAGGTTTTCCAGCTTGTGCTTGTAGTATTTCTTTTCCATATTATAATATTAGCACATATCCTTTCGTCTGTCAACGGCTTTTGTGGAAAAATATCCACAAAAAATCTTGGTGTATTTTTTTACTCATTTCGTGGATATACGTGCATTGATTTTCGGTGCTGAAAGCGGTAAAATAGTATTGTAAGCATTAAAAATTTCAGGAGGTACCATTTATGAACGTTTTAGCAATTTCCTGCCATCCCGACGATATGGAAATCAACTGTGCCGGTACGTTGCTTCGCTGTAAAAAAAGAGGAGATAACGTTACCGTATGTCACGTTGCCAACGGTAATATGGGTCACGTAGTTATCGAGCCCGAGGAGCTTGGCCCGCTCCGCATTGGTGAAGCACGGAAATCCGGTGCTATAGCAGGCTTTAAGACTGTGACCTGCGATATCGGTGATCTGCTTATTAATTCTGCCGACAGAGCTCAGCACGACAAGCTCGTTAAAATCATTCGCGAAGCCGACCCGGATTTCATCATCACTCATGCCCCCGACGATTATATGGGTGACCACGTAGAGGTATCCAAGCTCGTTTTTGCGGCGTCGTTTTCCGCTACGGTTCCTCATTATATGCCCGAGCTCGGTCCTGCCTGCAAGGTTACTCCCATCTTTTATATGGAAAACTCCGGCGCGCTCGGCCCTCAGCCTACCGAATACGTAGACGTTACCGAGGAAATCAAAACCAAGCTTCAGATGCTTGCTTGCCATGAAAGTCAGGTGAAATGGCTTATGGATCACGACGGAAACGACGTTCTGGAGACCGCAAGAGAGTTCGCCCGCTTTCGCGGTATTCAGTGCGGTGTAAAGTATGCCGAGGCGTTCCGTCAGTGCCTTACCGATCACCGTATAGTTACGAAGCGCCTGCTTCCTTGATATGGAGGCACCGATGAAGGAAATTAAGGTTGCGATTATCGGCTACGGCGGTATTGCGAGAATGCACAACACGGGATATCACACTCTTGTAAATGAGGGCGTACCCGTGAAGCTGGTCGCCGTCTGTGACAAGTACGCCGATAAATTCAAGGAAAAGACGTCTATAAATCTCGGCGAGGACACAACCACTCTGCCCGAGGACGTGCATTTTTACACCGATATGGACGAGCTGATTGCAAACGAGGATTTTGATGCTGCGGATATCTGCCTGCCTACCTTTATGCACGCCGACGTAGCCGTAAAATTCCTCTCCGCGGGCAAGCACGTGCTCTGCGAGAAGCCGATGGCTCTCTCTACCGAGGATTCAGCCCGTATGCTTGAGGCAAAAAACAGTAGCGGACGGCGGCTGATGGTTGGACACTGTCTGCGCTATATGCCGGCTTACGTTTATCTGCGCGAGTGCATAAAAGACGGAGTGTTCGGCAAGCTTGAAAGTCTTTCTATGAACCGTCACAGCGTTTACCCCACCTGGGGTGCCGACAGATGGCACGACGATAAGGCGAAATGCGGAGGCTGTCTTATCGACACCCATATTCACGATGTAGACGTTGCGCGATACCTGCTTGGCGAGCCGGATAGGGTCAGCGCCTTGACATTTGAGAATATTCCCCATTATCAGTACGTGAATACCAGGCTTCACTTCGGTGAGGTTGGCGTCGTTATCGACGGCTCATGGGACGACAGCTATACGGAAATATTCCGTGCCGATTACCGTGCGAGATTTGAGCGCGCCACTGTGTATTTCGACTTTGAGCGCGTTACCGTTTTCCCGAACGGCGGTGAAGCGTACAGCCCGGATATATCCACGGCCGACGCCTATACCGAGGAAATACGCCGATTTATCACCCTTGTCGCCGACTGTGAGGCCGAGGATTATCAGAGCTCTGCGGAGTGTGCGCACGTAAGCATGCACTTGGTTGAGGCCATCGCCGAGAGTGCCGCGAAGGGTGGAGAGTATATCAATTTCAAAAACTATATGCAGAAAAAAGGAGAAAACATATGAACTTCAATTCTACAGTAAAGGGCAGCGCCCTTGAGGGCTTCTATCCCACAGGCTGGGATTTTGATAAAATTGATGCTTGCATTGGCGAGCCGGAGACCGTTACCGACCGTCAGCCTCATTGGAACGAGGGCTTCGCCCCTGTAAAGTGCGGTACCCTCGGTGAGTTTGAGACCTATATGGGTCACGAGATCGCCCACAAGATCAAGGCGGCAAAGGACGAGGGCCGCAAGATCGCCTTCATTCTTCCCGTTGGACCTATGGGTATGTATAAGTGGGTTGTATATTTCCTTAACGAGTGGAAGGTTTCCTGTGAGCACGTTTATACCTTCAATATGGATGAGTGGGCAGACGGAGAAGGCAACACCCTCCCCTCTGATAACCCCGGCTCCTTCCAGTACGCTATGGAGCAGGCCCTCTTCAATCCTCTCGGCGCCTTGACAGTTCCGAAGGAGCAGAGAAACTTTGCGACAAAGGCAAACCTCCCAACCTATCCCGAAAAGATCGCCGCTCTCAAGGCCGAGGGCGCCGAGCTGGTTCTTGTGTACGGTATT
>CAZABU010000054.1:0-11459 GCA_964483225.1 uncultured Ruminococcus sp. | reverse complement strand
CTACCTATTATACTACATCATTTTTTAATTGTCAACCCCTTTTTTCAAATTTTTTTGAGTTTTTTTGAATTTTTCTCTCTTTTGTACAAAAATCTCCGTCACTACACTTAATTTTACCCAATTTTTTTATGCATAATATATATTTTTCACAAATTTTACCCAGCTTTAGGCAAAAAACGCCTCACCACATAGAAAGCTTACGGTTAACCGTTTAGTACTAAAGCACATTATATATTATTAAAATAACGCACAAGATTTTTCGAGGAAAGATATTGACAATAGCGCATTTATTGTGCTATACTCAAATCGAAAGCGTAATAGAAAGGATTCACGCATATATGACACTATACGAAGAACTTTATTTTGAAATCACCTTAAAGGGAAAAAGGCTGGATCTCGACAGATTCGTGGCCTTTCTGAAGTCAGGCGAACTCGACGACTTCTTTGAATTCAGCCGTGACTACATCTTCCGCGCAGACAATTACGAGAGCTGCGATCCGTTTGCGGAAACCAAGGTCGTGATCTCCAATGACGATTACGGAATCGAGATCGACGAGCTTGACGTCGACGAATTTCTCGACGTGTTCTGCAGAGCGGCGAAGTCCCTTGACGTTATGGGCGAGCTCTACGACGCCGAAGAGGATGAATATCGCTTTGTCAGCGAGGCGGGGTCCTCTTACTACCTGAACGCAAAGAACGTCACTCGCTTCAACGAGGACGAGGACCGCGACGAAGAAGAGGACGAGGACGAAGAGAATTAAGCCATTTTTCCAACGCACTAATAAATATATAATATAAAAGGAAGAAAAAGCATGACATCAATCAGAACAATTTTAAGAAACCTGGTACTTATCGCAACGGGTATCATCCTGCTGGCCGTCCCCTCGGCAGTATTGCTTACGCTTCGTATTTTTGGCGCAGCTATGATTTTGTGGGCGGCATTCCTGTTCTTCGTGTTCAGGAATAACATCAGAAACGCTTGGAGAAGCTTTTTTACCTTCAAGGCGTTCGTCCTCCCCAATCTCATACTTATTGTCTGCGGCGCCATTCTTCTTATAAGACCCGGCACCTCCGCCGCAATCGCCTCCATACTTACAGCCGCCTATTTCCTTTTAGGCGCCGTCGGCAGATGCCGTCTTATGATCTTCTGGAGAAACAAGATGAGCATGCCCGCGTTTATACTGCGCTTTGCGGCTATAATCGCTACTATTGTTTTCTCTGTGCTTGCCATCATTATGAGGAACTTCACCTACCTCGGTCTGCTTCTCGTCGTTGCCGGCACCGAGTGGCTAGTGGGTGTAATCACCTCTCCCGCATATACCGCGAAGCTCAGAAGGCTTGTTCCTCACATTACTCTTCCCCGCATCAGCCTGCCCAAGCCCAAAAAGCGCGCATCTAAGCCCGCGAAAGCAGCCCGCGCACCCAAGCCCGCAAAGCCCGTCGAGCCCGAGTACAGTGTTCCCGTAGAATACATATACACCGACAGTTTTATGGACAAGTCCGTGGATTAATATTGACCGCACCGCCCCTCCCGTATCAGAAAGAACAAAGGGCGGAGGGCATATCGAGGGCCCCTTCCATCTTGAGCGAATGCTCCTTGGACTTATCGTCCTTGAGTAAACCGAGCAAATCAAAGACTATATCACGTAAAAGCAAAAGCACTTGCGGTAACATCAACCTGCCGCAAGTGCTTATTTTATAGACAAAAAGTCAACTCTTACCTCTCATATTTTCGCTGAAGCTCCTTTGCGTATTCGCGGGGAGTCTTTTTCATTCTGCGACGGAAGGCGTAGCTGAAGTAGGACTGCGAGGAGAAGCCGCATTCAAAGGCGATCTTCGTCAAGGTATAATCGGTGGATACAAGCAGCTCCACCGCTCGCTTTATGCGCAGCTCCTCGACGTAACAGCGCAGAGTCTTTCCCGTGGCAGACTTAAAGCAATTATGAAAATGAATGGGGCTGAAGGAGACCTGCTCTGCTACCCTTCCGAGGGAAAGATCCTCGGTGAGATTCGACTTGATAAATTCCAGGGCGCGCTCAACGGAATCCGAGCCCGAAGCGGAGCTTTGAAAATCCACCCGCCTTGCCGCTTCCTTTTTCAGCGCATGTATCAGCTCCAGTACCGCGCTGTTCATAAGCAGCCCGTCCTCGTCGGTGCCGGTGGAATAGCTTTCCTCTATGCGCTCAAAGAGCGACGCAAAATAGTCCTGCCGCTCGGTTTCGAGGAAGCTCGGAAGCCCCACCAGGATATCGTATAAGCCGCCGTCGGCCACCATATGTATGTATCTGCATATGAATGGAAGCTGGGTATGCCGCACCTGGCCGGGCTTCGCACAAATCAAAAGTCCGCCACGTATCTCACGGCTCTCATCGTCAATGTAACTGACTCCGCCGTCCCCCATCGCAAGCTCCAGCTCGAACATCGTCGTTTTTCTTTTTTTCGTTACCTCGCGGTTTTTGACCGCTATATCGGTATTGTATATACCGGCAGCGATAACCTCGGGTAGAGCAATTTGCTTCATAGACCGTCCCTCAGTAAGATTTCTAATAAATATAGTAAAAATACGATATTATTCTGCTAAAATATATAATACAATAAAATTAAAAATAAGTCAAGGAGATTTTTTATGAAGGTTATAGACATAAAGCCCTTTGTGGTTGACTGCTTCAGAACTAACTGGGTCTTCGTTAAGGTTTACACCGACGAGGGCATCGACGGCGTAGGCGAGGCTACGCTTGAATACAAGGAGAAGGCTCTGCTCGGCGCCCTTGAGCACATCAAGGAGTATCTTGTCGGACAGGATCCGCGCGATATCGAAAAGCATTTCCACGCCATCTACCGTGATGCGTACTGGCGCGGCGGCCCTGTGCTGATGTCCGCTCTTTCCGCTGTGGAAATGGCGCTTTGGGACATCCTCGGAAAATCCTTGAACGCTCCCGTATCCGCCCTGCTCGGCGGCAGAGTGCACAACAAGGTGCGCATTTACGTAAACGGCTGGTTCGCAGGTGCAAAGGAGCCCGAGGAGTTTGCAGAAAAGGCAAGAATTGCCGTTCAGCGCGGAGTTACCGCCATGAAGTGGGATCCCTTCGGCAAGAGCTACCTTAACATTTCCGGCGAGGATCTCGACCGCGCCCTTCGTTGCGTCGCGGCAGTACGCGAGGCGGTAGGCAACGGCGTTGACCTTCTTATCGAGGGTCATGGAAGATTTAATATTCCGACGGCGATAAAAATCGCAAAGGAGCTTGAGCAGTTCAAGCCTATGTTCTTCGAGGAGCCCGTTCCCCCGGATAATCTCGATGCGCTGAAGGCGGTACGCGACAAGTCCCCCGTCGCCATCTCTGCAGGCGAAAGACTCTACACCAGATGGGACTACCGCCCAATGTTTGACAAAATGGCGGCAGATTACATTCAGCCCGACATCTCCCACGCAGGCGGTATTATGGAGCTCAAAAAGATCGCCGCAGAGGCCGAGTCCAGATATATTCCCTTCGCTCCTCACAACCCCTCCGGCCCCGTAGCAAACGCGGCGACGCTTCAGCTGGCGGCGACCTGCCCCAACTTCGAGATACTCGAGATTATGTACTCCGACGTTGAGTGGAGAGCCGACGTGACAAACGAGAGCCTTGAATACAAGGACGGATATATCACTATTCCGAGCAAGCCCGGTCTTGGAATCGAGATCGACGAGGAGGCCTGCCTCGCTCATCCTTATAAGCCCCATACTCTCCGTCACTACACCGGCGCACTTACGGACATCAGGCCCGCAAAAACCAAGTTTTATTTCTGATTGGTAACGTTTAGTTTACAAAAACGCACTGCGAGGATTAAAGATGAAAGTTAAGGTCACAAGACATAACGGCGTTCTAAAGGTGGATATTGAGGGCAAGCTCTATACTCCGCTTTCCTTCAAGTCCTTCAGAGCAAATCCAAAGAACGTCTCAGAATTTTATGGAGCAGGCGTCAGACTTTTCAGCGTACTCTCCAGCGGAGTTACCTCCGCCCTCGGCGTTCCTTACTCTACCTTTGGCGAGAGCTGGGTCGGTGAGGGTAAGTACGACTTCACGCCCCTTGACAATCAGATGGATATGTTCATAGAAAACGCGCCGGAGGGCTACTTTGCACCGATGATACAGCTCGACACAAGAGATTGGTATCTGAAGCTCCACCCCGAGGTGCCCAACTCCTTCACCCATCTGTCACAGATCGCACATGACCCGATCTGGCGACGTGCGGCGGCCGACTATATGAAGGCTATGATACGCCACTGCGAGAAAAAATACGGCGACAGGATCTACGGTTATTTCCTTCTCTGCGGAACAACCACCGAATGGTTCTCCGAGGGCGACTTTGAGACGGCGCACCCGATAAAAACGGCAGCGTACAAGAAGTGGCGCGGTGACAGCAGAGCTGCCATTCCGTCACCCGAGGAAATGAACCGACGCGGCAAGGTCTTTCTCTCCCCCGACGAGAGCGAGGTATATCTCGCCAGAAAATTCCACTCGGAAACGATCTCCGATCTGATACTTTACTTCACCGGAGAGGCACAGAGCGTGATCAACCACGAGAAGCTTCTCGGTCTTTATTACGGTTATCTCTTTGAGCTCGGAGGCGAGCGCGTATACAACGACGGCACCTTCGATTACGAAAAGGTGTATCTGAGCGACAACATAGATATGATATCCAGCCCCTCGGCCTACGGCTACCGAAAGCTTTCCGACCCGTCGGCGTTTATGGTCACCGCAAAGACCCTGGACGCTCACAACAAGCTTTATTTCCTCGAATTTGATCACATCACCCACGTTGCCCCCGAGGAGATCAACGACGGCCGCGATATGACACTCGGAAACGCAAGGCTGATAAAAATACCGGGTGCTGACAGCAAATGCAAGGACGAGGCCGAGTCGCTGAATCTGATGTACCGCGACTTTGTGCTATGCTCCGGTGCCGGCTGCGCTATGTGGTGGTTCGATATGTTTGACGGATGGTTCCGCTCTGAGGGAATGATGAGGGCCGTATCGAAAATGATCGCCCTTGGCAACAGGCTTTCTGCCCTGCCCATCGAAAGTGTCGCGGAGATAGCGGTGTTTGCGGAGGGAGAATCTATGTACCGTGCAAGAAAATCCTGCGGCCTTGGCACGACCTGTCTTTCCGATATAAGACGAACTCTCGCCGAGTGCGGTGCGCCCTACGATATATATTCAATTGCGGATATATCCTTACCCGCCGTTGATAAATACAAGCTCTATGTATTTGTAAACCAGTATGAGGTATCTGCCGAAAGGCGGCGCAGAATACGTGAGCTTTTAGCAAAAAAAGGCAAGCGCGCATTGTGGCTCTACGCCCCCGATTATGCCAACAAAAACACGAATAATGTAACTAATTGTTCGCAAATAGCCGGTATAACGATAGCGGAAAGCGAAGTTTCACACGGCGATCTACTTTACGCAAGCGAGCGTTACAGCTTCCCGACCGCGGGGCCCTATTTCTCGGTTGCCGACGTAAGCGCCGAGCCTTTGGCGTATTTTGAGGATGGCAGCATCGCCGCGGCTGCTCGCGGCTCGTCGTTCTACGTTGCTACCTGCAATCTCCCCTCTGCTCTCCTGCGACGTATCGCGAAGCTCTCCGACGTATTCGTTTACAGCGAAGCAGACAAGGTCTACACCTACCCCAACTCCTCGGTTATAGGCGTTTACAACGCCACCGACGTCGCCGCCGAGATAAACGTCAAAAAGGACGGCAGCTACACGGATCTGCTCACCGGCGAACGCTTTGCCGCCATCGGCGGGAGGATAAAGCTCCCCATACGCGAGCTACGCGCATATATGCTTATCGAAAAAGATAAATTTTGACGGCACCCCGAAGGAGGGGATTTCAAGTAAACCGAAATTACGACCGAGGACTATGAAACGCTTGTTTTCGATACCGAAAGCGGCGAGCGAGTCCTTTAAGGAAAGGAATTATAAAATAATGAAAACAGCTGTAATGATTACAGGCGCCTGCATCAATACCGGCGTCGCAATAGTTGAAAAATTCGCACAAGCCGGCAGAAACGTGGTCTTCACGGGAAGAAGCATCGAGAAGGTCACCGCCTGCGAGGCGGAATACCGCAGAAAATTCCCCGACGTGGAGATCATAGGCTACGCCTTAGACTCGCTTCTCGACGAGCGCACCGTGGACGAGCAGTCGGTAAGAGATCTGTTTGCCGAGCTTGACGCGAAGGATATTTTCATTGATACCCTCGTGCTCAACGCCGCAGACCAGGGACTTAATATGAAGGTGTTCGAGAATCCCATCACCGATTTTATGCGCGTTTACAACACCAACGTGGTCTGGAATTTCTGCCTCTCCGAGCAGGCGGCACTCCGCATGAAGAAAAACGGCGGCGGTAGCATCACCTTCATCAATTCCAACACCGCATACAGAGCTATCCCCGACAGAGTCGCATACGTATCCTCCAAGGGCGGTCAGCTTGGACTTATGCGTGCGCTGGCCCTCGATCTCGGTCAGTACGGCATCAGAGTAAACGCCGTGCTCCCCGGTATGATCAAGACCGACAGATGGGAAAAGAACCCCGATTTCTACGAAAACGTTCCCTCGAGATTCACCCCCATCGGTGACGTGGCAGTCGGCGCGGATATCGCAGACGCAGCCTATTATCTTGCCGCTCACGCCAGAAACACCACCGGTGCCGAGCTCATTGTCGACGGCGGAAACAGCATCCAGCTTTACCCTATAATCAAGTAATTTTGCAAATTATAGTTTGCATTTTACCGAATTTTAAGAGGTGTTACTATGTTAAATATTAATATCCCCGCCTTCGGAGAAAAGGACTTTTCATCGAATATCGCAGGCAAAGCACACGTCTTTGTCATAAGAGGTGCAGGAGCGGAAGGCTTCTCCGGCTATGAGTCGCTTCTGAAGGATGCGGGCTACGGCAAGCGCGAAGAGCGATATACGGACGGACACAGCTACGCCGCCTTTTGCGGTGAGGGAGCGGTATATATGAACTATTATTCCGCTATCGACGAGCTGTATATCGTATTCGAGGAGGATACCTCCTATTTCTCCTATTCCGACGAAAAGGGCGGCTATGATCTGCCCGCCCTGGTTACTCAGCTGGAGCTCGAGGACTTCGGAATGTGCTACGTTATCCGCCTCCCCGACGGCAGATTTATCGTGATCGACGGCGGCCAGGGCTTCCTGCCCGATCAAAAAAGGCTGCTCGCTTGCCTTAAAGAGCAAACCGTCTGCGGCGTGCCCACTATTGCCGCCTGGATACTGACTCACCCACACTCCGACCATTTCAATGCCTTTGCCGATTTCAACGAGCGCTACCTTGAGGAAGTGTTTATCGAAAAGGTGCTCTACAATTTTCCCGATAAGGACGACACCGTTCATCTCACCGATAATATCAACGCAACCTCCACGGTCATTCGTATGGAGCTGTGCGGCCAGGTAATACTTTGGGCGGCAGATGCCGGCTGCGGTTTTGCAAGACTTGCAGAGAAGCAGGGTGAGCATCTGAAGGCGGATATTCTCCAGGTCCCCCACCACGGCTTTGGCTGCGGAGGCGCCGATGAGGAGATCGCCGCATATAAGCTGATCGCTCCGCGCGTCTGCTTCATGTCGGTATCCGACCACAACGCCTATACTGTTTTCTGCACCTTCAGAGCCGGCGCGCGCTATCTTATGACAGAGGCGGGCATTGAGGAGCTTATCACGGGTACGCCTACACGCACGGTCGCCCTGCCCTATACTCCACCCGCAGGCTCCGCAGAGGCGCTTCGCAGGAAATTCCTTTCCGGCCTCGACAACTGCGGTTCTCCCACCTGGATATTTACAGAGCTTAGCACCGCCGTGCCCTCGGATTTTGAATTCACTCTGCTGAACACGGCCAACTCCACCGTCACCGTCTGGATAGAGCTGTTCTTTGAGGACCCGAAGCAGAAGATCCGCTTTATAAAGGCAAAGGTAAATCCCACGTCGCTGAAAAGACTTTCCATCGTCGGCGAGGACGTAGACCCCGATGCCCTGCATTTCAACTGGCTCTCTCTGAAGGCACAGGGTATCCCCGAAAACGTTCCCTTTGCCGTAAGATTTATGTCTGACACTCCCATAATCGTGTCGCACAAAAACCACGCACCGACCTATCACTCGCAGAACAGGTAATAACAAAAGAGCGAAGATGCCAAAACTGCGGCTTCCTCGCTCTTTTTACGTTTACATATTATGGACTGACCTTACGCCTCACTCCTGCTCCTTAACGAAAACCAGGATCTGCTCAACGCCGCAATCAAGAATCGTGCATAAATCGTTAAGCGTCACCGTGCTTATCGGCTTATTATGCTTCAATCTGTCAAGAAGGCTGCGGCTTATCCCGAACTGATTTATCAGCTTATAAGTGGAAATCCCCTTTTCCTTCAGGGTTTTATACAACGGCTCATAGGATATCATATCTTACCCTCCTAAAGGTATTATAAATTATGCTCTACTACTTGACAATTGTCGATAAATGGAGTATAATAACGGTATGCTCTACATATAGAGCATAAATACATATTTCAACTTTAGAGAGGTAACGTTATGGAAGATCAAGTAGAAAAAGATGTGATCTGCGAAGAGTCTGCTCCCATGCAAGAATCCACGGCAGCAGAAGATGCTTCGCCTTTCTTTATAGACGAGTCGGAAAGCCGTAAAAAGTGGTGGCGATCATTCATTAGAGCGACCGCAACTGCCGTTATTGCCACGGTGATGCTTATTATGGCCTTTCTTCCGGTAACGAGCATTAAGCTCGGAGATGATGTGTTTGAAGATATGGAGTTTTCCATCAGTGCCATTGACACTATCGTTTTTACCGCTGATTCCTTCTGCTCGGTGAACCTCGAGGACTTGGCAGACTCCGAGCTGATGGAAAAGCTCGAGAGCATTGAGGAAGGACTACTGGATAACGACGAGCTTATAGCAGAAAGCTATGACGAGCTCTCCTCCGGCACCAGACGCGCGCTCAACAAAATGATGAACATCCTTGTGCGCATGCATATGCAATACGAGGGCACGATGGCATCTACCGCACTCGTTATTGCCTCCGTGGTAGCAATCGCGTACATTATTTCCGCAGTCGCACTGCTTGCAGGCGCGCTCATTCACATATCTGCCCTGTTCCGTCTGTCTAAAGCACGGGTCAAAGTTGTCGAACAGGTCTGTCGCTCGTTGCTTCTGCTCACTCCCCTGCTGGCAATTTCTTTGTTTGCGGCAAATCTGCTGTCATTCCCGAGGTTCGCAATGCTCGGAGAGGCGTTTAACCTTTCATCCTTCGCCGGTATGGCTCCGACGGGAGCGTGCATTACAACTATGGTTGTCGGCGTCGTAGCGTTTATTCTTTTGGTTGTGGATTCGCTCTTCTCCGGATTCAGAGCAACACGTCGCGACATAGTAATTCGCGCAGCCTCAATAATATCTTGTGTGGCGGTTATGATATGCCTGCTTTGCCCGGTCATGGTGAGTGGTATCCACGGCACTTTCTCCGGAAGAACGACAACTACCACGGCTGAAATCGCCGTGGATGCTTCCTTCTTCAACAGCTTCTACCTATCCAATGCAGACAAGGATGCCTTATCTGAAATTTACGATCTGAATGAAGGAAAAAAACGCGCACTTATCAATGAATCAATTGACGCCGTCAAGGGGTATTCCGTCAGAGAGATACGCCACGGAGATGCAAATGCAGATAACTATGCTCTGCTCATGAACTACGCATCGATTTACGGTTTGTACGAGTTTGAAATATTCTCACAGATGTCGACTCTGTGCCTAATTGGCTTCGTTGCCGCTGCACTTACCGTCTGGCAAACGCTGGGATATTTTGTTTTTCTCCGCGAAAGACGGCGAACCTCAACGATTATGCGGATTATAAGCGCTATCTGCTGTATCGCAGCATTGACAATGACAATAGTGTTTACATCCTTCATTGCCAGTTACGCGGAATATTTCAGAATATTCAATTACACACTGCTCATAGGTGCCGGACCGATAATTGCCGCTATATTCTCGCTACTCGGAATATTTACATCCGACAAAATCATAGAAAAATTCAAGCTCAAGGGTGGCTTTAACGCAAGACACCTTTACAGCCTTTTTGACGAAGCAAAATACGACGTGGTAAAATAATTAAAGAATCCGAGCGAATTTAGAGCGTCACTCTAAAGGACAGTTTTTCAAAAATACGGTGTATCTCGAAAGAGGTATGCCGTATTTTTGCATTTGTGGATACAAATGCAGTGCTTGTCAGGAAAATTGATAAGTGAAGAAACGGCTAAAGAAAAGGCTCCCTTGTGTAAAGGGAGCTGACGCCGAAGGCGGCTGAGGGATTGTTTTGAAGCAGGATTTTGCTTTTACAATCCCTCCGTCTTGCTACGCAAGCCACCTCCCTTTACACAAGGGAGGCTCTATCTACCGTCCGTCATGTAAGCAAAGAGGACAGAGAACGTAAAAACATCCTCTGTCCTCCTGTCGGTAGGTAACGTATTCTATATTAAATTCCAAAAACTGTCCTTAAGAGTACGTCGCCTTTCGCTCGGATTTTTCTTTAGTTATACATATTGTTACACGAAAGGTAATTATAAAGCTGCTCGCCGTGATTCTGCTCTTCCTTCTGGATATGAGCGAGGGTATCTCTGAGCACCGGGCTCGAAAATTCAAACACGCTCATATCGTAGACCGAGGAAACGTGCTTTTCCATAGCCAGCGCATCCTTGCAGAGATAGGCGTCCTGCTGCTTTTGCTCGGGGGTGCAGGTGGACATCTTGCACTGGAGCTTTGCGCTTACCGCAGAGGGGGACTGGGCCGGCATCTGCACCTCGGTTCCTCCGAGTATCTGGGTAACGGTATCAAGGTGCTTTTGCTCCGTTGCGGCAAGGGAGCTGAAAAGCGACTTCAGCTCGGGGTCGTTTGCCATCTGGGCGTATTTGTTATACTTCTCAATGCAAAGCTGCTCCTGGGATTTAAGATCGGATAAAAGAGTGGTTTCCTTTTGGGTGAGGGTCATTTTTTCTTTCCTTTCTGTTTTGGGATATATAGATTTTACCCACAGAAAGGTATTTTATACATAACAAAAGCAGGAGTCGAAGGGCCCCGCCCTTGCTCCTGCTCTCTGAATCCGGCTCTCGGCCGATTATCTCTTGGTGATATATCCCTCTCTGTAAAGCAGCTCGGCGATAAGAACCGCGCCGCCTGCGGCACCTCTGAGAGTGTTGTGGGAGAGGCCGACGAACTTATAGTCGTAAACGGTGTCCTCGCGGAGTCTGCCCGCGGAAACGCCCATACCGCCGTAAATGTCGCGGTCCAGCTTTGCCTGAGGGCGGTTCTCCTCCTCGAAATAGGTTATAAACTGCGCGGGAGCCGAGGGAAGCTCGAGGATCTGGGGCTTACCCTTGAAGTTCTTCCAATCCTCAAGGATCTGC
>CAZABU010000053.1:1647-11574 GCA_964483225.1 uncultured Ruminococcus sp. | reverse complement strand
CATCGAGACGATGGGCTCCTCCGGTATGAAGGATTAAGAGAGGAGGAAGAAAATGAAAAACAGAATAGTAAAGATACTCCTCCTCACCATCGTAGCGATTATGCTCTTTGGTTCCATAACCTCCTCCGCCTTCGAGTCTTACGAGACTTACACCTACTCCATCGATGGCGAGCCCCTTCCGTCTCCTCACGCCTATACTCCCGACGTTCAGCCCTACGATACCCGTACGATGAACCTCCTCGGCGGTAACTATTGGCACGAGGACTCTACGGGCGATATCGTCATCTGGCCCAAGGACGAGACCAATGCGGGTCTTGATTATACCTCCGAGGGACTTGAGTTCACTCTGAACGACACCGGCGACGGTTATATCGTCACCGATTATACGGGTGAGAGCGAGAACGTAGTCATTCCCAAGCTGCATAACAAGTTTCCCGTTGTTGCTATTGCCGACGGTGCATTCGTTGAGCTTACCGTTACCGATGATAACGGTACTCCCAAGTACACCGTAGAGAGCAGCGCCCAGGTAAAGAACGTTCGCATCGATGCGGCTATCACCGAGATCGGCGCTTACGCCTTCTCCGGCTGTCCTCTCGAATCTGTTCGTATTCCCGCCACCGTTACCAAGATCGGTACCGGCGCATTCTCGAGAATAGCTGTTGATAAGTTCAAGACTATATACTACGGCGGCACCTCCGAGTCACAGTGGAATGCGATAGACAAGTCTACCGATAACGCTGTTATCACCTCTACTACCGTCACGGTTTACTATTACTCCGAAACCGTTAAGTACGGTAACCTTGAGCTGAAGCTCGCATCCGACCTCGTTGCGGATAACGACGGTAATCTGTATATCGCCGATAAGGGTAACAACCGTATCGTAGTTCTCAACAAGCGTGACTTCAAGGTCATCGGTATTATGAGCAGCTACATCGATGAGTACGGTAGAGATCAGCAGCTTAATGCTCCCACCGGTCTTTATGTTACTAATCCTGAGATCATGGTTGACGGTACCAGCTACATCTTCGTTTGCGATACCGGTAACAAGCGTGTTGTAATCTTCGACAGAGATTATAATTACGTAAGAACTATCGAGCAGCCTACCAACGCGCTCCTTGAGGGTGACGACTTCACTCCCAACGCTATCGCGGTTGATAAGTACGGTAGAATCTTCATTACCTCTGCCAGCTGTACCAAGGGCGTTATCGTTCTTTCGAATGCCGGCGATTTCACAGGATTTATCGGTGCACAGCAGGTTTCCTCGAACTTCTTCCAGCAGCTCTGGGCGCAGTTCCAGTCCACCGAGCAGCGTGAGGCGTCCGTAAAGAACCTGTCTATCCCCTTTAACAACATCACCGTTGACGAGGACGGCTTCGTCTTCGTTACGCTGAACTTCACCGACTCGGATGATAAGTCCAAGCAGCTTGCGGCTCTTAAGTCCAAGACCGCGGCATACTCTCCTGTAAAGAAGCTCAATTCTATGGGTAAGGAGATCATGAAGCGTAACGGCTTCTTCGATCCCGGCGGAGAGGTAAATATTCTCGAGCCTAAGATGGTTTCCAATATCATCGACGTTGCCATCGGTAACGAGGGTACCTGGACGATACTGGATAGCTCCAGATCCAGAACCTATACCTACGATTCAAACGGTAACCTGCTGTTTGCCTTCGGCGGTGGCGGTAGCCAGATCGGTAACGGTACGGGCTATACCGCTATGACCTATCAGATCATCGACGGTGTGTATAACATCGTTATGCTTGATAATACGGCGACCGGCTACCAGCTCACCGTATTCCATCCTACCGAGTACTGCGATACGATTATGAATGCTCTTCATAATCAGAACGAGTACAATTACGCAAAGACCATTGAATACTGGCAGGACGTTCTTACCAGTAACAACAACTTTGACCTTGCTTATATAGGTATAGGTAAGGCGCTGTTCAACCAGGGGAAATACGAAGAGTCGATGGAAATGCTTTCCGCGGCTTATGAAACGCAGTACTATTCCAAGGCCTTTGCAGAGGTTCGTAAGTCGATCATCTCTACTTGGATGCTTCCTCTTGTGATCCTTGCGATAGTGGCTCTCGTATTCTTCTTCAAGTTCCTCGGTTGGGCAAAGAAGAAGAACAAGGCCGTATCTCTCAAGGTCGGCAGAAAGACCTACGGCGAGGAGATGCTTTACGTCTTCCATCTCATATTCCATCCCTTCGACGGCTTCTGGGATCTGAAGCATGAGAAGCGCGGCTCTGTCAGAGCGGCAAGCACCATTCTCGGTATCACCATTCTGGCATTCTTCTATCAGGCGATCGGTAGAGGCTATATGTTCAACCCCAGGGGTAATTACTCCACCGTATTTATCCAGGTGATTGCGGTTCTTGTACCCGTAATTCTTTGGGTTGTTGCAAACTGGTGTCTTACCACGCTCTTTGACGGTGAGGGTAGCTTTAAGGATATTTATATCGCAACCTGTTATTCCTTGGCTCCTCTGCCCGTATTCGTTATCATATCCACCATTCTTACAAACGTTCTTACCACCACCGAGGGCTCTATCGTAAATCTTCTCGTAACTCTCGGATACGTTTGGGTAGGAATCCTTCTGTTCTTCGGTATGTCTGTCATTCATGACTACTCTATCAGTAAGAACATTGTCACCACCCTCGGAACTATCGTTGCAATGTGCGTCATTATATTCATCGCAGTACTGTTCTCCAGCCTTGTGATGAAGATGGTAAGCTTTGTTGTCGGTATTTTCTCGGAAATCGGAAACCGATTGTAGTAGCAGGAGGTAAATAAATGAAACTGAATAAAATATTATCGTCTGCGCTGGTTTTCGTAATGCTCTTCACGAGCCTGATTGCCGTAACTCCGCTGAGCGCGTTTGCCGCTGAGGGCAGTGAGATCACATCGTATTTTGCCCAGGACGCAGAAAAAGACAAAAATCAGGTGCTCAAGATCTATCAGGACTATCTGAAGAAGAACTGCGCTACTGCCGCAGAGCTTCTGGCCTATGACCTTGATCTTGGATACCTCGACTGGATCAACACTCCGGAATATGGAATCTACGTTAACAGATACACCGGATTCCTCTATTATGTCAATAACGTTACCGGTCAGATTCTGACCAGTAACCCCGTTGACCCCGGATACACCACCTCTACCTTGAATGATAGCGTTGTCAGCCAGATCGAGCTTACCTATTTCCCGATAGCAAATCCCTCCGAGTCGGTTTATACCAGCTATCAGTGGATCAAGGAGGGCTCCCTTCTCAAGGTTAATCCTGTAGAGAAGGATGGCAAGACCATTGGTATTGCGGTAGAGTATACCCTCGGTGACGAGGCTGATACGCTCATCGCTCCTAACGCAATTCTTGGTGAAACCTTCAGTGAGTATATTGCAGAGCCTCTGTTCACGACCTTTGCAAATGCTCTTGAGACTTACCTTGGTGAGGCTCCCTCCGGCGGATTCTCTGCAGGCGGCCGCGACTTTGAGGGCTATAACCTCTTTGAGCAGCCCGATCTCGTCAAGACTGACGGTGAGTTCAACCCCTCCAACGTCCGTTCCGCTGTTAACGCCATACTCACTTATGCAAGCGAAAAGGCCAATGCCGAGGGATACGCCAAGCTCAATGAGATCGGTTCTCACATAAAGAATCTCTTTGATAACTACAGAGTATTTAACCCCAACATCCCCGGACTTACCGAGGCTGATCTTGCCTATATGTACGAGGCTGTTCCCGCTATGAAAACCAGTGGGGATGCCGGTTACGTAATTAAGAGCGAGGATACCGTAACGCTCACCTTCATCGACAGAGCAATCAAGGCTTGCTGCCCCGATTATACTCTGTCTATGGCAAAGGAGCACGAGGAGGAGACCGGATATAATTCCACCGCTGTCTCTACTCCCAGCTTCCGTGTTACCGTAGAGTATACTCTTGATGCCACCGGTAATCTTGTGGTAGACATACCGGTCAACGCCATCACCTTTGATAAGGAAGAGTACGCTATCTCCAAGATCACCCCTGTTAAGTACTTTGGCTGTGGCGATATGACCAAGGACGGTTATGCGTTCATTCCCGACGGTAGCGGCGCTGTCGTCGAGTTTGCGGATTTCTATTTCGACATCCCCGGCATCATCAGCCCCAGTATCAACATTCAGAGCAAGGTATACGGTAACGATTATTGCTATGCCGATATCGGACAGAGCAAGCCCACCGAGCGTGTTACCATGCCCGTGTACGGACTTGTAAACGACGTGACTCCTAATCAGAGCACTGCGGCTCTCACCTCCGAGACCTCTATAAAGAACGGCTTCTTCACCGTTATTGAGGAATGTGATACCATGTCCACCATTGGCCTTACCTCCGGTGGCGGTACGCATAAGTACATCGCGGCATATACCTCCTTCTCTCCCTATCCTTACGATAAGTATGATCTTTCCAGCACCCTGTCCGTAAGCGGTCTTGCTGCTTACTACGTGGTTTCGAAGGAACACTACAGCGGCTCCTGCAAGCAGGTGATCACTATGCTCACCGATGATTCTGTGGCAGCGGGCGCGAATCTTCAGTCCTACTATCCTGCGGATTATGTCGGTATGGCAGGTCGCTATAAGGATTATCTGAAGGATCTTGGTATCATTGAGCTGATGACAGAGACGTCAGAGAATCTTCCTCTTTACATAGAGGCCCTCGGTTCTATTGACGTGGTTAAGAAGATCCTCACCTTCCCGGTTACCGTTTCGGTTCCTCTGACTACCTTTGAGCAGGTAGAGCAGATGTACAAGGATCTTTCGGACTGCAAGACCGTCTTTGAAAATAAGGCTGCGGAGTATCGCACCCTTGCCGACGAGCTTGAAGAAAGCTCGAAGGGGAAGGAGGTCGAGCAGGTCGAGGCTTACAGAGCACGTGCGGCTGAGTACGATGCTCTTGCCGAGAAGTATGCAGGAATCATCAACGTTAACTTCAAGCTTACCGGCTTTACCAACGGCGGTATGTATTATACCTACCCCGCAAAGGTGAAGTGGGAGAGCTCCGTTGGAGGCAAGCGTGGATTCCGTTCTCTTCTTGAGGCGGCTAAGTCTGCAAATGAGAATGAGGGCTACACCTTCGGCGTATATCCCGACTTTGATTTCCTTTACATCAATAACACGGCTGCCTTCGACGGCATCGGTCTCAACCGCAGTGCCGCCCGTATGGTGGATAACCGTTATGCTTCCAAGCAGAGCTGGAACTCCATCGCCGGTCTTTCCGGTATGTATGAGAGCCTCTTCGCTCAGCTTGTCACCCCTGATGAGCTTGACAGACTTTATACTAAGTTTGAAAAGAAGTATTCCAAGTACGATGATGCCACCGGTATCTCCGTTACCACGATGGGATACGACCTGAACTCCAATATGGATGAGGATAACACCATCACCCGTGAGGAGGCAAAGGGCTACGTTACCGCCCTTCTTGGCAGAATGTCCGAGAATTACAGCGTTCTTACCGAGGCCGGTAACATCTATACAGTTAAGTACGCAGATCACATAGTTGGCGCAACCACCGACTCCAGCCATATGAAGTACGCATCTTATGCGGTGCCCTTCTACGGTATGGTGCTTCACGGTTACGTGAACTATTCCGGTGCACCTCTTAACTATTCCGGTTCTCCCGACTACGATTTCCTTCGTTCGATCGAGAACGGCGCATCTCTGTACTACATTCTCTGCTGTGAGAATACCAATTACCTCAAGGAGGATCCCGCCCTCTCCGGTTATTACGGTATTGACTATAATAACTGGTTTGACAGTATCGTTGAGAGATATCATGCACTTAACGATGCGATCGGCGATCTTCAGCTTTACGAGATAGTTGATCATAGCACCGTTGTTGCAGAGCGTGTCATTGACGCTGACGAGATGCTGGCCAATTACGTAAATCTTATCCGTGAGTATGTTGCCTCTGTTGACAGCATTTCCTACAAGAAGATTTCCGACAAGCTCTCCGAGCTCAGAGCAAACAGTGCGCCTGCCACCGTCAGAGTTGACTTTGCAGTTGATGATGCCGGCAGAGACGCAATAATTGCTAAGCTTCGCGATGACGTTCTTCACCTCACCGATGCGGAATATTCCGTGCTCACTCTCGATGCGGCTCAGGTAGCCCTTCTCGGTGTTGATGCTGCGGCTCTTACCGCTGAGGCTAACGGTGAATACAAGATCGCAGACGTTATATCTGTTGCAATCGACTCTGTTATCGACAAGTACGCTTCCGATTACAATGCCGAGCTCGGCGCAGATATTACCGAGATCGTGAACGTTACCGTAACTGCCGCAGACGTAGTATACACCTCTGCATATTCGTATATTACCGATTCCGTAACGAACTCCAAGGATTACAAGACCACCGATTTCACCTGTGATAACGGTAACGTTGTTATGGTTACATACGGTAAGGGTAATGACGAGTGTATATTCCTCATCAACTACAACGTCTTTGACGTAGAGGTAATAGTTGATAATAGTATTGATAAGTCTCTTGCTGATGGCGAGACCAGAACCGTTGTAGTTTCGGCATACGGCTATCAGGCTATCAGAAATTCTGCAAATTAAGGAGGAGCGGAAATGGATAATAATATAACCAATAAAAGTATGACCGCAGAGAAGAATCTCTTTTCTTCCCTCAAGTCTAAGCTTCCTAAGCTCCCCTTGAGGAAGGCTTCACTGACTGAAAGAAAGGCAAGGGCGGGCTACGTGTTCGTCCTCCCCTTCCTGCTCGGTCTGGTTCTTATCTACCTGCCTATCCTCATTGACTCCTTCTGGTTCAGCTTTAACGATCTCGGAACCGAGCTTGTAAACGGTACCGCTCAATTCAAGCTTGAGTTCAGAGGCTTCGATCACTACGTTGCAGCATTCGAGACTGAGAGCTTTACGGTCGCTCTGCTTTCCGGTCTTCAGCAGCTTATCTTTGAGGTTCCCGCAGTAATAGTATTCTCTCTGTTCATTGCGGTCGTTCTTAACCAGAAGATGCTTGGCCGTGCGGTGTTCCGTGCTATATTCTTCGTACCTGTTATCATATCCACCGGTCTTATGGAAACCATAAACGCGGCAGATATCGCTTCCGGAAACGCAGGCTCGGGTATCGATGACGGCTCGGGCGCCAACAGCGCCAATGAGATCATTTCTGTACTCGACGTTCAGACCCTCTTTGCAAGCATGAAGGTAGGTGGCGAGCTTGTTACCTACGTTGTTCAGATAGTTAATAACGTTTATAACATCATTAACTACTCCGGCGTACAGATGCTTATCTTCCTTGCCGGTCTTCAGTCCATCTCCCCCTCGATCTATGAGGCGAGCGAGATAGAGGGTGCAACCGCATGGGAAACCTTCTGGAAGATCACCTTCCCGATGATCTCACCCATGATCCTGGTAAACGCAGTATATACCATTATCGACTCCTTCACCAGAACCACCAACCCCGCCATGGTCTTCATCGAGAATTTCTCCTTCCCCGAGGGCCAGGCAGTTGCACAGGCTTGGATTTACTTCTTGATAGTAATGCTTATTATCGGACTTGTAGCACTTATAGTCGGATCGATGGTATTCTATCAGAGAAGAGATTAAGGAGGTGTGAAAATGGATACTTATAATGATTTTGCCACTAAGAGCGTTGACGAGCGTCCCATTGTCACCAAGGAAACCAAGAATAAGATCTCGGTTGACTATGAAGGCAAGATGACCGTTAAGGAACGCTTGATGAAAAAGCTTAAGACCTCAAACACCTGGATCAAGATCGTAATAAACATCTTCAGATTCATACTTATGCTTGGTGTGTCTTACGTAATTCTTTTCCCCTTCTTCTCAAAGATCGCGGGCTCCTTCATGAGCCGATCTGACGTAGTTGACGCGACGGTTTCTCTTATACCGAAGCATTTCACCTTTGATATATACAAGTATATCATTCTTGACAACGGATATTTTGAGGCCTTCTTCAACACGCTCCTTCTTTCCGCACTTTGTGCACTTATTCAGACCTTCGTTGCCTGCCTTGTAGGCTACGGTCTTGCTAAATTCAAATTCAAGGGAAATAAGCTTGTGATGCTTATGGTTGTTATTACGATGATCATTCCTCACAGCGCGCTGAGCCTTTCCATGCTCAAGCATTTCACCAGCTTTGATATAGCGAGGATCATGTCTATAAATCCGACCGGTCTTCTTACCTTGATTGCCGGTGGCCCCATCGACGTTACCGATACCTTCGTTCCCTTTATCGTAATGTCCCTTGGCGGTATCGCATTTAAGAACGGTCTGTATATCTATCTCCTTCGTCAGTTCTTCAAGGGCGTTCCCGATGAGCTTGAGGAGTCGGCTTACGTTGACGGATCCGGTACCTTCCGCACCTTCATACAGATCATTCTGCCTCTGTCCGTGCCTATGATGATTACCGTATTCCTCTTCTCCTTCTCCTGGCAGTGGACAGACCAGTTCTATACAGGTCTCTTCTTCCGTACCGATAACGCACCTTGGGTTATGCCTGACGTAATCGAGATCAACGAGACTATACAGATGCACCTGAAGACTAAGTTCGCAGGTCAGGCGCTCTATGAGAACGTAATTCAGAATACCGCAGGTATTATGATTATATTCCCCCTTGTTATCATGTATCTCTTCTGTCAGAAGTATCTGGTACAGGGTATCGAGCGTTCCGGTCTTGTAGGTTAAGCTTCGCTGAACCGTCTCTTTTGCGAAAGCTTTTCCGTTTCCACGCCTGCAGTATGTAAATACGGCTTCGCTTACGAACGAAAAACCTTTCATCAAAATAGCTCGGTTCCAAAACCCAAGCCCCGGCAGGGAAACCTGCCGGGGCTAAATTGTTGTTACAATATAAAGATTCCCACGCAAAACCGCGTGGGAATTTATGGTTATTAAAGCGAATCCGCGATGTCGAGAATAAGCTTTTCGGTCTTTTCCCAGCCAAGACAGGGGTCGGTGATGGACTTGCCGTAGATATTCTCGCCTATCTTCTGCGCGCCGTCCTCAATATAACTCTCTATCATAAGACCTTTGACCATCTTATGAATGTCGGTGTTATGGTTGCAACTGTAAACGATATCTTTTGCAATTCTCACCTGCTCAAGACACTGTTTACCTGAGTTTGCGTGGTTGGTGTCGATAATGACAGCGGGGTTTGCAAGACCGCTCTTAACGTAGAGTTCGTGCAGGTTTACGATATTTTCGTAGTGGTAGTTGGGGATATTCTTACCTGCAAAGTCTGCGTATCCGCGAAGGATGGCGTGCGCGTAGGGGTTGCCCTCGCTTGCAACCTCCCAGCCTCTGTAAAGGAACACGTGTTTATGCTGTCCTGCCGTGATGGCGTTCATCATGATAGAAAGGTCGCCGCCCGTGGGGTTTTTCATACCTACGGGTATGTTAAGACCGCTCGCTGTAAGTCTGTGCTGTTGGTTTTCGACCGAACGCGCGCCGATAGCGACGTAGGACAGAAGGTCGGACAGATAACGGTGGTTTTCGGGATACAGCATCTCGTCCGCGCAGGTGAAGTCGTAATCACGCAGAGCGCTTAAATGCACTTCGCGTATCGCGATTATACCTTTGAGCATATCGGGGTCAACGGTCGGGTCGGGCTGATGCAACATACCCTTGTATCCGTCGCCCGTCGTACGCGGTTTGTTGGTGTAAATTCTCGGAATAATGATGATTTTATCCTTGACTTGATCTTCTACACGGCGAAGTCGCGAAATGTAATCAAGCACCGCTTCATGATTGTCCGCGGAACAAGGTCCTATTACAAGGATGAACTTGTCACTCTCACCGCGGAATACCTTTTTTATCTCCTCATCTCTTGCATTTTTTATCGCCGCCATCTTTTCTGTAACGGGGAACTCCGCTTTTATATCCTGCGGTATCGGCAGTTTTCTTTTAAAATTCATATTCATG
>CAZABU010000053.1:0-1637 GCA_964483225.1 uncultured Ruminococcus sp. | reverse complement strand
AAGCGGTTCGCTGTTGAGTAAAAACAATTCACTCCACATATCGTCGTTGATACTCGCGATTCGGGTGAGGTCGCGGAACGAGTCACCCGTGTAGTTTTCAAGTCCGCGGAAATCGTTACAGCACATAAGCGATACCGCGATACAGTGCGTAAGCTGTGACAGATACGCTATCATCTCATCGTGCATTTCGGGCGATAACTCGCTCACGTCCTTAAACCCGAGTTTCACGCCGAGGTCACGGCATAACTCCATAGCGCCAGCGGTGTTTTTGGACGTGGGCACTACGATGTAGTTTGCCTTCTCAAATATTTTGTCGTCCGCGTTCTGTACACCGTACACCTCTTTACCTGCCATCGGGTGCGCCGCTATAAACTCAACGTCATCACGTAAAAACTCCTGTATATCGTATATGATGCAACTCTTGACGCCCGTGACGTCCGTTATCACTGCACCGCTTTTAAAATACTGCTGATTTGCTTTGAGCCAATCGATGAATACGTGAGGGTAAAGCGCAAACACGATAAGGTCGGCTTCCCCTATAATCGTCGGGTCAACTTCTGTGCTGCCCTTGTCAATAATCCCGTTTTCGAGCGCGTAGTCGATAGAACTCTGCGACCGCGTTATCGCGCTTACGCTGTAACCCTGACGCTTCAGCGACATCGCGTAACTTCCGCCGAGAAGACCTAAACCTACTATCAGTATATTTTTTTGTTTATCGAGTTTCATATATGACCTCCGTACCGAGTTTTGCAAGTCTTTCAAAGTAATCGGGCAGACTCTTGCTTACCGCTTCCGCGCCGTCAATCGTACCGCCCGTCATGACGCAAAGCGTTGCAAGTGACATGACTATGCGATGGTCGTTATGTCCGCACAGTATATCGCGCGGCGGAGTCAGTTTCCCGCTCACCGTTATTTCGTTTTCATAATTACAAGTGACGATGCCGAACTTTTTAAGTTCTTTTGCCATTACAGCCCCTCTGTCGCTTTCCTTTATCTTAAGTCTGCGAGTGCCGATAAGCCGTACACCGCCGTACACCGCGCCCATCGCCATCAGTATCGGCGCAAGGTCGGGACAGTCGCGAACGTCAAGGGTGGGCACACCCGTTTTTATACTGTCAAAAAACTGCTTGTATACTCTGTCACCCTGAAGCGTGTCGGATGATAACCCCGTAACCGTGACGTTACCGCCCACATGATTCAGCGCTTCGAAAAACGCCGCGTTTGAACAGTCGCCCTCTACCGTCATATCGCGCGGTACAAACCCGTTTCCGCCGCATACCGTTATTACGTTTTGTTTACGCGAAACGTTTACACCGAACGCTTTTAACGCCGACTCTGTCAGGTCAAGGTAGGGCGCGCTCTCAAGTTTTCCTTCTATCTCTATAACGCTGTCACCGTCAAGGGTGGACAGCGCGAACATAAGTCCGCTTATAAACTGGCTTGATATATCACCGCGTACGCGGTAACTTCCGCTTTGAAGTTTACCCTTTACCGTAACGCTGTCCGCGCTTTGACAAAACTCAAACCCGCGCTCGTTACACAGCGACTGATATACCGACAGCGAACGCTCAAACAGCCGTTTACTGCCTTTTAAAGTTAAAGTCTTACCCGTCGTAAGACAAATGGGAATCATAAAC
>CAZABU010000052.1:0-11718 GCA_964483225.1 uncultured Ruminococcus sp. | reverse complement strand
GGCCCGGATATGGATATGGTGGAGAAGCTGGTGCTTGATCCAAAGGTCAAGGGTATCTGGTGCGTTCCTAAATACTCTAATCCCACCGGTAACACTTATTCAGATGAAACCGTTCGCAGACTTGCCTCGATGAAGGTTGGCGCTCCCGACTTCCGTATCATGTGGGATAATGCCTATGCCGTTCACGATCTGGGCGAGGAGGGCGACAAGCTCCTTAATATCTTTGACGTAGCAGAGGAGTACGGCACTCTCGACAGGATCTTCTATTATACCTCCACCTCAAAGATCACCTTCCCCGGCTCTGGTGTAGCAATGATGGCTGCATCTCCTGCAAACCTCAGGCAGATTGCCCGGTATCTCGGCGTTCAGACCATCGGCTACGATAAGCTCAACCAGCTCCGCCACACCGCATATTTTGCAGATGCCGAAGCGGTTCACAGGCACATGATGACCCTTGCCGGATTTATAGGTAAAAAGTTTGATATCACTCTCCGCGCTCTCAATACCATTAAAGAGCTTGGTATCGCGGAATGGACCGAGCCTCGCGGCGGATACTTTGTTTCGCTCAACGTTCTTGATAACACAGCTAAGAACGTATATAACCTTTGCCGTGATGCGGGCGTTACGCTGACATCGGTCGGCGCCACCTTCCCCTACGGCATAGATCCTCGCGATGAGAATCTTCGTATAGCTCCGACGTATCCCTCCGATGAGGATATCTCGCTTGCGATGGACATTCTCGTGCTTTGCGTGCGTATTGCCGCGGTTGACAAGTATTTAGGTAAATAATATATAAAAACGGTTATTCTTACCGCGAGGTAGAGAGTAACCGTTTTTATACGCTTTATTTTTTTGTGATTCCGCTATAGCACGATGAAGCTCGGCACGCAGATCGCATACCTCAACATAGTTGGCCTTTCCGTATTTTTTAACCGTGCATCTTGTTGCATTGGATAAGAATATAACGTAAAGTTCCGGCTCTCTGCAGAGGAAGAAGGACTGCCCTGTGTACCCCTCGTGGCCGATGCTTCCGTCAGGGAAAAGGTCACACGCTTGGTAGCAGCTTTCGTTTACGTGTACGAATCCAAGCCCGCGGTTGTCCGTTCCTCTGAATACATCGAGAACGGGAAGCCCACCGGTGTAATTCGCCTCCGCGATATCAAACATTCCCTTTGAGTAAAGACGCTCGTCACGATCAAGCAGTGCGCGGACAAAGAGTCTTATATCGTGCATAGTGCAGTAGTTTCCACCGTTTCCGGCAGGTATACCGCGCAACCGCCTGACGTTGTAATCGTCTATCATAGATTCGCCGGCCTCCAACCGTGTGAGGCAGGGTACGCCTTCAAAGAATTTCGGCAGAGTATCGTCGAGGGAGATAAGTCCATTGTCGATAGCTTTAATTATCAAAACCGCAGTCGCAAACACCTTGCCGAGGCTGGCCGCATCAAATATCGTGTCCTCGTTTACATCGTCTGAATATAACGTGATCTCTTCTCCGAGATAGCCAACCGTGAGCGCGTAGGACTCAAGAGAGCCTTCCGCAAGCTTTTCCCGTATCAGTTTGTTGTATTCTATTTATACCGTATCTCCGAATTTTTCAATTTACGTTATCCCTGAAGCCCTTACCCATAATTTCACTGGTTTTGGTAATGATAATAAATGCGTGAGGGTCTATCTCGTTTACACACTTGCGAAGTCTGATAGCCTCCGAGCGACGGCATACTGTGATGATCACCTTTCTGTCATCTCCGGAGTAAGCACCCTTCGCATCATAAATGGTGGCGCTGTGATGGAGCTCTTTCATAATAAAGGCATCGATTTCCTCGTATTTTGTGGTAATGATGGTAAAGGATTTACAGAGATTGATAGAATCGATAATATCGTCCACGACGAACACCTTGGCAAAGAGACCGAGAAGCGAAAACAGTCCGGTTTGCGGGTCGAGGGATATTCCATTCTCGCCGAAATGTATAAAGGTAGCCGCCGCAATGAGAAAGTCGGCGCACAGAAGTGCCGTTCCTACGTTCATCGAGGTGTGCTTCTTTAGCACGAGGGCTACTATATCGGTGCCGCCGGTGGACGCCTTGCACTTGAAAACAATAGCGCCGCCAACGCCGGTCAGCAAAACTGCGTATACCAGCTCCAGTAAGGGGTAAGAGGTGAGCGGACCGTTCAGCGGTATAAGATTCTCAAACAAGCTGTTTTCCAGAGAAAGAACAAGCGTACAGTAAACGGTAAGTCCACCGCACTCACGTCCGAGCACGAGTATTCCAACGATCAGAAGCACGATATTTATGATAAGCATATAGGTTGACTGCTTCAGTACCGGTAGCATGTGCGAGAATATCAGAGCAATACCGCTGACACCTCCGGTTGCAAATCCGTTAGGCGCCTTGAAGAAATAAATTCCTGTTGCGACCAGCAGAATACCGAAGTTCAGAAGAGCCCAATATTTTACCTTTTCTGAGGCGATTTTTGTTTTTTTGGCACCGGAGAGGCTTTTTTCATCGGTTACGGTTTTCATAAAAGCACTACCTTTCTAGAATTACATTTTAATTATACATCAAAACGCGTGAATGTCAATAAGGAAATTTCCTTCATTTTTGCGGCTTTCAAGGCTGCTTTTCACCGTAAAATGAATATTGGATATTTTGCGCCTTCAAGCATCGCTCAGCCTTGACAAATGAAGGCGAATGTGATAAAATTAAAAGGAAATAAAAAGGTTTTCGGAGATGAAAATGACAAGAGAAGAAGCCGCAGCTCGCATTGATTTTCTCAGCGGGCAGATAGAAGAAAACTCGAAGCTGTATTACGAGCAGGATGCTCCTAAGATCAGCGATTACGAATACGATATGATGTTCCGTGAGCTCACCGAGCTTGAGGAGGCGTTTCCAGAGCTAAAGAAGCCGTCCTCTCCCACCTCGCGAGTTGGCGGCAGAGCGCTTGAACGCTTTGAGAAATATACACACACGGTCAAAATGGGTAGCCTTACCGATGTATTTTCCTTCGATGAGCTGCGCGAGTTTACCGACAGGATGGAGGAGCTTCTCGGCTCCGATACAGAGTACTCCGTAGAACCTAAGATAGACGGTCTGTCCGTGTCACTTATATACGAAAACGGCGTATTTGTCAGGGGCGCCACCCGCGGTGACGGTGTTATAGGTGAGGACGTGACCGAAAATCTCCGTACGGTAAAATCCATTCCCTTAAAGCTCGCAGAGCCCCTGCCTTACCTTTGCGTAAGAGGTGAGGTGTATATGCCAAAAAGCGTTTTCGGAGGGCTCAACGAGATCAGAGAGAGTGAGGGAAAGCCGCTGTTTGCAAATCCCAGAAACGCCGCTGCCGGCTCGCTCCGCCAGCTTGACCCTAAGATCGCGGCATCCAGGCGTCTTGCTATACTTGTGTTCAATCTTCAGGAGGGCTCATTGTATAGCGACGGCAGAGCGTGTGTTACACATACCGAATCCCTCGACAGGCTTGCAGAGCTGGGCTTTGCCACCGTTAGTCACAGAGCCGCTCTCCGCGGATACGAGGCGCTTTGTAAGCATATTGAATATCTCGGTAATTGCAGAGGCGAGTTGGCCTTTGATATGGACGGTGCCGTTGTTAAGGTGAACGATCTTTCCAAGCGTGCTGTTGCAGGTGAGGGAACGAGCACTCCTAAATGGGCGGTTGCATATAAGTATCCCCCGGAGGAGAAGGAGACCAGACTCCTTTCGGTGGATATACAAGTGGGCAGGACAGGCGTTCTTACCCCTACGGCCAACCTTGAGCCGGTCAGACTTGCGGGCACAACGGTTTCCCGTGCTACACTTCACAACGCCCAGTTTATTGCCGATCGTGATATAAGAATTGGGGACACGGTGATCGTCCGCAAGGCAGGAGAGATTATCCCCGAAATAGTTAGGGCACTCCCGGAAAAGAGAACCGGAGGTGAGGAGCCGTTTGCGATGCCTGCGGTCTGTCCCTCCTGCGGAGCTCAGGTGTTCAGAGATGAATGTGGCGATGGCGCCGCGATAAGATGCAAGAATCCGGCCTGTCCTGCGCAAAATGCAAGAGGCATCACTCACTTTGCCTCAAAGGGAGCGATGAATATCGACGGCCTCGGACCTCAGGTGGTTGAGCTCTTGCTTTCTGCGGGAAAGATCAGAGATATTGCAGATCTTTACACGTTGACGGTTGCCGATATTGAGGGGCTTGAGCGTATGGGCAAGAAGAGTGCCGAGAATCTTACCGCTGCCATTGAAGCTTCAAAGTCCCGTGGCCTCGAAAAGCTACTCTACGCTCTTGGTATACGCCAGGTTGGCGAGGTCGCGGCGGAGGAGATAGCCGGAAGGTTCAGGACGCTGGATAATCTGAAAAACGCCACCCTGGAGGACTTTGCTTCTGTAAGCGACATCGGTGAGATAACCGCATCTGCCCTTGTGGAATATTTTGCGGATGAAGCGAACGTTGCGCTTCTCGATAGGCTGGAGTCGTTGGGCGTTCTGACGGTTTCTGTCGGCGAGGAGAAGGGAAGCGTTCTTGACGGACTTACCTTTGTTCTTACGGGAACACTCCCTACAATGACTCGTGACGAGGCCTCTGCGCTTATAAAGAAAAACGGCGGAAAGGTTTCCGGTAGTGTTTCTAAAAAGACCTCTTACGTTGTGGCGGGAGATGAGGCCGGCTCAAAGCTGACAAAGGCTCGCGATCTCGGCGTTTCTGTTATAGATGAAGCAGGTCTTTTAGCTATGATACAGTAAGAAAAACGGCAGATTTGCAAAGTTATGTTTGCAAATCTGCTGCTTTTTATATCTTTTTGAACTTGATAACGAAATCGAATCTGTCAGTGCAAGGCGGACATGCCCATGCCTTCAGAACACGCCCGATTTGTTGTGTGTAGCCTACGGTGCAACCCTCCGCAACGTACCCCTCTGGAACGTATACCGCCATACGGTATTCATCTTCGCACACTATGTCAGCACTCACGGTGAGGGTGAGGTTCTCCTCGCACCAGGTAACGTTCGATACCTCGGCCGCACCCTGCGTAAGATGTCTTGAGGTGCTCATAAGCTGCGGCTTTCCTGTGAGCCTTCTGAAGGCGATAACCCTTGTGTCGTAGGGCGATGTGCTCAGGTGCATTCCGTCGTCGTATATACCGAGAAATTCATCGGCAAAATAGTCATACGCAAGATATTTTCCCGATTCCAGCCGTAAGGATTCGGAAATGCTTACGTCACGTACACGCTCGGTATCGGTAAGATTTATGATCGAAGCTACCGTGTAGCACTCATAGGGCAGTGCTATCTTCAGGACGATCAGCTGTGTCTTTTCATCACAAACGGGCGTGCAGAAATCGGTCGGATGCACGTTCATCGTCGGCAAAGCGCGTTTTATGAGCTCAAGTCTGTCGGAGGGGAGCTTTGTCAGCTCATCGCCGAGATTAAGGGGCAGACCCAGAAGCGATACCGGTACAAGACGGCTCTTCGCCTGCTCGAAATTACTGTACTCATCTCTGAGGACGACACAGTCGGGATCGCAATATATCGCGTTTGAATGCATAGCATAGTAGCGTCTTATCCTTCCAAGCGTTTCCACGTACTTTTCCCAGGTAAAAAGATCGGGGCCTATCCTTGCCGCATCAAAATAGCCCGTTCCCCATAGGATAACCTCTTCGGCAGAGCCGCAGGAAACCATATAATAATCCTCACCAAGGATTTCTCTCGTTCTTTTTATCATTTCTCTAAAGGCTGAGTAGGTGGTGAGCTCTGGGTGGAGCATATTTGCGTGGTACTTTTCATGAGCGGTTATTGCATTGGGGAGAGTATCGTATTTTACCGCCTCGAAGCCCCAATCCTTCACCTGATTTACCGCCTTAGTCAGATAGCCGTCCAGGTATTCCTGGTGGGACATATCGTAATAATAGCGTCCGCTCCAGGTGTCGTGATGAGAAAGGCTGATCTCGGGATGCTCTCTCTCGTAATCAGTGAAGCAGGCATCGTTGGTAAAGCCAAGCCACAGCGCAGGGGTCAAGCCGAGCTTTTTGATCTCGTTGGCGACGTACGCGAGTCCGTTAGGATATTTTTGAGAGTCGGGATGGAAATTATCGACTCCGTCGAATCTCTCCCGTTCATAACGTTTGTGGCACCACTCCCAGTCTATCCATACGGTGTTTGCGCCGTATACCGCGAGAAGATCTTTTTGGAACTTTGCGTTTTCAAGCACGCGACTCTCGCAGGCCTCAAATTTCAATGAGTACCAGGTCATAAATCCTGCCGGAGGGGAGGTGTACCTTCCTCTAAGCTTCATTGGTACGTAATCGATGTCGTATTTGTCCGCGAGCAAACCGCTTTTTACGTGAAAGCGTATGTGCTCGGCAACACCCTCGCTTTTGGTTTTAATTCTGTATCCGTAGTGTCCCTTCTCAAAATCGTAGGAAAGAGAAAGTCCGCGACAGCCGTCTATGACGAAGGCGCAGTCGGTCTGTCGGTCATAAATTGCATTGTCATATTTTGAAGCGGCGGGGCCTATGGCGCAACGCAGAGAATCGTCGGGGGTGTCCTTGGTGTTGATCGCATAAGCATCCTCCCCGCCGAAGAGGATATGGCCGTCGGCAACGAAATCGTAATGTCCGATCTCCCTTGCAATCAAAGTAACGCCTCTGGCATCCACGGAAAGAACGATCTCCGGACGAGGCACATTCACGTCATCGGAATAAAACACTGCCACCAGCTCGTGATAGGAGCGTTCAAGCTTTAGATTTACCGAGCAATGAGGATAGTCTGCAAAATCTATCTCGCACGCTCCGTCTACGAACAAGCCGTTAAAGCAAAGTGACAAAGATGCTCCGCTCAGCTCCTCGGAAATTGTGACACGGCGATTTTTGGTGTCGAGCCGCGCCATATAATGCTTATAGCTCGCGTAAAAAACATTTTTTTCCATAGAAACCTCCGAAAATAATATGTATACACTTGAATTATACAACATATTGTGATATAATTATAGTAAAATAGCATCTATTTTAGGTAAAAAAGTATCAAATCGGAGTGCGTAATGGAAATCAGGCACAGCTTTGCGTCGGAGGTCTTTGAACAGAGAGAAACCGTAATAGCCAGAGGCTTCACGGCGAAAAATTATTCTATACAAATGCACGATCACGATTTCTATGAGGTAAATATCGTGCTTTCGGGTAGTGGCGTACACCGTATAGCCGGAACCTCGATTCCCACTACGGTCGGTGACGTTTTCGTCATTCCTCCGGGGCTTATACACGGCTGGGGGCGTGAGTCCGAGGACTTTGACGTATATCATATAATTTTTAAGGAAGAGTTTTTCAAGCGCTACGCCGATGAAATATCTACCTTTTCTGGCTTCCGGTTGCTCTTTGAGGTTGAGCCGATGATAAGAGGAAGAAGCGGAAGTGCATATCTGACTCTCGGTCACGGAGAAATGGAATTTTTACTCGGAACGCTCCGACTGTTTGAATCCCTGCGTGATGTGACTACTGCCGAAGCCGATACCCTTCGATCTACCTTGGCTCTGACGGCAATAGGTTATCTTTCCGGATGCGCAACCGGCAGACGTAATTCACCGGTAACCGGTAAGGCGGATTTTGAGATGATTACGGCGAGCCTTGAATACATACACAATCACCTTGATGAGAAGCTCACAGTATCTCGCCTTGCGGACATGGCCGGGATGTCACGGGCTACGTTTTTACGTCGCTTCAAGGATCTTTGCATGACTACACCCCACGAATACATTATGAGGCGTCGGATCACGGAGGCAGAACGGCTTCTGCGCTCCGGATTGTCGGCAACTGCCGTTGCTCAAGAGTGTGGGTTTTATGATGCGGCACATCTGTATAAAACGCTTAAAAAATAAGAAACGCCGATTTTGTAAGCATTGATTTACAAAATCGGCGTATTTTGGACTTCTATTATAAGATTTTCTTTCGACCACGGGTGCAAAAATTCTATCCTATTACAACGGAGAACGTATCCGCTATTCGCTTCTTTGCCGTAAAGAAAGTCGCCGTAAAGAGGGCATCCTATATGTGCCATATGCACTCTTATCTGATGGGTCCGCCCTGTGTGCAGCCGTAGCTTGCATAGCGCACGACCCGCACTCGTTGCGACAACCTCGTATTCGGTGAGCGCGCGTTTCCCGTCCTCGGCAACGATTCTTTTGATGCTGTCCTCCCGCTCCCGTCTTATCGGAGCATCAATAATTCCGCTTTCGGGGGTTGGTATTCCGTCGGTAATGCAGATATAATACTTTTTGAAGCTGCCGTTTTTCATCTGCTCGGCCAGCGCGCCTGCAGTTATCTGATCCTTGGCTATCACTACGATGCCGGAGGTATCTCGGTCAAGTCGGCTGATCGCCCTGAATACGAAATCTCCGCCGTACAATCCCATTACAGCGTTTGCAAGCGTGGGCAGGCTGTTTCCCTTTGAAGGGTGGGTCGGCATATTAGTAGGCTTGTCAACAGCGAGAATATATTCGTCCTCGTAAAGAACGGTCAAGGGAATTTCCATAGGCTCGATGCCCTCGCTGCGCTCCTCGGGGAGCGTAAGTGTCAGCGTGTCACCGGAGTTTATCACCGCCCTCACCGTTACCTGCTCACCGTTGAGCGCGATGCCGCCAAGCTTTATCCGTTTTATCAGAGTTACGGAAAATCCGCACCCGCGAAGATAGTCCTTCACCGTGCACGGAAGTCGGTCCGACTCAGCCTTGATAGTCAGTTTTTTCATTAAATTCACCACCCTTGCAGGTACATTCTATCACATTTCACGAAAAAGGTCAAGTTTACTTTCCATCTCTTGACAAAAATAAATCTTTATGATAAAATATAATTTAGAAATTCTCGGAGGTTTTCACGTGGCAACAAGGATAGCTAAGGAATCGTATAATGACCAAAGCATAAAGAGCCTGAAGGGCGCGGACCGTGTCAGAAAAAGACCGGCGGTAATCTTCGGCTCGGATGACCTGATAGGATGTCAGCATTCTTTTATAGAGATACTCGCGAACTCCGTTGACGAGGCGAGAGAGGGCTATGGCGATAAGATCATAGTCAAAAAATACCGCGATCTGTCAATTGAGGTCGAGGACTGCGGACGAGGCGTGCCTCTTGGATATAACGAAAAGGAAAAGCGCTGGAACTGGGAGCTCGTTTTCTGTGAGCTTTACGCCGGCGGTAAGTACGACAACAACAGCAAGAATGCCGCATACGAGTTTTCTCTCGGTCTGAACGGTCTTGGCGCTACGGCTACTCAGTATTCCTCCGAGTATATGAGCGTTAAGTCCTATAACGGAAAGACCCTCTCCGAGATGAATTTCAAGAGCGGTAAGGCGGTGGGGGAGCTTCGTGTCATCGATATCGAGGCAGGAATGAAGCGCCGCGGTACTATAATCAAGTGGCGCCCCGATCTGAAGGTCTTTAAGGAGATCGACATTCCCGTGGATTTTCTTTCCTCCACTCTCCGCCGTCAGGCATTTGTAAACGCGGGCATTAAATTCATTCTCGACGTCGAAAACGAGAAGGGGAAGTTTGAGCGCACCGAGTTTTATTACGAGCGCGGTGTGGCGGATTATATCGCCGAAATTACCGAGGGGATCACCATGACCTCTCCCGTCCTCTGGAGCTTTGAGACAAAGGGCCGCGACCGTGACGACCTTGACGAGTATAAGCTGAAGGCCGAGGTGACCTTCTGCTTTGCAAAGTCCGGAATGACCGAGTATTACCACAACTCCTCCTTCCTTGAGTACGGAGGCGCTCCCGACAAGGCCGTGAAGAACGCCTTCACCTACGCCATCGACAAGTTCATAAAGCAGCAGAATAAATATACCAAAAATGAGTCGAAGATATCCTTTGCCGATATTGCGGACAACCTTGCGGTTATCGTAAACTCCGCGTCTACTCAAACCTCTTACGAGAACCAGACGAAAAAGGCCATAACGAACTCCTTTATTCAGAAGGCGCTCACTGATTTTATCAAAACCAACCTTGAGATATACCTCACCGAAAATCAGTCTGCCGCAAATACTATAATCGGTCAGGTGCTTATCAATAAGCGCGCCCGCGAATCCGCCGAGCGCACGAAGATCGACATCAAGAAGAAGCTTACCGGCACGATGGACGTTTCAAACAGGGTAGAGAAGTTCGTCCCCTGCCAGTCCAAGGATCCTGCGATACGCGAGGTCTATATCGTAGAGGGTGATTCGGCTATGTCCAGCTGTAAGCTTGGCAGAAATGCTACCTTTCAAGCTATTATGCCCGTCCGCGGAAAAACGCTCAACTGTATGAAGAGCTCTTATGAGAAGATCTTCGCCAGCGATATCATAGTTGACCTTCTGAAGGTCATCGGGTGTGGCGTCGAGGTCAAGACCTCAAAGAAGAGCGACCTTGCCACCTTCGATTACAATTTGCTCAAGTGGAATAAGATAATCATATGCACCGATGCGGATGAGGACGGCTTCCAGATCAGAACGCTGCTCCTCACGATGTTCTACCGCCTCCTGCCCACGCTTATCGAAAAGGGCAAGATATTCATTGCGGAGTCGCCCCTCTTTGAGATAACGGCAGGGAACGAAACCTACTTCGCCTATAACGAGCAGGAAAAGACCGAGATCCTCTCCAAGCTCGGAACGAAGAAATACACTCTCCAGCGCTCCAAGGGACTTGGTGAAAACGAGCCGGATATGATGTGGCGCACCACGATGTGCCCCCAGACCCGTCGCCTTATCGCCGTTACTCCCGCCGATGCTGAGGAAACCGCGAGAATGTTCGACGTGCTCCTTGGCGACGCGCTTCAGGAAAGAAAGCGCTTTATTACCGAAAACGGCCATCTTTACATCAATGACGCCGATATTTAATCAAGTAATTTTTATAGAGAAAGGCATATAAAACTATGGCACAGCTCAAAAGATCCGAAAAATTTGCAGGCATCAAGGGCCCCCTCCTTACTATCGTAATGGACGGCGTGGGCATTGCTCCCGATAATGGCGCAAACGCCGTTGCCGCGGCTCATACCCCCACCCTCGACAGCCTGATGAAAAACTATCCCACCCTCGCCATCAAGGCCCACGGTACCGCCGTCGGTCTTCCGGGTGACGACGATATGGGTAACTCCGAGGTCGGCCACAACGCCCTTGGCTCCGGTCAGGTATTCGCCCAGGGGGCAAAGCTCGTTTCTCAGTCCATTGAGTCGGGAAAGATCTTCGCCTCCGAGACCTGGAACACACTTATTAACGGTGTTAAGAGCAATAGCTCCACCCTTCATTTCCTCGGTCTGTTCTCCGACGGAAACGTTCATTCTCACATCGACCATCTGAAGGCTCTTATCGCAGAGGCAAAGAACGCAGGCGTAAAGCGCGTCAGAGTTCATATCCTGCTTGACGGTCGTGACGTCGGCGAGACCAGCGCCCTTGATTACGTTTGCCCCTTCGAGGAGTATCTCGATACCCTTCGCTCCGATGATTTCGATATCGCTATCGCCTCCGGCGGTGGCAGAATGCAGATCACCATGGATAGATACGAGGCCAACTGGGCAATGGTTGAGGCCGGCTGGAAGACTCACGTCCTCGGCGATGGCAGAGCCTTTGCATCTGCTGAGGAGGCCATCAACGCTTACAGAGCAGAGTACAAGGTCATCGACCAGGATCTCCCCCCCTTCGTTATCGCCAAGGACGGTAAGCCCGTCGGCACCGTTGAGGACGGCGACAGCGTGATCTTCT
>CAZABU010000051.1:0-11720 GCA_964483225.1 uncultured Ruminococcus sp. | reverse complement strand
AGGGATCTGCCCAGGATATACAACCAATGGTGTTCCGTGGTGCGCTGGGAGAAGGAGACCAGACCCTTCCTTCGCTCCAGAGAGTTCCTCTGGCAGGAGGGTCACACCGTTCACAGAACTGCCGAGGAGGCAGAGGCAAGAACGGTACAGATGCTGAACGTTTATGCCGACTTCTTCGAGAATGACCTCGGTATGCCCGTAGTAAAGGGCAGAAAAACCGACAAGGAGAAATTCGCAGGTGCTGAGGCCACCTATACCGTTGAGGCTCTTATGCACGACGGTAAAGCGCTTCAGGGAGGAACCTCTCACAACTTCGGTGACGGATTTGCGAAGGCCTTCGGTATTCAGTTCCTCGACAGCGACAATACTCTCAAATACGTCCACGAGACCTCTTGGGGTGTATCCACCCGTATTATCGGCGGTATCATAATGACCCACGGTGACGATTCCGGACTCGTTCTTCCCCCTGCGGTTGCTCCCATTCAGGTAGTTGTTATTCCCGTTCAGCAGCACAAGGAGGGCGTACTCGAGGCAGCAGGCAAGCTGGTTGACACTCTGAAGGCTGCCGGAATCAGAGTTAAAATGGACGACTCTGACAATTCTCCCGGCTGGAAGTTTGCAGAATATGAGATGAAGGGTGTTCCGCTTCGTGTGGAGATCGGCCCCCGCGATATCGCAGACAACAAGTGCGTTATAGTTCGCAGAGATAACAGAGAAAAGAGTTTTATCTCCATCGACAACCTTGTCGAGGAGGTAGAGGCAGGACTTGAGAAGCTTCGTGTCGCTCTTTATGAGAAGGCGCTGGCAAACAGAGAGAGCCGCACCTTTACTGCTACTACTCTTGAGCAGCTCAAGGAGATCGCAGATAACAACAACGGTTATATCCGCGCTATGTGGTGCGGTGAGCTTGATTGCGAGATGAAGCTCAAGGAGGTCGCTGACGTTACCTCCAGATGTATGCCATTTGACGGGGAGCCCGTAGGTAACACCTGCGTTTGCTGCGGAAAGCCTGCAGACAAGCTGGTTCTTTGGGGTAAAGCATATTAATTAGAATTCAGAAGAAATGAGGTGAGGAGATGTCCGAAAAGGTGATCAGCAGCGTGCGTCTGCCCGACGGTGCTATGATGAAGCTGGAATATCACAGTGAGCTCTCCTCCACCTCTGCTTTAGCAAAGGCTTATGCTAATGCGGGATATCCCGACAGATATGCGATCCTAACGGAAAAGCAATTCACCTCCGGAATAACGGGCACCAAGCTTTCGGAGGGAGAGGGGGAGCGCGGAATTTTTCTTTCTATTATTCTTCGCCCATCATTCTTCCCTTCACAGGCCGGGCTTATAGCACCTTTATCCACAGTAGCTCTGACGACTGCGCTCGAGGCTCATACGACGAGCTCGCTCGGAATAGGATGGATCAACAGCGTCTATTGCGAGGGTGTCCATATTGGCGGTGTATCCGTCGAGGGAAAGCTGAATAGCTACTCATCCTATGAGTATCTAATCATAAATTTCGCGGCAAGGCTCGATGAAAAAAACTTCCCGCCAAGGCTCACCGATATGGTAAAAAAGGTTTTTGAGAGCGAGAATCTTTCTATAAGCATGATCATTGCAAAAACCGTATTGGCAAAATTCTTTACCGTATATGCAAATGTCAGAAGTCCGGAAAAATTTATGGATATCTACAAGCGTAAATTTGCACTTGTCGGAAAGCGGGTAACGCTGCTCCGGGACGGAAAGCGACACACCTGCAGAGTAGTAGACGTGGATAAGAAAAGCTGTGCGTTGACTGTGGAAGAAAAGGGCGGCACACGCACGACGGTCACGTCCCCATCGGCGATAATCATTCCCAAGCGGATCAAAATTGAAAAATAACGGATACAAGAACTCAGATTTCAGGAGTACTATATCCGTTATTTTTTATTCATACTACATTAACTATAAAGGGCGTCCCGCAAATTCGGGACGCCCTAAATGTTTAGTTAGCCTCAGGGGCCTCGGGAGCTTCTGCTACAGGAACGGCAATTTCGGGAACATAGAGCTGATCCAGAGCCGCAACCTGTACGTCGGAGATCTCAATTACAGAATCTACGACAACGGTAGCGCCCTCCGCGGTGGTAGTTCTACCGTGATAGAACAGCACCTTGGTTACGTCGTAATCGGCAAGCTTCTTGCCCTCGTAAGCAACGGCATCGCTGACGGTTACGTACGCGCCGTCAATGAAGAACTTAGCAACGTTCACGCCCTCGAACGCCCCCTTATAAAGCTCTACGCGAAGCGTGAAGCCATCGGTGGAAAGGCCGGTAGCGATAACGTTATTGTCGCCGTACAGCTCAACGATCTCAACGTATGCGTCGCCATCCTCGGGAGTGCATACCTTTATCTCGATACCAAAGGTACGATTATCGTTGCTGTCATCAGCAAATACGATCTGCTGAGAACCGGAGGAAACGACCAGGTTAGCTTCAAATACGAAGCAGGATGCAGTCGTGCTTAACGCCGTGATACCGAAAGCGGTATAGCTGGTAAGATTTATCGGGTTAGAAGATGCGTTTACAGTCAACGCACCGTTTGCAACGCTGCTGGAAAGGAAGGTGCCTATGGGAGTGGTAGTAACCGTGCTTGCGGGCTTGGTAACCACGCCGTCCTCAGGCTCTGCATTAGCATCAAACTCAACCTTGCCGGGGATAACAGGCTCTGCGGGAGGAGTAACCTCACCGTCACCCTCCTCGTCGGGGGTTGCGGGGTTGGGGTTGTTCTCAGCAACAGCTCTTTCATAATCAACGGTAACAATGTAGGTATCGTCGATATAGAATTTACCCTCAGTAAGAGTCTCGGCGGTAACAAATCTTACAGAGGTGAGATTTGCCGCGGAGGCATCCTCCGCACCGTCGAGGTAAGCCTTAAGCTCAACGGACTGACCGTCGATATAAAGCTTGATAACGTTGTAGTAAGCATACTCAACCACAGGATCCTCGGTCTCCTCGGAAACGGGAGCTACCTCGGGAACGATCTCCTCACCGAGTATCTCGGTGAAATACTCAATACGGAGCTGTGCAACGGCATCAGCCGCAACAGTAACGAGAGCATCACTCTCAAGGTCAGTCTTGATGGAAACAGCACCGTCCCCACCGTCGCAGAAGAAGATCGTGAACATCTCTGACTCGCCCATAAGGGATACGCTGAAGAGATATGCGTTCTCGGTTGCAGGAGTGAAGCTACCGATCCAGAACTTGGTTTCAACAATGTGAACCGCATTTTCGCTGCTTACGGAAGCGCTGTTCGCAAGAGCAAATCCGGCATCTGCAGCACCCTTGATCTTACCGAACTCAAGCATACGGGCAACACCCTGAATAACAGTTGCTGCGTATACCGCCTTACCGGGAGCGTTATTGTCAAGAACAAAGCCCTTATCGGTGGTATAGATAGGTCCGCCGTTTGCAACATCGAGAAGTCTGTCGGCATCGTAGGTATAGTACTTAAGCTCGGAGCCCTTTGTCTCATAGGTCTGTTCGGTATTGACGTCATCGCAATGCGAGCAGCCCATGTAGTAAATGTCGGGAGTCGTTACCGTAGCCTTCAGGCAAAGATACTTAGAAGCTATGATCTGCTGCCAATCGTGCTCGGTGTACATCGTGCCGGGCTTCTCCAGCGAATCAGTAGCCTCACAGCCGGGAGTTCTCTCGCAGTGTGCAAGAACGTGGCCGTTAGAATAGCAGGTAGCGTCATTCTGATATACATATGCACCAAAGATATGAGGAAGGAGCTCGCCGATCTCGCGGGTTTCGCTATGCTTACATCCCTCATTCTGGCAATAGTGGATCTCGGTAGCCTTATCCACACAGGTTGCCTCGGTATAAGCTACCCAATCGTCAGTAAGGAAAGTGTGCATCTTGAGTGCGGTAACAGGAATGTCACGGGTCTCGGTGTCGCCGCAATACTTACAGGTGCGAGTCTCGGTGTAGTCGTCAAGACAACTCTCACGCTCGTCTCTGATATACTCGCCGAATACACACGCGGAAAGCTTTTCTACAGTTCTCTTAACGGTAGCGTCGCACTTGGTACAGACTCTGCTTTCAAGGCCTGCAGCCTTACAGGTAGGAGCGGTGACAACGTTCCAGTCAGACCAAACGTGAGTACATCCGTAAATAGTGTAATTACCTGCATTATCTCTCTGCCAATAATAGCCGTCATCCGCAGGAGGCGTACTACCGGAGTGCTTGAGATAAAGAGTAACAGACTCGTCAAGGGTGAGGTCGATGCTGACGTTGTTCCAGTTCTCAACGGAGGTCTCAATATAAATGGAAGTGATTGCAGTATCGTCAAAGGCATCGCCATTGATGTACTGAATCGTATTGGTGATATAGATTGCCGTGATCTTATCGCAAAGGCTAAGTGCTCCTCCCGCGATGGTAACCGCAGAAATGGGAGTTTCGAACAGCGCGGCATTTCTCTTTGCGGGATCAACTCTCAAAACGTGATTGTTGATAACAAGCATACCGTTCGCATACTGGCTCTTTGCGGAGCTGGTATCGGTAACAATACCGGTACCGTCAATAGCAGAACGAGGTATATATTTCAAATCGTTAGGGAGAGAGAGAGAATAAACGTTAGTGTAACCGTTGATAACGTTCGTACCAAGCGAACGAATATTTCTTGCAAAGGAAACCGCAACGATATCATCCTTAGCATCATACCAGGGAGCATCTGCGGGAGTAGCGAAGTTGATCATCTCAGACGAGCCACCGACGGAAAGCGTTCTTGCTCCGGTTTCCGCATCGGTCGAAAGAGCCCAAGCAAGCTTCTTGCCATCGATATCCATCCAATGTCCGCCATCCTCGACGTTTGCAGTCTCGGTTCTGGCGTAAACTTGAGCGTTGATACCTCTGAGCTCCGTAATTCCCTTACAGTCATCAAGATCGGTACCCATATAATAAATGGACAAAAGACCGGAACAAGCGGAGAAGGCATCGGGATGAATCTCGGTAACGCTCGCAGGAATTACGACCTCGGTAATACTTACAAGGCTCGTAAACGCAAGGGAACCTATGTACTCTATACCGTCACCGATAACAAGGGCTGTAACACGGCTCATATTATTCTGGCCGCCTGCCCAAAGAGCACCCGTTGCCGCAATAGTACTGAAGTCCCAGATACGGTAGGAAGCGCCCTCGGATGCATCGGGGTTGACGGAAACGGTAACGGTACCGTTAACCTTACTGGATGCAGTGGAGGAGAAGATAACTCCACCGCCGTCACTGAGAATATTTCCTCTGTCACAGGTATACTTTACGTCACCGGTGATGTATGCACCGACAACGAAGGTATCGGGTACACCGAGACTTGCGAACTTATAACCCTCGAAGGTTCTGACGGTAGGATCCGCAAAGTCGATATTTGCCTGAGTAAGCTGACCTCTAAGAATAGGATCTGCGCCCTCCTCAAGAACATTACCCTGCGCATCGGTATACTCGCCGTTATCATTCATAAGAACGGTAACGGGAACGTAGTCGACCCAAATAGGAGTAGCCTGACCGAAGCCGCTGGGCAGATAATATTTAAGAGCGTAGCAATACTGCATAGGCTCTCCGGTCTTTGCACTGGTATACCAATAAGAACCGGTCTTTCCAAGCGCTTCGTCCTCTGTGTAGAAATACATAGGAGGATACTGAACAAGGCACTCGTTATCAATACCGATATCAATATACTCGTCGAGCAAATGGGTGGTGGTATAGCTATTATGTCCGTCCACGCAACCGCACTTGTCTGCATTTACGTTATAATAAACCTTACCGCTCTTGTAAAGACCGTGGTCGGTATACGTCTTTCCATCACCCTGGGAAAATGCACCGACACCGATGGTCTCAAGGGTAGAAGGGACCAGGACGACCTTAATAGAATAAGCGCCGTAGAAGGCAGCATCAGCAATAGAGATCAAACCCTCATTGAGATATACCTTAGTAAGGCCGGTGTTCCCCTTAAAAGCGTTCTTACCGATCGACTTAAGATTTTGAGGAGCGGTAAAGGTGGTCATAGAGGTGTCACCTGCAAACGCCGACTCGCCAATGGTAACGAGTGTGGAGGGGAGGCTGATGTTCTTTGCCTTCGCAAGTCCGGAAAAGGCATTCATGCCTATGTGAGTAATACCCTCGTCTACGACGATATCGGTGATCTTGGATATGTTATCACTGCTGTACCAAGGAAGATCGACGTCATTTGCGTTCTCGAAGTCATACATAGCACCGAGACCGGAAATGGTGAGGATCATCTTAGTCTCCTCGTTGCCCTTGCTATTGAGGTAGGTTTCCTCCTCAAGGCTCCAAGTAACCGAGGGACCGGCAAAATTGGATCTATATCCGTAAAGAGTTATATCCGCGGTTACGGCATCAGTGCCGAAAACGTAGGGATCACCCTTGGGAGTCTGAGTATTCGTATCCCACTCGGTATACCACTCAACGAACTTATAGCCGTTATAAGTAATAGCGTTGATCTGCGCCTTATGCTCGTCGGTCAGACCGGTATTCTCAACCGGAACGCTAACCGTCGCAACGTCAGCAACCTCTTTCTTAACACGGTTGTTTGCTACAGTCGTATAACTGTATACAAACTTAATTTTGTAGACTTCCTCTACAACATCCTGATCGCCGGGCTCTTCTTCGTCGGGCGTAGGTGTCTGCTGCGGAAATTCGCAGGACACGCACACAACGATGCACAGTGTTGCAAGCAGGAAAGCTAACAATGCCTTCAATCTGTTTTTCATCTTTCTCTCCTTTTCGGGAATTTCCCAAATATTTAAGGTAATATAATTTTAACATAATTACTATTAAATTTCAAGTCTTATGTGCAAAATAATTTCTTTCTGCCTTTTTGCACATTGAAAAGGGAGTTTTTTTATGCATAATAACGAAAAAAGGAAGTATATCGGTAGCGGTTTGAAGAAAATAGGTTATCTGATGCCGATTTTTTTCTGGGCGCTGATCATTTTCGGTTTTTCAGACCTATGCGTCGGCGTTCTTACACTCATCACGGCACTCCTTCACGAATCGGGGCACGTCATCTATCTTTATTTCACTAAAGGCGAGCTTCGGCTCCCCAAAGGCAAGATACTCGGATTAGGCTTAAAAAAGGACCTTGGTATGTCATATGGCGAGGAAGCGGCTTATTATATCGCGGGGCCCGTTGCGAATCTCGTCGGCGCGGTGCTTGGATATTTTCTGATACCGCACCTCGACGATTACGCCGTTTTACTGATCCTGCTCAATTTGGTAACGGCGCTTGCAAATCTCCTTCCGATCGAAGGACACGACGGCTACGGCTTCCTGCGAGCCGTTCTTGCGAAACGGGACGTAGGCGAATCGGTGCTTTCATCCGTATCCTTGCTCTTCTCCGCCCTTTTGACGCTGGCGGCGCTTTACACGGTGGATAGGCTCGGCGAAGGGTACTTCATTTTCGCGGTTTTGCTATCGTCAACGCTCAGCGCGGTGGGAAAGAGGCTACGGCATATCAAAAACGAGATTTATTGAGTTTTTGTGAGAATTTGGGAGATTTTCGGAGATTTCCCGATTTTTTTCGCGGTAAAAATCGGCAAAATAGGGCTAATCGCCGATAATCGCAGAAGTTTTTGAAAGAAAAATATCGAAAAACTATTGCAAAACGTAAATGTTTTTGTTATAATCAATTCTAACTACGGCATTATTTTTGCGCCGGAGCGAGTAAGGGTGCGTCCAACGCGCCTTATGGAAAGGATTTGAGATTTTAAGAAAATGGCAAAACTCATTGAGTTGAAAGGAATTTCAAAATCTTACGACGGCGAAAAGGTTATCGATTCTATGAATCTCTACATTAGAGACGGAGAGTTCATAACCTTCCTCGGTCCGTCCGGTTGCGGTAAAACAACCACGCTCCGCATTATCGGAGGCTTTGAAACTGCTGATGAAGGCAGTCTGTATTTCGACGGCACGGAGATCAGCGAGGTCCCCGCTTACAAAAGGCCTATTAATACGGTTTTCCAAAAATACGCCTTATTCCCTCACCTTAATGTTTACGAGAATATCGCCTTCCCGCTTCGATTGAAAAAGATCGCCGAGGAAGAAATAAAGCAGAGAGTTACCAAGATGCTTGGAATGGTCGCGCTTGCAGGATTCGAGAACAAGAGTGTCAGCACCCTGTCCGGCGGTCAGCAGCAGCGAGTTGCGATCGCAAGGGCGCTTATATCCCATCCAAAGGTCCTTCTTCTCGACGAGCCCCTCGGCGCTCTCGACCTGAAGCTGCGCAAGGATATGCAAAATGAGCTTAAGACCATTCAGCAGGCCATCGGTATTACATTCATATACGTTACTCACGACCAGGAGGAGGCCCTCTCTATGTCTGATACCGTCGTTGTTATGGCAGACGGAGAGATACAGCAGATCGGCACTCCCACCGACATATACAACGAGCCGAAAAACGCCTTCGTCGCAGACTTCATCGGCGAAAGTAATATAATCGACGGAATCATGCTTGAGGACAAGCGCGTTAAATTCTCCTCCCACGTATTCGACTGTGTGGACGGCGGCTTTGACAGGAACGAAGCAGTGGACGTGGTCGTTCGTCCCGAGGACGTGGACGTTGTTGCGCCTGACAAGGGTATGCTCACCGGCACGGTCACCAGCGTTACCTTCAAGGGCGTGCATTATGAGATAATCGTCGATATCAAGGGCTTTAAGTGGATGATCCAGTCCACGGATTACGTGGAGCCCGATGCCACCATTGGCCTGTTTATTGAGCCCGAGGCAATTCACGTTATGAAAAAATCCAAATATTCCGGCAGATTCGGCGACTACTCCTCCTTCTCCGACGAGATGGACAAGCTCTCCGACGCTGACTCGGCGGAGGAATTCTGAAAATGAAGAAAAAGAATTCCATTATGCGCTCGATTTCCGCAGCACCGCACGTTTTTTGGTCGGTGATGTTCATCGTTCTGCCCTTGATAATCGTGTTATTTTATGCGTTTACCGATTCCGAGGGCAACTTTTCCTTTGAGAACATCGCCTCGCTGACGGAATACGCTCCGATTTTCGGGCTTTCGATCGAGCTTTCGGTGATCGCAACGTTTATCTGCCTTTTGGTTGGATATCCGCTTGCGTATATCATAGCAAAGGCAAAGCCGGAAAGACAGAAGCTCTACATCATGCTTCTGATGCTCCCGATGTGGACCAATCTCCTTATCCGCACCTACTCTATTATGGCCATTCTTGACGACGGCGGAATACTCAATTCCCTGCTTGGCACCGCGATGCATATCGTGGGAACCAAGGGCGCCGTTATCTTTGGTATGGTTTACGACTTTCTTCCTTACATGGTTCTGCCGATCTACACCTGCATTTCCAAGATCGACAAGAATATGTGGGAGGCAGCGCAGGACCTCGGCTGCAGCCCCGTTCAGGTAATGACGAGAGTCATATTTCCGCTGTCGATGTCCGGAGTCATCTCCGGCGTCACCATGGTACTCGTTCCCTCCATCAGTACCTTCTATATTTCGCAGAAGCTGGGCGGAGGAACCTTTGAGCTTATAGGTGATACTATCGAGCGGCAGTTTGTCACCGGCGCTCTCAACGTCGGCGCGGCGATCTCGCTGGTTATGATGATCCTGATACTCATTTCCCTTTCCGTTATGAATAAGTTTTCCGATGCAGATGACGGAGGTATTGTAGTATGAAATATCTCAAGAACGCATACCTCATTCTCATCTTCGGTATTCTTTACATTCCGATACTTACCCTTATTTTCTTCTCCTTTAATTCCTCGAACAGTACCGCAGTATTCACCGGCTTCAGCTTCAAGTGGTACGTTGAGCTGTTCAATTCCCCGGAGACCTTCACGGCGCTGAGGAACACCCTGATTCTTGCGCTCTCCTCGTCGCTCATTGCAACCGTTATCGGTACGGCAGCAGCCGAGGGTATCTATAAGATGCGCAGCAAGCTTATGAAGGGCGCTATCACCTCTGTAACCAACATCCCGATGATGAATCCCGATATCGTTACCGGTATGTCGATGATGCTATTCTTCGTGGCGGTTGCGGGAATACTCGGCATTTCTTATGAAAACATGGGCTTTACCGCTATGCTGATCTCGCACACTACCTTCTGCCTGCCCTACGTTATCCTCTCGGTCCTTCCGAGAATTAACGAGCTCGGAGATTCGCTATCCGAGGCGGCGCTGGATCTTGGCTGCACACCTCTGCAGGCATTCTTCAAAGTTAAGCTGCCAAACATCATGCCCGGCGTGCTTTCCGGCGCGGTGATGGCGTTCACCATGTCTCTTGACGACTTCGTTATCTCTTATTTTGTCGGCTCGTCCAATTTCCAGACCCTTCCCCTTCTTATTTATTCAATGACCAAGAAGAAGGTTACCCCGGATATGTACGCGCTGTCAACGCTGATCGTCGTGACCGTATTCGTACTTCTCGTCATATCCAATATGCGCAGCGGCAAGAAGCTTAACGAGAGAGGAAAGCGAGGACGTGCAAAATGAAGATAAAAAAGGCTCTGATTTTTATAATGCTATGCCTGCTTACCTTTGGACTTTGCTCCTGCGGAGAAGACAAAAACGAGAAGCCAGCTATCTCCGGAAGAACGGTTACTCTTAACGTCTACAACTGGGGCGAATATATTTCCGATGGGTTCCAGGGCTCACTTGACACAAATGCGGCCTTTGAGGAGTACTTCAACGAGCATCTTGCGGAAAAGTACGGCTTTTACGTAAAGGTCAACTACACCACCTATGCAACGAACGAGGATATGTATTCGAAAATAACCAGTGGCGCCGGTGTTTACGACGTCATAGTTCCCTCCGACTACATGATCCAGAAGCTGGCAAACGAGGGCTGGCTCTATCCCTTCGATGCGACCACGCTTTCAAATTACGGCAACATTTACGACAGCTTCAAGACCGACGTATACTATGATCCCGATAATCTCTACTCCGTCCCCTACACCTACGGTATGATGGGCGTTATTTACAACACTGCGCTCGTGGATGAGGAGGACGTAGAGGCACAAAGCTGGGGTTTGCTCTGGAATGAAAAATACAAGGGCAAGATCCTTCAGTTCAACAACCCGCGAGACGCCTTCGGCTCTGCAATGTATTACCTTGGCTTGAACATCAATTCCACCGACGAGGCGGTATGGCGCGAGGCACTCGCAAAGCTCTCCGAGCAAAAGCCTCTGGTGCAGGGCTACGTCAACGATGAGATATTCAACAAGATGACCACCGCATCTGCCGCCGTCGCTCCGTATTTTGCCGGTGATTACATCACAATGGCAGATCAGAACGAGGATCTGGATTTCTACTATCCGGTTGAAGGCACCAACTACTTCGTTGATGCAATGTGTATTCCGAAAAACTCCACACACCCCGAGGTAGCGAAGGAGTATATCAACTTTATGCTCACCGAGGAGGCGGCGATCGCAAACGCGATCTACGTAGGCTATGCCTCTCCCAATCGTCTCGTTGCGGAAAGTGAGGAGTACGCCGAGGAGATGGGCGAGTATGCAATGAGCGTGCTTTACGGCGTATCTCCCGATGAAATAAACGCATCGTACAACGAAAAATACGGTACTGCGTGCTACAAAAGCTTTAATGCAGAAACCCAGGCACTAGTCAACACGCTGTGGGAAAGTCTGAAGACGGAAAACTCCACGGAGCTGTGGGTGCACATTACCTGCGGCATTATCGTGGCAGGCG
>CAZABU010000050.1:0-12100 GCA_964483225.1 uncultured Ruminococcus sp. | reverse complement strand
AGGTTCAGGTCGTTTCCTGGTACGACAACGAGAACTCCTACACCAGCCAGATGGTTCGTACTATCAAGTACTTCGCTGAGCTTGCATAAGAGAGCTTCTTAAAATTCAATAATTAAAATGCGGCTTCCCTGTGAGGCCGCATTTTTTCTAATATGCTATAATATTAAGGTAATATTCCCTTAAATGCTTGACAATTTCCTTATTTTATGGTACGATTTAAGGGAAAGAATGCGAGGTTAAGGCTATGAGAACATTTAACTACTCAAAAATAAGTGAGCAAAAATGGGATTCCGAGCTTCTCGGCTTGATTGCTGCTATCTACAAGGAGGCCGGAAAGCAAGAGATGCACCTGAAGAGGCGCCCTGCAGAGCTTGAAAAGCTTGTCGAGATTGCAAAGGTCCGGAGCACCGAGAGCTCCAACGCTATCGAAGGAATCGTTACCACGAGCACGAGAATCAGGCAGCTCGTAGAGGATAAGACCACGCCTAAAAATCGAGATGAACAGGAAATAGCAGGCTACCGTGACGTGTTAAATATTATTCACGAGAGCTTTGATGCCATCCCGATAACACCGGGCTACATTCTGCAATTGCACAAAATACTGTATAGCCACATGAACAACCCTGCGGCCGGCAGAACAAAGAGCGTGCAGAATTATATCAGCGCAACCTATCCCGACGGCAGTACGAGAACGCTGTTCACTCCCCTCGACCCCTTTGAAGCACCGGGCGCCCTGGAGAGTATCTGCAACGAGTTTAATCGAGTGATAGGAAATAACGAATTGGAGCCGCTCATAGCCATTCCGATCTTTATTCACGACTTTCTCTGCATCCATCCGTTCAATGACGGAAACGGAAGAATGAGCCGTCTGCTCACGACGCTGTTGCTTTACAGAAGCGGCTTCTACGTCGGAAAATATATCTCCCTCGAAGCAAAAATCGCCAAAAACAAGGACTTATATTACGATGCGTTAGGCCAATCACAAAACGGCTGGCACGAAGGAAATGCAAACGCCGTTCCGTTCATCAAGTATCTGCTCGGCACGATACTTGCGGCCTACAAGGATTTCGAAGATAGATTCGCGCTCGTGGAAACTAAGCTGCCTGCGCTTGAAACCGTGCGCCGCGCAGCTATGAATAAAATAGGTAGATTTTCAAAGCAGGATATCCGCGAGCTTTGTCCCTCGATGAGTATAAGCTCTATTGAAGGCGCACTACGGAAGTTGGTTGCCGAAGGAGAACTCAAGCGCGAAGGAAACGGAAAGAATATCCGTTATTTCCGACTCAAATAACCCAATATAAAAGCCCCGCGGCTCTGAAGCCGATCTAACCACGACCTATAATTAAAACCACCCTGCACGGGTGGTTTTTCTTGTTATATCAGCCTCCATTTACGTATCATTCTGATCGGGGGCGGATTCCTTTTCTGCCCGCTCCGCCTCCTCCGCCTCTCGGACTTCTCTGACTATCCTGTCAAACCGCGCACATATGGCCTCCTCAAGGGCTTTTATAAATAGCTCCCTGTCCTCTTTATATTTATCGTACTTTTCTTTTTTCATAGCCCACCCCTTCGATTACCCAAATATGGGTAATTAGATTATAGCTTAAAAAATTTCCTTTGTCAACCCATATTCGGGTAATCGCTACCTGTTTTCGGGTTATCATTATATCAACCCGAATTTGGGTAATGATTATTCAGAGGGCATTATGGAATATTCTAAGCTATACTCAGAGAGGATCCTCGATTTATGCAGAAAAAGAGGCTACTCCGTAAATTATCTTGCGACCATCAGCGACGTCAAGCAATCCACGCTTGACAATATCGTCAGAAGCATAACCAAGAATCCCGGAGCACGGACCTTGCATAAAATCGCGCTGGCGTTCAATATGACGCTCTCGGAGTTCCTTGATTTCAAGGACCTTAATGAGTTTTCCTTTGACGACGGCGAGGACGAGGAATAAAAAACGCACCTTCAGGTGCGTTTTTTGTTATATCAGCTCTTATTTTAGTCCCAAAAGGCGCTTCGCACTAAGAATTCAGTATTACTTTTGTAAACATGGCATAAGCCATGATTTTACTGAATTCTTAATGACTCAGCCCCTTTCAATTTAATAACCTATTTTTTTCATATAATAATCCAGCTCTGCCTTGCCGAAGATGGGTACGCGCAGCTCGGATATGCCGAGAGCCTCGTAAACGTAGACGAGCAGGTCGGAGGAGCAGATGATGGTAGCGTTTATATCGCCCTCTGCGGTGTCGGGAAGGGCGACGGGGCAGCCCTGGGAGCGGGGAATTGTAAACCGGGGCTTGTAGGAGAAGGAGCACATCTCCTTTTCAAAGACGCGCAGCTTTTCCTTGGTGGCTCTGAGGGCGGTGGGCGCATAGTCGATAAGCTCGCGGCGTATCTGCTCGCCCATTTTTTTCGTTTCCTCGCCGCCGAGGGTGTTCATATGGCGGAGGACTCTTGCCGCCGCAAACCAGGTGTTGTAAATATCGGTGACGGCGCCGGGAGTTTCGTCGGTCGTCATAGCGGCTATGGCGCACTTGACGGCTGTATCTGCCATCGGCATCATCACGCCCGCCTTGCCGTAGACGCCGGAGGTCTTCATCAGACCGTTGACGGCGAAGTAGTTGGTTTCCGCGTGCCACATTCCGTTCTCGGGATTCTGGCGCTCGTTAAGGTAGTTTATGAGGATATCCACCAGCGAGTAGTCCGCCCCCTCCTCTGCCAGCACCTTGTCACGGAAGATGATCTGAGCCATCTGTGAGGTCAGGGTATTACCCGCGTGATAGGAGCGGTGAGGAATATCAAGGCTGTCGAGGTAGGCGATGAAGGCCTCCTTGTCAACCAGGTTTTCCGGCACGACCATGTTGGCTCTGTCGGCGGCGGAATCGGTCTTCCCGATGGGGGTAGGGTAGTTCGGCTCCTCGCCGAAGCGGCTCAGCATATCGATGCACCAGCCAAGGTCGCGGGCACGGCGGGAGAGCTTGGAGTCGGTAAACTCGTGGGACCACTGGGGATTGTAGAAAAAGCCGTTCTTGTCCTGGAGTCCCTTGACGTACCTTGTGATATCGCGGCGCATCTGCTCGGGTATAGCGCGGCCGTAATCTCTGCCGCAGTGATCGGCCATTCCCGACGTACCGATGAAGCGCAGAGCCTGCTGGGTTGACTCGCAGTCGGGGTAAAACTGAGAGTTATCTCTCGCAGACTGAGAATAATAATAACCGCCGACCTCTTTACAGTAAAGGCCTGCAAACCAATCTATCATTCGACCGTCCCAAAGCTCGTACAGCTCGCGCATTGCGGCCTCGACCTCGGGGCTTGTGGCTTCTCTAAGGGCCTTCCAATGGGGCTCTCTCATTTCCTTGTAATCCATTATATTTTCCCTCTCTGTGTTTTTGGGCGTGAATTGCTTCACGCCCTTTTTGTATTAAAATGTAAACCTTAGTTTTCAATAACGCCCATATAGACGTTATCCATAATGAATTCAACAGCCTCGCTGAAGTTCTTTCTCATATAGATTCCAAAGCCGTGGAACTCGGCGTCAGAGCCGTTGGTGGTGCCGACCTTATAGGTGGTGGAAACCTCCTCGCCGTCTACGTAGAAGGTGAGCGCACCTGAGCCGACCTCATATTCAAGGCGGAGATTGTAGGTCACGCCCTTTTCAAGCGTCGCGCCGAAGAAGGTCATCGTGTCGTCCTCTCCTTCGGTGAACTTGATGAGATTGTAGCAGAACATATTTCCGTTGTCGGAGGATCTGTGATCGCCGAGCAGACCGACGAAGGCCGCGCCCGAGGAGTGTCCGGTGGACATCTGACCGCCGAGCCAGGTGAAGTCGGTTTCAAAGACGTAAACGTCACCGGCGTCGCCCGCATAGGCTTCCTTCGTTGCAAGGGTCATACCCTGCCAGTTGGCGCTGTTCTTGCAGATCAGCATTCCGTCGGCGACGGTGGTGAAGGAGGGCGTACGCGTGGTGGTCACATCTGTCGCGCTGTCGTAGGTTCTGTTATAAAGCTCGTTGAGCTCAAGCTCGGAGGAGAAGTCGTATCTCGTGCCAAGGTAATCGGGGTCGTTGTAGTAATCGCCGCCAAAGCTCTCGTATTCGTTGCCGTAGGAGGCGTCAACGTTTAGCGCAAGGCTCGTGTCGGTGACCTTCTCGTAAATATCGTTCGTCTTACAGGTCATCATATTGTCAAGATACAGCGTAGCCTCGATCTTGCTGGGGATGTAAACTCTGGTGTTGGTGTAGGTGGAGCAGGGAACTCCGATGCCGGAGAGCTTGTTGCCGTTCTGGTCGTAGTAGTTGTCGCTGACGGCGATAAGCTCGTCGTTGTAATAGACCTTGATGCGGACGGAGGAATCGTCGCCGACGTAGTACTCGACTCTGAGCTTGAACCATTCGCCAAAGGCGGGGTAGGCGCCGAGAACGTTGTTCTTCGAGAGGCTTGAGGTTCCCGAGGAGAAGTCGATAAGGCTCAGACTGTCGCCGTTGTTAAGCAGGGACAGATAGTAGCAGTCGCCGAAGAATATCTGTGCGACGTGGCCGCCGGTCTTTGCCGTGGTGGACTCAATGCACATTTCCGTTTCGAATACGTAGCAGTTGGTGGATCTGGGGTCGGCGAGAGAAATGGTGACCTTATCCTTTCCGTACTTGGAGTCGATCTTCAGCACGTTGCCGGTGGCGCCGGAGCGAGTGTCCTCTACGACGGTTATGGTAGCGCCGAGGGCAGCGGAGTTGGCGTTTACAGTGGCGGTAGCGTTGCCGACGAGCTCGCCGCCCACGTCCTCGTCGTCAAAATCAGCTACGGTTTCGGCGTAGTCGCCCTTTTCCTTTACGATGGGGCTGGCGTTGTCGATAACGTCAAGGAACTGGAGCCAATGCTTGTAGGTGAACATCGGCACCTTAGCGGCTCCGGGCACCTGCAGGCAGGAGTATATGTAGTTAAGAGTATCGGTGGTGCCCATGCAGGTGGCGTTTACGTCACCCTCAACGGAGCCCGCGATAGCAACGGGACAGCCCTGGGAGTTTGCGATGGTGGCGTCGGGGTTGTAGGAGAAGGAGCCCTGCTCCTTTAAGTAAACGGTGAACTTGTCGCGAGTGACGCGGAGCGCCTCGGGGGCAGCCTCGTAAACCCTCTGGCGAAGGGCTGCAGCCTCTACCGCATCGGCCTCGGTGCCGTAATTGTTCATAATGTTCAGTACGCGGTTTACCGCAAACCAGGTGTTGTAGATACAGGTGATACCCGTGGATTCCTCATCGGTAGTCATAGCCGCCAGAGCCGCCTCGACCGCCTTGGTGGAGTTGGGCATGGGCACTCCGGCCTTGGAATAAACGCCGGAGATCTTCATCAGACCGTTGACACCGTAGTAATTGGATTCCGCATGCCAGAGTCCGTTCTCGGGATTCTGATTTACGTTGAGCCAATTGACAAGATATCCGACGAGGGAGTTCTCGGGGTCGTGGGGGTCGTAGGTGCCGAGGGCCTGGTCGCGGTTCTTTATCTCGCTGTAGATCGCGGTCAGATTGTTACCGATGCTGTAGGATTGGGTTGCAATCTTTTGCGTGCCGAGCCAGATTTTGAAGGTATCAAGGCTCTCAAGGAAGGGGGAGTAGGCCTCGCCGGATTCCTCGGCCGCCATTACTACGCGGGACACCGCTACGGGCGCATCCTTGCCGAGGGGGGCGGTGAGGGGGGAGAGATATGCCACATCCTCCGTCGCGGTCTGGTTTGCGGGAGTATATTTCGGCTTTACACCGAACTTTGCGAGAATTCCCGTACAGTTACTCAGGTCACGGGCGCGGCGGGAGGTCTTCTGGTCAACCAGAGCCTTCGACCACTGGGGATGATAGAAATAACCGTTGGGATCCTGGAGATTGTAGATGAAATTAACTATCTGGTCTGCCATCTCCTCGGGCAGAGCCTTTGAGTAATCCGTGCCGTAGCGGGTGTAGAACATCCTGCAGTCGGACATGATACGGAGCGCCTGCGCGGTGCTCTCCGCGTCGGGCAGATAACCCTCGGTGCGAAGACCGCTCTTGGAGTAATAGAAGCCGCCGATCTCCGGGTCGTAAAGCTCGGCGAGCCAGGTGACCATCTCGGGATTATAGAGGGTGTAGAGATACTTCATGGAGTCTATGATCTCTGCGCTGAGCTCCGCGCCGCAGGTGGCTGTAAGATGCTCCTCCAGAGCCTTCCATTGCTGCTCGACGAACGCGGCATCCAGCTCCTCGCGCTGCTCTATGAAATCTACCTTTCCGGAGTAGATGACGCCCTCGGCGGCCACAAGCTCTGCCTTCACGCAGTTCTCGACAAAGTAATTAAGCACTGCCTCGGAGCAGAACAGCTCTCTGCGGTCGCCGTCATCATAGGCAAGGCAGACCGAGCTGCCGTCGGAGTAGATAAGATAGGCGTGCTCGTTCTCGCCGACGGAGATCTTTGCCAGCTCCTCGTATGCCTTTTGGGACACGAGGCGGTCGCACTTACCGAACACGACCTCGTGGTCATCCTTTGCCGCCGCGGAGGAGGCGTAGGTCGTATAGGGGCTGTTAAGCTGGGTTATCGCGGTATGGAGCGCCTTGGCGTTGGCCGCGTCGTCTTCCTCTGCGGCGACGACGGTTACGGCACTGCCGTCGGTCCATATGTAGTCACCCGTTGGGGCATCGGGGCCGTCACCGCCCGGCGTGGTAATAAGGCAGGAGCCGAGGGATAATACCGTTGCGGCGCAAATCAAGAGTAAAAACAGCTTTTTCATTTTGTTCTCCTAACATTAAATATTTTGTGGGGATCAAAGGACGAGCAGCTCAAAGAGCAGGAAAATCAAAGGGATAGTGGCAATTGAAAGGGTGTGGGAAATAAGCGCCATGCCTGCGGCGTCGGTGGTGTCCTTGCCGTAGCCCTTCGGCACTACGATGGTGTTGAGGCCGAGAGGCATCGCCAGGGCGCATATCGCGCAGGTGAAGAAGGTATCCGAGAAGATATCGCTCTTGGGAATCAGCGAGAAGATAAGCACGAATACCAGCGGGATCGCCAGCAGTCTGATAGCCGAGAGTACGTAGGTCTTGGGCTTCGAGAGCAGAACCTTTATGTCGCTGGCCGCTACGGTCATACCCGTCAGCAGCATCGCCACGGGCGACATACAGTTGCCGGAAACGGTGACAATGCTCATAACGCTTGACGGTATGTACTGTCCGATTCCCGTAAGTCCCAGCACCATTCCGATAAGCATGGCGATAAACATAGGATTGAGCAGGGGCTTCAGCCTCTTTCCGATATCCGAGAGGGAGATCCGCTTGCCGTCGGCGGCCCTATCTTCGCTACTTTCGCTACCGATAAGCAGGGTGGGTACCGCCCAGGTGTAAATACCGATCCACAGGGGCATAACGAAGATGAGATACTCGGTGAAAATTTCGGGAAATACCGCGCTCATTACCGCGTTGCCCATATAGCCGAAGTTGGCAAAGGTCAGTCCGTAGGTGGCGATCTTTTGCAGGTACCCGTCGCCCTTATATACCAGTCGGGAGATCAGTATTGCAACGGGGATCATGATAAACAGCATCGCCGCCGATAGAAGGAACAGCGTGCCTGAGATAGCCAGCTTCTCCACCGTAAAGCTCTCGGTAAAGGTGCCGAGGACGAGGCAGGGAATAAACAGCATGCTCTCAAGCCGTGACAGGGTCGTCATTGCGTTGTCGGGTACGGCCTTCAGCTTATAAAGCACGTATCCGATGATGATAAATCCGAAAAGATATACCATCTGATTGAGAATTGGTCCAAAGAGATTCACTTTTTTGCGCTCCGTAAATAACTATTCAAATATATTATATCACAAAGGTTCCGAAAAGTAAATACGTTTGCCAAAAAATGAGTGAAAAGCACACTTAGGCGATAATAAAAAGTACGGCGCGGCTTTCGCAAATCATAGCGACTCTGTCACCCGAAAGCCCTAACTGCCGCCACGCTTCTCACTGCTCGCGGAGGGCTTCAAGCATAAATTGAACCGCAAATCCCACTCCGCGCCCAAAGGCCTCGGCCTCCTCGCATGCGAAGGCCGATATCAAAGCGTCGGTGTAGCTTTCGAAAAGCACCTTTTGCTCGTCGGTCATAGTCGACAGCAGCTTCGCTTGGTACGTATCCGTTGCATCGAAGGCCTGCCGCTTTTCTTCGCTGATGTCCTCGCGCCGCCGCTCCTGCTTGTATTCATACCATAAATCCTTTATTACAGATTTCATAAAATGCTCCTTTGCATAGAAAATCTATAATATTATAGCACGAAATTTGAATAAACGTTTGAAAAGCATTCAAACGAATGATATAAAACACCTTTATACACCCGAATGGGTTTAATATCAACACACCGAACGAATTTTTGATATAATAAACAAGAGCACGGAAGATGAATATACTTGTGTGGGAGGAATATATGTATTTTTGTCAGAGGTTGAGAGATCTGCGTGAGGACACGGATAAAAAACAGGAGGAGTTGGCGCTGGTTCTGAACATAACCAGACAGCAATATCAACTTTACGAGAGTGGTAAGCGCGAGCTGCCGATGCGCCATTTTATAACCCTGGCGAGGTTTTATAACGTATCTCTTGATTATTTAGCCGGACTGGTCGACACACCAAAAAAGCTGAAATAATAAAAAAGCCCCCTTGCGTTAAGGGGACTTTTACATTAGCGCGATACCGCGAAAATATATTATGCCGTGAAGCTCTGGTCGAGAACTCTGTGAATGAAGATACCGACCTCCTCGGCGAGCTTGGCCGCGGGCTTCTCTCTGCCCGTCTTGAGCCAGGCGAATACCGTGGTTGAAACGCCGCCGACCAGCATTCCTGCCACCGTCTCCGGAGAGGTGAGCAGCTTGAGATTGCCGTTGCTGATGCATTGCTGCAGGCGCTCGTAGGTATCAACGTAATTCTGCTCCGCAACGATGGTGATAAGTGAGGGGAGCAGGTTCGAGTTCATAAGATTTTCAATAATCGTAAGATGCCTTGAGATAAAATCAATAAGACGCATAGCGTAGGACACGAAGTACTGACTGTAATCCGGTGCGCCGCATTTTTCGCTGGCGGGCTTCCATACGATACTGTCGAATCTATCTCTGAGAGTGTGTACGTAGGCAGATAGGAAGGCAAACTTGTCTGCGTAGTGCTTATAGAAGGTGGCGCGCCTGATGCCGGCCCTGTCACAGAGCTCGTTTACCGTAAGCTCGTCAAAATTCTTTTCGTGGAGCAGCTGCACAAAGGCCTCGCACAGCGCCTTTTTCGTTTTTCTGACCCTCAGGTCCTCTTGCTTTTTATCTGACATTTTTCTCTTTTGCGCCGTGTTTCCGACGCGCTCCTTGTTTTTAGCACGGTGGAAAAATAATCCAGGCCGCGCGTATTCTATTCTACCACTCACCGCTCGAAAAGTCAAGGGATTTGACAAAAATAATGAACTTTTTGCCTTTGGTGTTCAATAACTTAAATAAAATTAAAATTTGACAGGCTGCTGTATGTTTTTTTATGCCGTTTTTCAAAAATCTATTGCCAAAAAGTTGGATTTGTGGTATGATAAACAAAACAAATTAAATTTGGAGGTCGTTATATTAACCAAAAGAAAAACATTTATCACAAGTATAATTGCCTTATTTATAGCAGTTATTTCTTTAGTGTATTTTACACTTCCGAGCTATACAAATTCTATTGCATACGTAAGAACAATGGAGTTGTCGCGAATGGCAATTGACGACCAGGCTGTTCTTAATGAATTTGAGGATGCCGTGGTTGAGAATGAAGGTTCGCTTACATCGTTTGCTGGTTATAAAGTGATAGATGAGTCGATGTTTGAAGAATTTGATAGTATTTAGTTATCGCAACAATTTCCGCAGGTGTTGCACATTATCACGCAGTAAATGCAAACAAGAGCCATATGAAAGGACAAGACGGAAAATACGTTGTCCATTCCTTCTATTTAGGGTTGGCATATTAATTAACGGTGGTTATAACTATGTTCGATTTATCATCCTTAAAAGGGAAAAAAGCATCTGTAACAATTTGCGAGAATTCTATTATTATTTTGATGGGAACCAAAAAAATCGTTCTTATTGCACAACGTGATGACTATGCGATAACCATTGATCCGCCGGGCGTGAGAGGATGCGATCAACCTGTCGATGAGTTTGGACAAGTAGTTGTTACGGATGAAAGCGTTTTTGAAAATGGGTTATTATACAGGATAAGTAATATCATTTTTGAAGGGAATAGTTTTATTGAAAACGGTAAAATTTGTTGCTCGCAATTATCATTATCACTCTGTGATTCGAAAGGCGATACTTGCACAGTTTTGATATCTTCACCGCAAATATTTGCTGAAATAGTTGAGATATATGATTTTAACGGACTTATTGGAGAACAAGTTCAGTTGAAACTCGTTGAAAACCATCTAACTATCAAACAACGTGACATTAAATGGTCGTTTTTGGCACAATCTGATAACTATGTTGTGCGGATTGAACGAGAAACGATGAGTGATCGTTGTTATGGCGGGAATGAAATGTCAAGCGTAGCTGGAGATATATTTGAGAATGGTGTGCCTTGTACCATAACCGACTTTCAATACTATGACGATATGCTTGGAGAAACAACAATAGAGTTCAATCTTTATTTTACGAATTTGTCCATCACATTCCAGACTGATGACCAAAAAAATTACTGCCTTGAGATTGATACTGCAAAAATGAAGATAGATCAGCTTTCAGTTTGATCTCATTTAGAGGTATTGATAATGAAGAACAAAACAGTTAAATTCATATCAATTATTGTAATAATGTTATTGGCGGTCGCAATTGTGGGTGCGATTCATATTTTTCCCACTCCTCCGAATATATTATTTGAAAAATCTATACAAAGTGTGGTAGAACTCAAAGCATTTTCCGAAAGCGTTGGCGAGAGCTATGGAACAGCCGTATGTGTCAAATCGGAAGACACACTCATTTCCAATGCTCATGTTGTTACATACCAAAAAATGGGCTCGGTAAATGTTTTTGACGAGTATTTCGTTAGATTAGCCAACGAAGAAGACTATCATTCTGTAGAGCTTGTCAAATATGATTTAGAAACAGATATTGCTATTCTTAAAATTAGTGATAAAGCAATCAACTTAAAGCCAATAAAAATCGGCGACTCCGATGCCATGACTTTTGGCGATAGGGTGTACGCAATAGGGAACAGCTCGAATTATGGACTCGCAATTACGCATGGAATAATAAGTGCTCCGAAAATCAATATTGCATATGAAGGAGCTACAAGAGAAGTTATACAAAGCGATATAACTATTTCGGCAGGAAATAGTGGTGGAGCGTTACTTGATGAAAAAGGTAAACTCATAGGTATAACAACTTTTAGAACAAAGGATATTCAAGGCGAGGTCGTTTATGGGTTTGTGTATTCTATTCCAATCAATATAATAATTGATTACTTGGATTAGATTTTGCGTAGTTATAAAAAGTGATAATATTTTAACAAAATTTCTTGACTATTCTTTTTCATTGTGCTATTATATATAAGGATAAAAATTTCTCAAAGGAGAAGGAAAAAATGGCAACTTATAACAAGAAAAACATCGAAGACGTAGCGGTAGCCGGCAAGACCGTGCTCGTTCGTTGCGACTTCAACGTTCCTATGAAGGACGGAACTATCACCTCTGACAAGAGAATCGTAGAGGCTCTCCCCACCATCAAGTATCTGATGGCCGAGGGCGCAAAGGTTATCCTTTGCTCTCATATGGGTAAGCCCCATAACATCTTCACCGAGGGCTTCGGCCTTACCAAGAAGGAGAAGAAGGCTGTTGAGAAGCTCCCCGAGGCTGAGCAGGCTGCTGCGAAGGCAGAGTATCTTGCAAAGGCCGCAGGCGATAAGAAGAAGCTCACCCTCAAGCCCGTTTGCGTTCGTATCAACGAGCTGCTCGGCGAGGAGAAGGTAACCTTCGCTGAGGACATCATCGGCGAGGACGCTAAGGCTAAGGTTGCTGCTCTCAAGCCCGGCTACGCTGTACTTCTTGAGAACACCAGATTTGACGCAAGAGAAGAGAAGAACGGCGCTGATTTTGCAAAGGAGCT
>CAZABU010000049.1:0-12171 GCA_964483225.1 uncultured Ruminococcus sp. | reverse complement strand
ACTGCTGCATACCGTTATACCGAGGCGAGAATGTCAAGAATTGCAAATCATATGATGACGGATATTGAAAAGAACGTCGTTCCTATGACGAGAAACTTTGACAATACACGTGACGAGCCTACTGTACTTCCCTCAAGATTCCCTAATCTTCTTGTAAACGGCTCCGTCGGTATAGCCGTTGGTATGGCGACCAACATTCCCCCTCACAATCTTTGCGAGGTGGTTGACGGAACTATTTACAGAATGGAAAACCCCGAGTGCTCTGTTGACGAGCTGATGGAGTATATAAAGGGTCCTGATTTTCCTACTGCGGCTATTATCTATGGCTCAAACGGTATAAGAGAGGCCTACGAAACAGGAAGAGGCCGAGTTTATATCCGTGCAAGAGCAGAGATAAACGAGGAAAAGAGACAGATAATCTTTACCGAGATTCCTTATATGGTGAATAAGTCTATGCTCGTTGAGAGTATAGCGAAGCTTCACCGAGATAAGAAGATAGAGGGACTTTCCGCGCTCAGAGATGAGTCGGGCAGAGGCGGTATGAGGATCGTCGTTGAGTACAAGAGAGATGCCAACGGCGAGGTAATACTTAATCAGCTTTATAAGTATACTCAGCTTCAGGATACCTGTTCTATAAATATGCTTGTTATAGACGGCGGCGAGCCTAAGATAATGAGCCTGCCTGCTATACTTGATAAGTATATCGGATTCCAGAAGGAAATTATTATAAACAGAACGAGGTTTGACCTTGATAAGGCCCTGCGTGAGACTCATATTCTCGAGGGATATAAGATAGCAATAGATAATATTGACGAGGTTATTGAGACCATCAAGAGCAGTGAATCTATTCCTAACGCAAAGGAACTCCTTATAGAGAGATTTTCTCTTTCTGATGCTCAGGCACAGGCTATCGTAGAGATGACGCTCGGTAAGCTCTCCGGCCTTGAAAGAAAGAAGGTTGAGGACAGACTTGCAAAGCTGGCTGCTATTATAGAGGAGCTGAACGGTATTCTTGCCGACGAGAATAAGGTAAAGGAAATTATAAAGGAAGAGCTCACAGAGATAAGAAATAAGTACGGTGACAGCCGTCGCTCCGAGCTGGTTGAGGCTACTGAGGAGATCGATCTCGAGGACCTTATTGAAAGACATACCTGCGTTATAACGGTAAGCCACACCGGTTATATAAAGCGTCAGCGCGCGGACGTGTACTCTGCCCAGAACAGAGGAGGTAAGGGTGTTGTCGGTATGACCACCAAGGAGGATGACTTTGTTGAGGACGTTATAGTTTCTCACAGCCACGCTCATCTGATGTTCTTTACCAGCAAGGGTAGAGTTTACGCAAAGAAGGCTTACAGAGTTCCCGAGGCCGGCAGAACGGCGAAGGGCACGAACCTTGTAAACATTATCCAGCTTGGCGAGGGCGAATACGTAACCGCTATAATTCCCATCACCGAGTTTACCGAGGGTGAATACCTGACGATGGTGACCAGGCGCGGAGTTATAAAGAGAACTCTTCTCACCGATTTTGCCTTCCAGAGGCAAAAGGGTAAGATAGCAATAAATCTTGACGAGGACGACGAGCTTATATTCGTCCGTCATACCAAGGGTGATGAGAATCTTATTCTTGCTACCAGAGACGGTATGGCAGTCAGATTTGATGAAAATAACGTACGCTCTATGGGTCGTACCGCAAGAGGCGTAAGAGGAATTACACTCAAGGGTGACGACGCGGTTGTCGGAGTTTGTGTGGTTGACGAGAGCAAGACACTTCTTACCATCACCGAAAAGGGTCTTGGAAAGAGAACCTCCTTCGACGACTTCAGAGAAATGAAGCACAGAGGAGGTCACGGAGTTGCTTGTCATAAGATAAGCGAGAGATCCGGTAAGCTTGCATCGGTTGTAACCGTTTCGGACGGAGACGATATAATGCTTATTACAAACGAAGGAACCATCATCCGTACCTCTGTTGACAGCATCAACGTTTATTCCAGAACCGCATCGGGCGTTATCGTAATGAGACTTGACGAGAATTCCTTGATAAAGAAGGTAGCAAGACTCGAGCCTCAGGAGGAGATAGATGCGGAAAGTAAGGCTGTGGAAAAGGATCTTGACAAATCCCCGGCTCCCATCATAGAGATGGAAGAAAACGAGGAGGGTGAGACCCCGCAGACGGAGAATGAGGAATGATTGTAAAAAGGATCTTAGCGCTGCTTCTGATTATAGTTACCTGTATTTCGATTTGCTCCTGCGAAAAAGACAGAGATTACGACGAGGCTGAGGTTTTAGCCGCCGCGAAGACTCTTATAGAGAAATCTCTGCCGCTCAACGAGCTTTTCTACGGAAAGGGTCTTGAGTTTTCCGATGATGGAATAGGAATATATAAAAAGGCAACCGAGCAGAGCATTAAGGACTTCGGATTTACCACTGTTGAAGAGATGAAGTCTGCGGTGAGGGAGATATATGCTTCCTCGTATGCAGAGTCTATCATCACCTCTGATATATTTTCGGCCATTACGGTTGATGAGATTATCGTAAAATACACGAGATACTATCAATCCACCGATGATGACGGAAATCCCAACGGAATAATGGTCAAATCCGATTATGATTATCCCTTGAAAAATAGCTATACCTATCACGAGCAGATGGAGGTCATCGACGTAGAGGGCGAGATAATAGTCGTCAGGACGTTGGTTACCGCCGTTAGCGAGGAGGGGGCTGTTAAAAACGTTAACCTCGATATAAAGCTTATTGAGGAAGAAGCGGGCTGGAGGCTTTTGACTCCCACCTACGTGGTATATAATAAATATACCGATATATACGATATTCTAAATAAATAAAAATAAATAGCCGCAAAGCGGCAAGGAGGATCAACTATGAAATTCCATGAAAAACTCGTTATTCTCAGAAAGAGCAAGGGGCTCACTCAGGACGATTTTGCCAGCGCAGTCGGCGTTTCCAGACAGGCAGTTTATAAGTGGGAATGTGGACAGTCCTATCCCGAGGTACCTAAGCTTATCGAAATGAAGCTTCTCTTTGGTATCTCCATTGACAATCTTCTCGATGATGCTTACGACATTCCTCTCCCCGAGAAGAAGAAGAGAAAGAGAATTTCCAAAGACGCACAGAGAAAGATAGAGGCTTCCGTAGAGAACGCTTCCAGCCAGGCTCAGCTTGTAGATGCCGTTGTTGACGTTGTAGAGGAGAATCCCGCTGCAATTCCTGTGGCAAAGCCTGCAGTTAAGCCCGCTCCCGTAGTAGAGGAAGCACCCGTTGTAGAAGAGTCTGCTCCCGTGGTAGAGGAAGCTCCTACTGTAGCAGAGCCCGCTCCCGTGGCAGAGGAGGCACCTGTTGTAGCAGAGTCTGCTCCCGTAGCAGAGGAGGCGTCCGTTGCGGCAGAGCCTGCTCCCGTAGCAGAGGAGGCTCCTGTTGTAGAAGAGCCCGCTCCCGTAGCAGAGGAGACGCCCGTTGCGGCAGAGCCTGCTCCCGTAGCAGAGGAGGCGCCCGTTGCGGCAGAGCCTGCTCCTGTAGTAGCGGAGGATACTATTGTTGTAAACGTTGTTGATGATGCACCTAAGAAGGTTGGATTCTTCGGCAGACTGTTTGGTAGAAAGTAAGCTGTAAAGAAAACAAAAGTTTACATAAACCTGCAAAAATCGACAAAACGCGCAAAATTTTAATCTGAATAATCCCCTCATTTTTTGTGTATAATCCAAGCAAAAGGAGATATGAAAAAATGAGGGGATATCAGAAAAAGGTTATTTACCTGAAGGATACGGGTAGCGATTTTTTTGATGAGGCTTACTTTATTGTAAGCAGAGAAAGTGAGATCGCCGGAATAGACAAGGGCGATATGGTACTCGAGGCATCAAGGATAATTGAGGAAAGCCTCGGTGGAAGAGAGAAAAAAAGAAATAACGCATTGATAAAGGGAATATTTTCCGTTGCTTTTCCTTTCCTTTTCGGTGCTATTTTTTCGGCGGTTATAATAGCCGCCATAGCGGCGCTTGCCTGAATTTGGCAGGCATTTGAATTTGAATAAAAACAGAAAATAACATAAAGAAAATATGAATAATAACAAGACACAGCGCGGCACGAAGCTGCGTGTGATGAGTCTGGGCGGGCTTTCCGAAATTGGAAAGAATATGACTGTGCTTGAATACGGTGACGATATTATCGTTATTGATGCGGGCATGGGATTTCCCGACGAGGAGATGCCGGGCGTCGACCTGGTTATTCCGGATATTTCCTATCTTGTTAAAAATGCAGACAAGATACGCGGCATACTTATCACACACGGTCATGAGGATCACATTGGTGCGGTTCCTTACGTGCTTGCTCAAATAAACGTTCCTATCTACGGAACTCGCCTGTCCCTCGGCATAATTGAGGGAAAGCTTGATGAAAACCCTCCGGGATACGATCCGGAGCTATATACCGTTGAGGCCGGTGACGTTATCAACCTCGGCGTATTTAAGGCAGAATTTATACACGTCAATCATTCCATCGCAGACGCCTGCGCTATATCTGTAAAGACTCCTGTTGGAGTTGTGTTCCACACCGGTGACTTTAAGCTTGACGTATCACCTATTGATGGTAGGATGATGGATCTTACGAGGATCGGTGAGATCGGCAGATCCGGTGTTGAGCTTCTTCTTTGCGAATCGACAAATGCCGAGCGCGGCGGATATACTCCCTCAGAGAGGACAGTTGGTTCTTCGCTTGAGAGAATATTTGCTCAGTATGAGAAGCGCAGACTTATAATCGCTACCTTCTCGTCAAACGTGCATCGCGTTCAGCAGATAATAGACGCCAGCGCAAATCACGGCAGAAAAGTGGCCGTCCTCGGCCGCAGTATGGTAAACGTTATCGGCGCGGCTGCGGAGCTCGGATATATGGATCTTCCCGACGGAGTTCTCACTGATATTTCGGATATAAAGAGATATCGCCCCGAGGAGATCACTCTTATAACCACGGGTAGCCAAGGAGAGCCTATGTCGGCTCTTTACCGCATAGCCTTTGGTGAGCATCCCTCGGTAAAGATCAATTCCGGCGACGTTGTAGTGCTCAGCTCCAGCGCCATTCCCGGCAACGAGAAGCTGGTTGGAAAGATAATAAACGCTCTCGTGAAAAACGGCGTCAAGGTGGTAAACGACTCTGTGGAGGATGTTCATGTTTCCGGACACGCTTGCCGCGAGGAGCTGAAGCTTATGATGGCTCTTCTCAAGCCAAAGTACTTTATGCCCATACACGGAGAGGAAAGACACCTCTACGCTAACAAGGAGATCGCCGAGTTTATGGGTATTCCATCAAATAGGATATTCGTCTCCGAGGTGGGGCGCGTTCTTGAAATAGACAGAAAGGGCGCCGCCTTTGCAGGAAGCGTTCCCGCCGGAAAGGTACTGGTTGACGGTGCCGGCGTTGGTGATATAGGAAGTGTTGTTCTCCGCGACAGAAAGCATCTGTCTGAGGACGGTCTGGTAGTTGTCGTTGCTACGATAGATATTGAGGGAAGGCTCTTGGTGTCCGGCCCGGATATCGTTTCGCGCGGCTTCGTTTACGTTAAGGAATCTGAGGATCTGATGCGTGAGGCGAGGGCTGTGGTTGAGGCAACTCTTGATAAGATTTTACAGAGAAAGGTCCGCGACTGGGCTTATATAAAGGGTGCGATCAGAGACGATCTCGCTAAGTTTATATTCAAGGAAACCAAGCGCAAGCCGATGATCCTGCCCGTGATAATGGACATCTGATTTTATGATTTTAATTGCTTTATCTGATACGCGACGGCTGAATCTCGATGAGGTGCTTGCGAGAAATATTTTTCCCGAGGAGCTGAGGGTCGAGCTTGAGACCGCGGCAGAAAAAACAAAAAAAGAGAGAGTAGGGGCCTATGCCCTACTCTCTTTCGCTATGAAAAATTTCTTTGGTGAGAGTCTTTGCGGCCATTGTTTAATAAGAGAAAAAAACGGTAAGCCTGCTCTGTGTACCGCTGACGGCAGTGTATCTCGGATAAAATTTAACCTAACCCACAGTGACGGCTTTGCGGCCGTGATAATCACCGACGAGGGCGTCGAAATAGGTATAGATATAGAGGGTGAGGTTGATCAGGGGCGAGCAGATAGACTTTCTTTGAGAATGGAGAAACATCTGCCCCGGATAGATTTTTCACCCGAAAAAATAGAATTTCCATTAGTGCTTGTAAGCTTTGAGGCAAGCGGTGCGATATGCGGTTATGAATATATTCAAGCTCAAAGGACGTGCTCACCTCTATGCTTTGAGAGCCGATGGACGCTTCTTGAGGCGGCGTTGAAATGTGATGGCGGAGGATTTTCCACGCTTTCCGAGTCCTTTAGCCTTTATGAAAAACATAGACTTTTTTCTGCGAAGATAGGCCTTGAAAAAAAACTATTTTTGAGCGTTGCAATAAAAGAATAATACAAAAAAGTAGCTAGTCTATAAAAAGGCCGAGCTACTTTTTTATCATATAAAATTACAAAAAATGTAAACCAAAGTTGTCAAAACCAACCTAAAATACTATTGACCAGATCGAGTATAGCAGGCATACAAAGTGTGATGCATGCTGCAATAGCAAGAATAAGAATGGAGAGGAGAATAGAACTGACAAGAGATGCTTCATACCCGCTTAACACCTTTTTAGTTCTTTCCTCGCCGGAGGCTCTGAGATAAAAGGCGGCGGTTGAGTAATCGATCTCGGGGGCGTTTTCTGATTTTTCATCATTGGGGCCGTCCACCGCTTTGGAGACGTTTTCTTCGCCGACACGCGCAACCATTTGCTTTAACATCGAAGAGCTTTTAAGGACAAAAACATACTGCTTGCCGGATAGAGAAAGCTCAGAGAGGGTTTTAGCCGTCGACACGTCGGTAGCCTCGTGCCGTGTGAGCTGCTTTATCAGAGTTTGTACCGCGGAACGGTAAAAGCCTAAAACAATAGTTGCTATAACGATACCGATCGCAAAGGCGAGAACAATGAGATTGATCTGCATGTCAATCTGAATATTCTCGTAATCCGAGAGATTAAGAAATAAATATTCGGATAGTGTCATAACGTTAGTGTGCCCGTGCACGCCTTTCTAAAGTATTTCAAATTTTAATATTTTATGTCATATAGTTATAAAAGTTATCAAAGAAACACGCTGATTTACATTTGTTCAAGAAATTCGTTTCCGCATAGGAGCTTGATTATTTCGTCCAGATCCTCGTTATCCTCGTAGGAGAGGGTGATGGTCTTCTTTCTACCCTTCCCTTCTATCTTAACCTTTCGACCGAGGTGGCTCTGGATGCGCACTTCAAGCTCACGGAAATAATCGACGATGGGAAGCTCCTCTTCCTTTTCCTCGATAACGGGCTTTGCCTTGTTCATACGTTTCACCTCGTCCTCGATAACGCGAACAGAGAGATCGTTTTCAACAGCCCTCTGTGCTAAGAGGATCATATCGTCGCGATTTTTAAGGCCGAGTATGGTTCTTGCATGGCCTGCGGAAAGCTCCTTTGAAGCAACGAGGGTAAGCACCTCGTCGGGCAAGTCAAGAAGTCGTATCATATTTGCGATAGCGCTACGGCTCTTTCCAACCTTCAGCGACAGCTCTTCTTGAGTCATATCGTATTCTTCTGCTAAGGAGCGGTATGCCAAAGCCTCTTCTATAGGGTTGAGATCCTCGCGCTGAATATTCTCTATAAGCGCGATCTGCGCCGCCTTGCGGTCATCCTTATCAAGAACGATGGCGGGTATCTCGGTGAGTCCGGCAAGCTTGGAGGCTCTGAAGCGGCGTTCACCGGCAATTATCTGATATCTGCCCTCGCCGTATTCGCGGACGAGAATAGGCTGAAGAAGTCCATTTTCTACAATCGAGTCGGCCAACTGATCAAGAGCTTCCTTGTCAAAATACTTTCTGGGCTGATCGCTCTTGGGATCGACCAGGGATATTTTCAGATGTGATATCCTATCACCGTCAACGCGGCTCTCCTCTGCCATTGCGTTGTCAAGAAATATGGCGTCGAGGCCTCTGCCGAGACCGCTGTTCTTCTTTGCCATTTTGTATAAATCTCCTTGTTATATTTTGTTGTCAATTTTTGTGCTATTTGATACTCAATATTGAAATTCGATAAGAGGGGGAATTTGCCGATTTTGTTAGTTTTCAACAGCGTCAAATTCGGGTTTTCAACAGTTTATATAGAAATCGAAAGCTTTATAACGCCAAAAACACCTATAAAACGCGGTTATTTCCTAAAATTTCGAAGAAGCGAAAAAGTTTTCAACAGTTTCAACACCCACCTTGTTGATAACTTCGATATAAATTTTGATTATGTCGAATTTTGTCATTTTTGATAAATGAATGACGCGAATGGGTTTGGTTAGCCGAAAGGTGGATTGATCTAATCGAATTTTAACGTATGGAACCGTAATGAATTCAACATCAGATGCGAAGCATCAATTCCTTTGCTACTGCGGCGTATTCGAGAGAACCCTTTCCATAGGGGTCGTGGTAACATATGGGCTCTCCATATCCCGGAGCCTCGGAAATTCTTACGGTGCGCGAAATCGGGACCTTAAAGAGCTTGTCCGCGTAGTATTTCTTCAGTTCGGCAACAACTTGGCCGGTCAATGTGAGCCTTCCGTTGTACATGGTAAGCAGAATACCAACGATCTGGAGCGAGGGATTATAGAGAGAACGGATTCTTTTGACTGTATTCAGCAGCTGTGACATGCCTTCAAGGGAATAAAATTCACACTGCATAGGTATAACCACGCCGTCGGAAACCGAAAGTGCCTTGACCGTAAGCATACCGAGGGACGGAGGACAGTCAATAAATATGTAATCGTAGTCGTCTTTTACCGAATCAAGGGCTAATTTTGTGAAATTTTCGGCTCCTTCCTCTAAATCATAGAGCTCGAGCTCGGCTCCGGCAAGGTCAATAGTCGCAGGAACTACCCAAAGATTCTTAAAGGAGGATTTTACAATGGCACTAGAAATATCGCAGCGGCCTATAATAACGTCGTAAATTGTATTTTTGATCTTAGCTTTGGATATACCGAGTCCGCTGGTGGCATTTCCCTGCGGATCCATATCGATCATGAGAACGCGCTTGCCTTTTTTTGCAATCTGCGCAGAAATATTAACGCAGGAGGTTGTCTTCCCCACTCCGCCTTTTTGATTAGAAAAAGATACGATTTTAGCCATTTTTCCTCCAAAACAAGTAAAAAGTTCCGCAAATTCGCGAAAAATTGATCATTCCTCCCGTACGAATTTGCGATAAAATCTAACACCTATATTATACTATATAAGGCGATTAAAGTCAATACAAAAACAAAAATATGCGTAATAACTGAATAAACATTTTAAGAAGATGTGTATAATTTGTGGATTTATGGGTTTAGGTTGTAAAAAGTGTTCGGCAAATAAAGTTTCACGTGAAACAAACGCAAATCAAAGCAGGGAAGCAGAGAGAAAATGTTGTTTCACGTGAAACAACGCGATCAATCAAGCAACACAAATGCTTAAAGTGCAAAAATTCGAATGTTCCACGTGAAACATTCGAATACCAGCACCATAACTTCACGTTATTTTGCTGTACGCTGGCATATACAACGAGCAAAACGCGCATTTTGTCCTCAAAAGGCTATGCGGTTGGTTGAAATAGTGCTTGTTTCACGTGAAACAAGCACAGTTGCAGTTTGCGCAGGTCGAAAGGCTTAACCTCAAGCGAAAATTACACGATAAATGTAATTATTGCATTGAACAGTAAAATTTGAGCAAAAGTGCGCGATAACGCGCGCGAATTAATGTTTTTACATATAATATTTGATATAAACAAGTTGATTTTAAGTGTTTGCTGGTTGCTTCGGTCAAATATCAATTATAAATATTGTTTTTGAGAAAATAATGCGATTATAGCTAAAAATGGAAATATATACCATATTTTGCCGTGCATTTTTCAGCTCGGGCTATTTTTTCAGTATTTTTGCGAAATTTTGCTTATTTTTAGTGTAAGATTTACGAATAAATGTTTATGCGCTCGGAGAACGCCATTCAAAAGCACCAATTTAACGGCGATTATGTGGGAAAATCGTAAATAATACGAACCAATTTTAACACATTGCTTTGTGCTAATTTTGCATAATTTGTGAATAATTATTCTTTGGATTTGCTCGATTGCGTGATGTTGCTTGTGGTTCAATATTTTAGAGAAGTTTTGCTGATAATTGCTGTTTTGCGCTTGAAAAAGTCGGGGATCTATGTTATAATTGATTGTAGAATAATACGCAGATTTTGTTTTGGAGGATTTTCACGCCGGGACGTAACGCTGTTTTTCGGCAATTTGTGTTCGATTGCGCGAAAAAACGTTTATATTGCCGAAGAAAATGTTCCGCGGCCTGTTTGGGATTGTTTTTTTACATCTGATCTTCCCATGAAACGCAGGCGGCCTTTTGTTCGGGACGGAAAAAGGCGGTGAAGCGTGCAGCTCTTTGGTGCGTGGGTGTCGGAGAGACTTTACTTTGGCACCTTGTGCTAAGGAATAAATATTCGCAAAATATGCAATTACACGTGCTGCGAAAATTTAGCTTGCACATTCCATTTGTTGCTTTGGGGTTGCAAGGCTTGCATTATTCAATTTTTTAGAAATAGGGTGATTTTTTTGGAAACTAAAATTATTTTGATACGTCACGGAGAGAGCCAGGGAAATGCGGCCGGGCGCATTCTCGGTCACACTGATCTCGATCTTTCCGAGCTCGGTTACCGTCAGGCGGCCGCAACGGCGGAGCATCTGAAGGATGTGCACGTAGATGCCATATATTCCAGCGATCTTTTAAGGGCACGTAATACCGCGGAGCCCCACGCGCAGATGCGCGGAATGAAGGTCGAAACATCGGAGCAGCTGCGAGAGATCTTTGTCGGCGACTGGGAAGGTCATTCCGCGGATTTTATACTTGGAAAATACGGAGAAGCAGAGTACAAGGAGCGGTGGCTCGGCGACTTCGGTCACTACGTCTTCCCCGGCGGTGAGGGCGTGTGGAAAGGCGGAGAGCGCTTCTATCGCGAGGTCCTTCGTATTGCCAAAAAGCATCGCGGTCAGACGGTGATTATCGCTGCCCATGCGGCGGTTATTCGTGTATTTTGGGCGATTATTTCCGGTTTCACACCCGACAACGTGGTTGAGAAGCTTGCCTTCCCGACCAATGCTTCTTATTCGATCGTCAAGCTTGAGGGGGAGGCGCTTCTACCGGTGGAGTTTTCTGTTGACGCCCATCTTGCCTCTGTTGGAATAACCGAATACCGCGGCTGACCCCACGCAGACTTTGCGAGTGGGATTTTGGAGTGTGGTGCGGATTGCCTTTCCAACTATGGCTTTTGAAAGTAAAAAACAGTTTAAGATAGGAGTGGTTTTGTGTTTAGTTTTAATAGCGCAATACGCAAGCGCGCCCGCGAAGTGCTTGGAAATAAGATCTTTGATAGCGGGTGGCTTTACGGCGTCGTGGTTGTTCTGATAGTAGGTGCCATAGCCTATTTTGCCTCTGCGATTTACCTGCTTTTGGCTGGAATAGTTTCGGTCGGCGTTTCTGCATATTTTATTGCCAGAGTGCGCGGGGAAGCAAGTCACGATCAGCTGAACGTGGCGACAGACGGAGCGCAGAAAAATCTTGGCGGAGCCTGTGTAACCGGTATTCTGCAGTCGATCTTCGTGGCGCTGTGGACTATATTGTTTGTGATCCCCGGTATTGTTAAGTCGCTGTCTTATTCTATGGCGTTTTATATCCGCAACGACCACCCCGAGTACACCGCGACCCAGGCGATAGATGAGAGCCGCCGTCTTATGAACGGGCACAAATGGCAGCTCTTTACGCTGTATTGCTCCTTTATCGGTTGGATAATAGTTGGCGCTCTTTGCTTCGGAGTTGGCGTGGTTTGGGTGTTGGCTTATATGGAGACGGCCAGGGCGGTGTTCTACCAGGAGCTTGTTATGGAAGAAGAATCTCGCGCCAACGAGCCGGAGGCCTATGACGAGGCAACGGATGCGGATAAATCGGTGTAATTTGACAATAAAACTTTACAAAAACGCGCGATTTAATCACGAAAAAGACGGCCTTGCTCACACGAAAGCTCCGGCCGTCTTTTTTACTTTATATAAAACAAAATACAGATCGAGAAGCGC
>CAZABU010000048.1:0-12554 GCA_964483225.1 uncultured Ruminococcus sp. | reverse complement strand
GTTTTTGTCGCCTCTGTAGCAGCGACATTCCATCGCCGTCGCCAGCTCCTCCGCGCGCTTGAAGGAGGATACGAAAAGAGGAACGAGCAGAGGGATAAGCGCCTTTGCCCTCTTGGTAAGCGAGCCGGTGGTAAAATCGGCACCGCGGGATTTCTGCGCGTTCATTATCTTCTCGGTTTCCTCAACGAGGGTGGGGATAAAGCGCAGAGCAATAGACATCATCATAGCGAAGGTATGCACCGGCACGTGAAGCCTTTTCAAGGGAGAAAGAAGCGACTCTATGCCGTCGGTCAGAGCTATGGGAGAGGTCGTATAGGTCAGAAGCACACAGCTGCCCATAATAAGAATGATAACACGCAGGGCCATAAAGATGGCGCGGGCTATTCCCTCCTCGTAAATCTCGATAAAGCCGAGGGCGAAAAGAGGATCTCCTTCACCCTTGGTCATAAAGATGTTGAGCAGAGCGGTGAAGATCAGTATCATTACCAAAGGCTTGACACCCCGGAACACCACGCCGTAGGATATACGGCTGATGCCGATAAAGAGGAGCACCGCGCCCATAAGCATAAGCAGGGCGAGCGGATTGTTTGCGATAAATACCGCGACGATAAAAGCGGTTGAGAGTATCAGCTTTGTTCTCGGGTCCAGCTTATGCAGCACGGAATAGCCCGGGAAGAACTGACCGAGTGTAATATCGGATATCATACGGCGCCTCCCTTTAAGAAGCGAAGGATCGCGTCTGCCGCGCCCTCCACCGTATAAAGCTCACCGTCAAGGGGTATTCCCGCTCCGCGAAGCCTTGCTGTAATCTTGGCTATAATGGGAACATCGAGTCCGACCTCGGTGAGAGAATCGGCCTCGGAGAATATCTCACTGACAGTGCCCCTGCGATACACATGAGCTCTGTTCATAACCACGACGTCATCACAGTAATGAGCCATATCCTCCATAGAATGGCTGACGAGAATTACCGACACACCCGACGCACGTGCATAGTCGCGCAGTCCGCCAAGTATCTCTCGTCTGCCGCGGGGGTCAAGACCTGCGGCAGGCTCGTCAAGCACCAGAACCTCAGGGCGCATTGCCATTATTCCTGCTATGGCTGCGCGGCGCTTCTGTCCACCGGAAAGCTCAAAGGGCGATTTTGCGAGAAGCTCCTCGGTCATACCGGTAAAGTGGGCCGCCTCTGCGACACGCTCTGCCACCTCGGCCTCGGAGAGTCCGAGATTTTTCGGTGCAAAGGCAATATCGTCCCTTACGGTTTCGTCAAAGAGCTGATATTCGGGATACTGCATAACGAGGCCGACGCGATAGCGCACCGAGGCGATCTCCTTCGGCTTTTCCCATATATCACAGCCGTCGAGCAACACTCTGCCCGAGGTGGGCTTATAAAGGCCGTTAAGAAGATTGACAAGAGTAGATTTACCCGAGCCGGTGTGCCCGATAAGACCGGTTATGCGCCCTTTACCGAAGGAAACGCTGACGTTATCGAGCGCAACCTTCTCAAAGGGAGTGTTTTTACTGTAAACGAAGGATACGCCCTCAAGAGTTAAGATATCACCCATCAAAGCTCACCTCCCGACAAAAGTTCGAGAAGCGACTCGGCGCACTCGTCCTCTGTAAGCGCAGGCCCGGGAACTCTGACGCCACGCTTTGCAAGCTCGGCAAAAAGCTCGATTCCGGCGGGGGACTCAAGCCCCATTGCGTGAAGCTCGTCCACCCGCGAGAACACCTCGCGTGCGGTGCCGTCCAAGGCAAGTCTGCCGTCGTTTATGACGACGACGCGGTCGGCTCTCGCCGCCTCGTCCATATAGTGTGTAATGTTTATGACCGTTATGCCCTGCTCTCGGTTAAGACGCTCCATAATCGTCATAACCGCCTGTCTTCCGAGGGGGTCGAGCATAGCGGTGGATTCATCAAATATTATGACCTCGGGCTGCATGGCAATAATACCTGCAATCGCTACGCGCTGCTTCTGTCCACCCGAGAGCTTGTGGGGGGCGTGACGTATATAATCGGTCATACCGACCATAGCCAACGAGGAATTTACCCTGCGGCGTATCTCCTCGCGGGGAAGTCCGAGGTTCTCGGGGCCGAAGGCCACATCCTCCTCGACAACCGTAGCGACGAGCTGGTTATCAGGATTCTGGAACACCATACCAACCTTACGGCGCACATCAAAAACGTCATCCTCGGTAAAGTCCTCTGCGGTGACGTCAACGCCGTCGATATATATTTTTCCCACGGTGGGAATAAGTATCATATTCAGCAGCTTTGCGAGCGTGGATTTACCGGAGCCGTTATGCCCCAGCACCGCCACGTACTCACCGCGCCTGACACAAAGATCCACATCCGAAAGGGCCGGCAGCTCTCGGTGAGCCGTCGGCAGATCCTCCGTGTCGGCATAGGTGAAGCCGAGCTTTTCCGTTCTTATGATATAATCGTTCATTTCTTTTCCGTATCTTTTATTTTTTACCGAAGGCGACCCTTACGCTGGAGCCGCAAGGGAGAGCAAGGCCGGTATCCTTCACAGGCAGACCGAGCTCGTCTGCCTCGCATTTTCCAGCGAATTTTGATAAAAGGCGCACCGATGAGATATATTTCATCGTAGATGCCGAGAGGCCGGTGGTGTAGGAATTGAGCAGGAAGAACAGGGGTGTGTCGGACAGCACCTCGGCCGTCAGCTTCACGAAATCGTCAATACTTTCTTCTATCTTCCAAACCTCACCGGTGGGTCCTCTTCCGTAGGAGGGAGGGTCCATAATTATGCCGTCGTACTTGTTTCCGCGGCGTATCTCGCGCTCTATAAACTTCTTACAATCGTCGACGATATATCTGATAGGCGCATCGGCAAGGCCGGAGAGTCTTGCGTTCTCCTTGGCCGCCTGCACCATTCCCTTTGAAGCGTCAACGTGACAGACTGATGCACCTGCTGCCGCCGCGGCAACGGTAGCACCGCCGGTATAGGCAAAGAGATTAAGCACCTTGACGGGTCTGCCGGCGTTCCTTATGAGCTCGGAGAACCAATCCCAGTTTGCCGCCTGCTCCGGGAAAAGCCCGGTATGCTTGAAACCCATCGGCTTTATGCGGAAGGTGAGCGCTCCGTAGGATATCGTCCAGCTCTCGGGCAGTCGGTTTTCCGACCAGGCACCGCCACCGGTTCGACTGCGCTTATAGCTGGCGTCGGCGTTTTTCCAAAGAGGATTTTTCTTATCCGTCATCCAGATGACCTGAGGATCAGGGCGCACGAGAGTATATTTACCCCAGCGCTCAAGCTTCTCGCCGGAGGAGGTGTCAAGCACCGTATAGTCCTTCCATTTATCTGCTAACCACATAAACTTATCTCACCTTACCTTTGATTAAAATACTTACCCATGGCAGACGCCGCGCTGTGGGAGTGACAGATGGCTATTGCCACCGCGTCTGCGGTATCATCGGGCTTGGGGGGATTTTTCAGCTTAAGTATCGAGGTGACCATTGCTATCACCTGCTGCTTTTCCGCCTTACCGTAGCCTACTACGGCCTGCTTTACCTGCAAGGGGGTATATTCGCTGATCTTAACGCCCTTTGCGTGGGCGGTACAAAGTATCACGCCTCTGGCCTCGGCAACGGCGATACCCGTGGTGATATTGGTGTTGAAGAAAAGCTCCTCGATCGCCATCTCGTCAGGGGTATACCTGTCTATTATCTGCTCAAGATCGTTTTTTATCATCAGAAGCCTGGCCTCGATATCGGTGTGCGCGGGGGTAGTGATGGCTCCGAAGGCCACGGGAGCAAGTCTGCCGCGGTTACTGTCAATGACGGCCCAGCCGACTATGGCAAGTCCCGGGTCAATGCCCAGTATACGCATATCAAAGTCCTCCCTTCCAATGCCACCGTTATCAAATGGGCATACCTATAATTATACCAATTATAGCACAATTTGGCGGTGGAGTCAATCAATTTTCGCAGTTTTTCCCTATTTTACAAAAAAATCACTGTTTGTATATAATTTTTGTGATTATTTTTTAGAAAAAGGTATAGATTTTTATTTTTTAGTGTGATATAATAATATGAGTTTATATGCACAAACGGCAAAAGAAAGGTATTCCAGAATGTCAACCGAAAACATTGCAAACGAAATAGTCGCTCTGCCCGTGCTGCCTCTCAGAGGGCTTGTCGCCTTCCCTGCGGTACAGCTGAGCGTTGAAATAATCCGTCCCATATCGCTGAAGGCCTTTACCGCGGCCGCTACAATGCACAACGCTCGGATCCTGCTGGTGACCCAGAAGGACATCGGAGTCGAGGAGCCCGGCGGCGATGATCTGTTCGCCATCGGCGTGCTGGCAGAAATAAAGCACGTGGTCAAGAATCCTCACGGAAACCTCTCGGTGATTTTTGAGGGTGTCTCCCGTGTGAAGCTTGAGCGCGTATATCTCGAGAGCGGATTTATCATGGGTGAGGCAACGCTCAAGCCTGAGCACACAGGCTTCAAGCCCACTCCCCACACCGAGGCGCTGGTGCGCGAGATCAAGGAGCTGCTCTCCGAGGTAAAGAATATTCACCCCAGCTTCGACGAGGAGCTTCGCATGGCCTCCGAGGCCATTTCCAACACGGGATATTACGCGGATTTCGTTGCCTCCTCGGTTATAATTGAATACAAAAACAAGCAGTCGGTGCTTGAGGCTCTGACTGTGAGAAACCGTCTTGAAAAGCTTCTTATCGCCCTTGAGGAGGAGTTTATGCTTCTCGAATGCGAGCACAGTATCCAGAAGCAGGTCAAGGAGAAGATCGACCGCAGTCACAAGGATTACTTCATCCGCGAGCAGATAAAGGCTCTGCAGGCAGAGCTCGGTGAGGACGAGGATGACGACGAGATCGCTGAGTATCACGCCCGCATATCCGAGGCAAAGCTCCCCGACGACGTAAGAGAAAAGCTCTTCAAGGAGCTCTCAAAGCTGGCAAAGACGCCCTTCGGCGCAGCCGAGGGTACGGTGCTCCGCACCTATCTTGACACCTGCCTTGACTATCCCTTCGGTATAAAGTCAACCGACACGGTGACCGTTGAAGAAGCGAGAGGCATACTTGATGCGGATCACGACGGCCTTGCAAAGGTCAAGGAAAGAATACTTGAATTTGTGGCTGTCAAGCAGTTCTCCCCCGACGTCAAAAATCAGATCATCTGTCTTGTCGGCCCTCCCGGCGTGGGTAAGACCTCCGTTGCGGCATCTATTGCAAGAGCGCTCGGCCGCAAGTATGCGCGAGTTTCGCTCGGCGGTATGCACGACGAGGCCGAGATACGCGGCCACCGAAAGACCTACGTAGGCGCCATGCCCGGCCGTATAGTCACGGCAATAATAAATGCGAAGGCGGAGAACCCCGTTATCGTGCTTGACGAGATCGACAAGCTCTCCTCTAATTTCAGAGGTGACCCCACCTCTGCCCTGCTTGAGGTTCTTGACCCCGAGCAGAACAAGTCCTTCCGAGACAACTTTATGGAGCTGCCCATCGACCTCTCCGACACCCTCTTTATAGCTACCGCCAACAGCTATGACGGTATTCCCGCGCCTCTGCTCGACAGAATGGAGATAATTGAGCTGTCCACCTACACGGACACCGAAAAGCTCTCCATCGCTAAAAATCATCTGGTACCGAAGCAGCTTAAGCGCAACGGTATCACCGCACGTATGTTCAAGATCACCGATGACGGTATTCTTGCACTTATCAAGGGCTACACCCGCGAGGCAGGCGTGCGTAATCTTGAGCGTGAGATCGCATCGCTCATCAGAAAGAGCGCGAAGAAGATCGCCGAGGGCAAGGCAAAATCCGTGAGGATCACAGAAAAGAACATCGGAGAATTCCTCGGCAAGGTCAAGGTTCTGCCCGAGGTTCCCGAGAGCTCCGACCCCATCGGTGTTGTCAACGGCCTTGCATACACCCAGACCGGCGGCGACCTGTTGAAGGTCGAGGTTGCGGTTATGCCCGGAAGCGGAAAGATCGAGCTTACCGGCTCGCTTGGCGAGGTAATGAAGGAGTCTGCAAAGATAGCTCACTCATATGTACGTACCATAGCAAAGGAATACGGCATAAACGAGGACTTCCACAAAAACGACGACATACATATCCACTTCCCCGAGGGTGCGATACCCAAGGACGGCCCCTCTGCCGGTGTGACGATGGTCTGCGCTATCGTCAGCGCTCTTTCGGGCATTCCGGTAAAGAAGAACGTGGCTATGACCGGCGAGATCACCCTGCGAGGCAAGGTGCTCCCCATCGGCGGTCTGAAGGAAAAGACCCTTGCCGCATACAGAGCCGGAATCGAAACAGTGCTTATTCCCGAGGCTAATATGCGCGATCTTGACGAGGTCGACACCGAGGCAAGAGAGCATCTGCGCTTTATTCCCTGCAAGACTGCCTCCGACGTGCTTATGGCGGCTCTTGCCAGAAATTAAGGAGCATTATGAAAATCAACGTAAACAACGTGAGCCTTGCTCTTACCGCAGGCCTGCAAAAACAATTTCCGAGGGATCCCCGTCCCCAGATCGCCCTCTCCGGCAGATCTAACGTGGGAAAAAGCTCGCTGATAAACACTCTGCTGGGCAGAAAATCCCTGGCGAGGGTTTCATCGGCACCGGGAAAGACGGTCACCATCAACTTTTACGACGTGGACAAGAAGCTTTACATAGTCGACCTCCCCGGCTACGGCTATGCCAAGCGCTCCCAGTCCTCGAAGGTGGTGTGGAGCTCGCTCACAGAGGACTATTTCGTAAAGAATCCCTCTGCCGATGCGCTGAAGCTGGTCGTTCAGCTGATCGACGTGAGGACGGGTCCCACCGACGACGACATTATGATGATCAATATGATGATAGACAGAGAGATCGACTTCATCGTTGTGGCAACGAAGACCGACAAGCTCTCAAAGACCGCTCTTGCCGAGCGTATCGCTCAGCTTGAGGAGGAATATTTCCTCGGCACGGATATAAAAATCCTTCCCTTCTCCTCGGTCAACAGGACGGGACGGGACGAGCTTTGGAGCAGGATCTACGACGCCATCTCCTGAAGATAAAAATACACTAAGGACAGGATAAAATGAACGATTTCGTATATTATCTGCTATCTGCTCTGGCGGTGCTGATCGCGCTTACGGTACACGAGTATTCTCACGGATACGCCGCATACCGTATGGGCGACAATACTGCAAAAAATCTCGGCAGGCTCACTCTGAATCCCATACACCATCTTGATCCCATCGGAGCGCTGTGTATGCTGTTCTTCCACGTGGGCTGGGCGAAGCCTGTGCCGATAAACCCAAGGAACTTCAAGAATCCGAAGAAGGGCTTTGCTCTGACTGCCCTTGCGGGCCCTGCGGCGAATATCATTCTCGGATTCTTTACGGCGGGACTTTATCTTCTTGTGCTGGCGCTCTTTCGTGACGTGACCTTCGCAGAGAAGAATTTCGCGTATAATTTAGTATCAAATCTTCTGCAATTTATCGCTATCTTTCATTCCATAAATATCGGTCTTGGAGTATTCAATCTTCTGCCGCTGCCGCCCTTCGACGGATCGCGGCTGCTGAACGTTCTGCTCCCCGAGAGGATATATTTCGGAATAATGAAATACGAGCGGCAGATATATTTCGGCGTGCTTGGCTGGCTACTTCTCGGAGACTTCGTCAAGCGAGCGCTTCTGGCCATACCGCTTATCTCCGGGAGCCCGGTGCTCTCGTTTATCGCGGGTATCTTCTCGCTGTCGGATATTCTTTCGGCGGCGATAGGAGCGCTCTCATCGCTTACCATAAAATTCTGGCAGTTAATCCCCTTCCTCGCATAACACCCAAGTCTGAAAGGATCTTCCACCTATGTTAGAACAGTTGACTTACCGTTTGGATCAGTTTGAGGGACCCCTCGACCTGCTCCTTACGCTTATCAGCAAGAATAAGGTCAGCATCACCGATATCCCCATCGCCATGATCTGCGACCAGTATATGGAATATATTGAAGCGGCGCAGCGCATGGACCTTGAGGTTGCCAGCGAGTTTATCGTTATGGCAAGCGAGCTGATGCTTATAAAGAGCCGCATGATCCTACCCCACGAGGAAGGCACGGAGAACGACCCGAGGCGTGAGATCGCCGATGCACTCCTGCTTTATCAGCAGGCAAAGCTTGCCGCAAAGGAGCTGCGCCCGAGATACGATGAGTATTCCGGCAGATTTGTAAAAGGTACCGACGATATTCCGCCCGAAAAGGGACTGCCGCTGAATCTCAGCACCGACCTGCTTATGAAGGCGCTCTCCGCAGTAATGCGAAGAATGAAGGTTGCCGAGTCGGCAAGGACGCCGGTAGAGCTTGTAAATCCCCTTATCAAGCACAAGGTGGTTTCGGTAGAGGAGAAGATCCAGGAGATATGCGAGCTGCTTGAGGAGCACGAGGAGGCCTCCCTCTTCTTCCTGCTTAAGGATGCCGACTCAAGAGCCGAGCTTGTGGCAAGGTTCATGGGTGTGCTGGAGCTTATAAAAATAAACCGTATAAAAATCACCAACATACGCATAATAGAGGATGTGGTGGAATACGAGGAGACCGGACTTGAGATGATGTTCTCTCTTAATCGCGATTACGTGCCCGTCGAGGGAATGGAAAGCGAGTTTGACAAGCCCACCGAGGCACCCGAGGAAGAAAACGACAGCGAAAAGGAAAACTGATATGAGTGAAATTATAAAGGAAAACGATACCGAAGAGGAGCTCGCCATCGCGACCGAGGCCACGGAGACCGAAGCCGCCGAGACCCCTTCGGAGGAGGATGCGGAGCAGAGATCCGTCGTATTCGAGGAGGCTCTTGAGGCTATACTCTTTGCCGCAGGTCATCCCGTGTCCTACGCTACCCTTGCCCGTGTGTTTGAAATGACGCCCGCGAAGGTGCGCGACAGAGTTTACGAGTATTCCATCAAATATAACGACCCCGAGATACCGAGAGGCGTTATACTGCTTACATACGGAGAATCCTGTCAGCTTTGTACTAAAAAATACTATCTCAGCGAGATAAGAGAGGCGCTTGGCATCAAAAAGAGCGGTACCCTCTCCACCTCGTCTATGGAGGCGCTGGCTATCGTGGCCTACAATCAGCCCGTCACCCGTGCATTCGTGGATACTCTGCGCCGTGCGGATTCCTCCTATGCTATGAATAATCTTATCGACCGCGGACTTATCGAATCAAAGGGCAGGCTTGACGCGCCCGGTAGACCCATGCTCTACGGAACGACTCACGATTTCCTTCGCGCCTTCGGTATAGAGAGCGTTGACGCTCTGCCGAAGACCACCGAGGAGATGAACGCCATGTTTGACAAGGCCAGAGCCACCGAGCAGGCAGAGGAAGAAGACGACGTAGCTATCCAGGAGCAGATGGACATCGCCGAGGACGGAACCGTCGCTACCCCAGCAGCCGGCGGGGCGAGCGCAGAGGCCGCAACCGAGCAGGATACCTACGAGGAGCACTCCGCAGAGGACGATATCATTATCGACGATATGTAAGGAGCGCGTTTGCTTTGCTTTATTCCCTTCTGCTACTTCTTTTCGCCTTGGTCTTCGTGCTTGCACAGCGCGTCGAGGTGAGGATCATACGAAACGGACGTATAAGGGTGGAGCTCCATCTCCCCCTTATCGCCATCGTTTTCAGGAAGAAGCAGGGTGATAAAAAGCAGCGACGCAGGCTTCCGCCCGGATACGTAGGTGCACTTATAGAGCGAACCCGCGTGCTGCTTGGAAAATGCGCGGTCACGGTATCAAGGCTGCCGGTTGGAGAAAACGGAGCCCCCGCACCGTATTTCAGCGGCTTCGGCTTATCCGGTGCTCTGCTCGGGCTTATTGAAGAAGGCGCAGGCAGCCTTATTATTGAAGATGAAGCGTTCACTTTATCCCCCGACGACGGGACTACTTTACTTTTATCCTTCAGGGTCAGACTCATATTTTTGGCAAAAGCGATCATCGGCGCAGGAGCAGACCTGATAAAATTAAAGCCTCGGAGGATAGGATAAATGTCGGAGAATAAGATGAGCGACATCATCAAGGCGTCGGTGGACGGCATACGCAGCTTCACCGATATGGATACGGTGATCGGTACGCCGATAACCACACAGAACGGAGTTACGGTAATTCCGGTATCAAAGGTGGCTATGGGAATTGCCACCGGCGGCGTGGATTACGCTAACAAAAAGCTCAGCAACAGTCAGAGCTTCGGCGGTGGCGGCGGTACGGGACTTTCCATTACCCCAGTCGCGTTTTTGACCGTCGGACGGGATGCAGAGATAAATCTCATTCACGTAAACGATGTCCCCACGGACGTAGACAGGATCGCAGGGCTTATCGAGCGGGCACCGGAGCTTATTGAGAAAATAAAGGGCTCGCTGTCATAAACTGTAATGAATACTTTCCCGTCACTTATCAAAAGATAAGACGGGAGGTATATTTATGAATAACAAAAACGGACTCAACCTATATATTTCGCTATTTCTGCTGACCGTTCTCCTCTTTTCTCTGCTGACCGTTTACGCGGCGGCTTCCGTGAGAGATAAAAAGCCCTCGGTGGGCGCTAAAGCGGCCGTGCTTTACGAGCCGGAGACCGAGAGCTTCCTTTACGAGAAGGAGGCTGACCTTCGCCTGCCTATGGCAAGTACGACAAAAATAATGACTGCTTTGGTGACTCTTGAGTCTGCCGAGCCGTCGGATACCGTTGTTATCGACGGACGGGCGGTTGGCATTGAGGGCTCGTCGGCTTACCTGCGCGAGGGTGACGAATATACCGTGGAGGAGCTGCTCTACGCTCTTATGCTGGGTAGCGCCAACGATGCGGCGGTGGCTCTCGCCTGTCATATAAGCGACGGAACGGAAGAATTTGCCGAGCTTATGAACGAGCGGGCACGCTCGCTTTCCCTTACCGATACGCATTTCGAAAATCCCCACGGCCTTGACGGTAAAGAGCATTATACTACGGCTAAAGAGCTTTCGCTTATTGCGGCGGAGGCGATGAAAAACGACGTTTTCCGCCAGATCGTTGCTACTTACAAGAGGACCTTCACCCACGGCGAGCGTGTGCGCACTTACGTAAATCACAACAAGCTGCTGAAAATGTTTGAGGGAGCCGCGGGAGTAAAAACCGGCTTTACAAAAAGCTCCGGCAGATGTCTTGTGGGCGCGGCAGAGCGCGGTGGACTTACTATGATAACGGTTACGCTGGACGACCCCTGCGACTGGCAGGACCACGGCGAGCTTTTTGATTACGGCTATTCCCTGCTGGAGAAGATAACCCTTTGCGACGCGGGAGAATACGTTTACAGATTGCCTCTGACTGACGGCGACACGGACGGGATCACGGTATCGAATACCGAGGGGACAAGCGTCATCGTGCCGACGGGCGAACACCGTGTCAGCGAGTACGTAAAGCTCCCGAAGTTCACCGCCGCACCCGTGACCGAGGGTGAGGTGCTCGGAGAGGTCGTATTTACCGTAGACGGAGAATACGCGGGGAGCGTGCGGCTTATGGCCACGGAAACGGCTCCGGTTAAGGCAAAGCAAAATTTATTCGACAAAATACTATCATTTTTCAAATAGGATAAGGCATATGGAAAAAATCAGACTTCAGAAATTCATCGCGGACGCGGGGCTTATGTCCCGCAGAGCCGCAGAGGCAGAGATCGAGCGCGGTAACGTTTCGGTGAACGGCCACGTGGCAGAGATCGGAACAAAGGTGGATCCCGCCGCCGACCATATTACATACAAGGGCAAAAAGATCGTTTATAAAAGGACCGAGCATACATATATTATGATGAACAAGCCCCGCGGATATCTTTGCTCCACCTGCGACGACAGAGGCAGGAAGTGCGTCACCGACCTGCTGGACGGTGTAAGCGCAAGAGTCTACCCCGTCGGGCGACTGGATATGATTTCCGAGGGAATGCTCCTGCTCACCGACGACGGCGAGTTGAAGAATCGCCTCACTCACCCCAAGCACACCGTACCTAAGCTCTACCGCGTCAAGGTCAGCGGTAGCGTCAGCGAGGAGCAGTACGAGATCCTGACCTCAGCGCTCGAGATCGACGGCTACAGGATAAAGCCCGTCGAGGTAGTCATCACCGGAGAGGACGAAAGCGGCACGGTTATGAAAATGACCCTCTTTGAGGGGAGGAACCGCCAGATCAGAAAGATGTGCGAGCAGGCGGGACTTACAGTAAAGAGGCTTTCCCGAGTTTCCATAGGAAATCTGAAGCTGGACGGACTGCCTGTCGGCAAGTGGAGATACCTGACCGACGCCGAGGTTGAATATCTTTACAAGGAAACGAGGAACGTAAAGAGTGTTTAAGATCACGGCGGTGCAATCGGCAGAGGAGCAGGAAAGGATCTGCCGTGCGGTCGGAGCTGTGCCCCGCCCCGGGTGCTTTTGCTACAAGATGTTCGACTTGGAGAGCGGCGCGCTTATGGGAATGTCTCAGTTTGATATTGAGGCGCGCGGCAGGATATACGATCTGAAAGAGGCCCCGGGCCTTGTGGATTTCGAGGCGATGTTTATTCTCGGCAGACAGACGATGA
>CAZABU010000047.1:0-12826 GCA_964483225.1 uncultured Ruminococcus sp. | reverse complement strand
TCAGTGGGTCCAGGGTTCGAGTCCCTGGAGGTGCACCAAAGATTTTACGGTTTTTTGTATTTTCTACCGACATTCCCGGAAACAAAGGTCGCAACTGACTCTGAAAGGGCTACCGTGCAGTCAGATTTGTGGAGTACGCAAGCTACAATACTAATTAGATGGTATTCCCACGGCTTAACGCCCAATACCACCTGCGGTGGTATGCAGTGGGTCCAGGGTTCGAGTCCGAGGCGACGTTTTGCTCCGCAAAACTCGGCAGTCGATGGCGGTGTTCGCCATCGGCTCGTGCACCAAAGATTTTACGGTTTTTTGCCGTTGTAGAGTATAATAGACAAAAAGGGGTTAAATATGAAAAACGAAGCAACATTGACAAGAAAATACCGCGAGCGTCTTCTCACTGATGACTGCAGACCTGCGTATCATTTTACTATCCCTGATGATAATGGCTTTCCCTTTGACCCGAATGGCGCTTTTTTTGCTAACGGTGTTTACCATCTTATGTATCTTTACAAAAGCTCATATACCGACGGATATCATTGGGGGCATATATCAAGCATCGACCTCCTGCATTGGAGACATCATTCCGATGCTCTGTCCGTATTTGAAGGAGACCGGGGATGCTACAGCGGGGGCGCTTTTGTTGATGATGATGGCACAGCCTATCTTTCATTCTGGAAATTTCCTTCGCCTGATTGCGGCAAGGATAAGGGGGGGATCGCGCTCGCATATTCAAAGCCTCCGTATGAAATATGGAAACGTTTGGAGAATATCTCGATAGAGTCTTCGTCTTTGTGGGGAGTCTCAGAGATCGGCGTGGACGGTAAAACGATTAACGTCGGATGCGCCGATCCTTCTAACATCTGGAAAATAGGAGACCTTTACTATATGCAGGCGGGGAATAAGGTCGTTTTGGATAATTTCGGAGTTGGGGAGACAGCGTATGAGCTTTACCAAGGCGATTGGACGGATCTTTTCCGCTCTGGCGACCTGAAAAAATGGGAATACGTCGGACGTTTTTATGAAAACAAAAATCGGGGAGTAGACGGTTGGCCGGATGAAACAGAGGACGACATGTGTCCGTCCTTTTTGCCGCTCTTTGATGCGATGGAGAACGGAAATTTCACAGGCAAATATCTCCAGCTTTTTATCTCGCACAATAAAGGCTGCCAGTATTATATCGGCAGCCTTGAGGGCGAACGCTTTGTCCCAGAAAAACACGGACGGATGAGCCATAGCGATATATCATATTTTGCGCCAGAGGCTTTGATCGACGGCAAAAATCGACATATCATGTGGGCATGGATAAGAAACAGTACTGCCAGCGACTTTGATACACATGGCTGGAGTGGCGTTTACGGAGTGCCGAGATGTCTTTGGTATGAGGATGGCGAATTGAAAATGGCGCCTGTAAAGGAGCTGGACTCGCTTCAGCACGGATATATTTCCTATACCGAAAGCGACGGTGAGACCGTTAAGGTCGGTAGCGGCGACCTATGCAGAATAAAGGGCATCTGGAGCGGAAGGGAAAAGGCGGGAGTCCGAGTAAGAGTCAGCGACGACGGAGAGGAATACACAGAAATTTGCTATCTTCCTATGGAAAAGAAGCTCGTTATGGATACATCGAGGAGCGGCAAGAAGGGGTGGCGCGTTAAAGATGAGGCGCCGCTCGAGCTTCGGGACGGTGAGGAACTGATGCTTGACATTCTGGTAGACAAGTCGGTGATAGAGGTTTTTGCAAATAATCGTCAGGCAATCTGCCGCAGAGTATATCCAACTCACCCCAATGACAGTAATGGCGTTCGTCTGGTCGGAGAAAGTCCGTTGAAGCTCGATACCTATCGGATGTTTCCGTCGAATCCGTATTAAAGGAGATAGATATGCCAAACCATCCAATACAACCTGTTTATGACAAAAATAGTCGCGTTCTTATTCTCGGAAGCTTTCCATCGGTCAAATCCCGCGAGCAGATGTTCTTTTACGGTCATCCTCAGAACAGATTCTGGAAGGTGATCGCTGCGATACACGAAGTCGAAGAGCCGAGGTCCGTAGAAGAGAAGAAACGCTGGCTAAGGTCTAACGGTATTGCGCTCTGGGACGTGATATCTTTCTGCGATATCGATGGAAGCTCTGACAGCTCGATCAAGAATGTTATCCCAAATGATATACGTATCATTCTCGATTCATCCAATATTGAAAAGATATTCGTTAATGGAAAAACCGCGGAAAAATACTATAACAAATACATAAGACCAACGATCGATCGGGATGCCATCTGCCTCCCCTCGACTTCTCCCGCAAACGCTACTGTTTCTCTTGAAAAGTTGATTGATATTTGGCGTTGTATCAAATAGAATGCTTTTTCAAGGCTCTTCTCGTTAAACCTGCTTTATATAAATAATTATTTGCAAATATGTATATTTTTGTAATTAGAACTACCCCGAGGTTCAAAATACTATGAACAATTTTAAACTGCTCAAAATAGCGTGCTACACTACGAATCTTTCAATGTCAATCATCAGCAATTTGTCTCCGTTGCTTTTTTTGACCTTTAAGACTCTGTACGATGTATCCTACTCGTTGCTCGGGACGCTGGTGCTTATCAACTTCTTTACTCAGCTTCTTGTAGACCTTGCCTTCTCATTCTTTTCTCATAAATTCAACATCACCCTCTCGGTTAAGATCATGCCTGTGCTCGGTGCTTTGGGACTGATCATATTCGCCCTTGCGCCGATAGTTTTCTCCGACGCTATTTATCTTGGACTCGTCATAGGTACTGTTATTTTCTCTGCGGCGAGCGGCCTCGCAGAGGTTTTGATGAGCCCGCTTATCGCGGAGATCCCTGCGGAAAATCCCGACCACGAGATGAGCAAGCTCCATTCTGTTTATGCGTGGGGCGTAGTAGGAGTTGTTATAGTAACAACCTTATTTTTGCACGTTTTTGACAACAATAGTTGGCAAATTCTTGCGTTTGTCTTTGCGATTATCCCATTGACCGCCGCCGTGCTATTCGCGTTTTCTGATATACCGGAGATGAAAACTCCAAATCAAACCTCCGGTGCCTTAGCCTTTATGAAAAACTCCGGCGTATGGCTTTGCGTGTTCGAAATTTTTCTCGGCGGTGCGATTGAGTGTACTATGGCACAGTGGGCCTCCGGTTATCTCGAGCAGGCGCTCGGAATATCCAAGGTTTGGGGTGATGTTTTCGGCGTTGCCCTCTTTGCCGCGGCTCTCGGACTTGGACGTACCCTATATACGAGATTCGGTAAATTCCCCACGCGCGTCGTACTCCTCGGCGCGATCGGTGCGGCGATCTGTTACGCCGTAGCAATCTTTTCTCCCATTCCGGTCATTGGTTTGCTAGCATGCGGTCTTACCGGATTCTGCGCATCCATGCTTTGGCCGGGAAACATCATAATTTCCTCGGAGAAATATCCCGAGGGCGGTGTTATTATGTACGCCCTTATGGCTTCGGGCGGTGACCTCGGCGCATCGGTTGGTCCTCAGCTTGTGGGTGTCGTTACGGATATCGTGTCGGAAAGCCCAACCATGCAGTCCTTTGCGCAGACGCTTTCAACTACCGCCGACGTTATCGGTATGAGGGCGGGTATGCTGATCGGTCTGCTGTTCGCTCTTGCGGCTATTCCGCTTTACGCGGCCTTCCACCGTTCGAGTAAAGTAAATATTTCTGTTAAGGAGAAAAAATAGTATGGAAAAATCAGAAGCATTATCTTATGTTTTTTATCGTGCGCGGCGCATCAGTGAGGAGTACGACTATTTCGATGAGAACATAGAGCATGGGCTGCTTGCGGTAGTAGAGATGATAATGGATTGGACTCTTGATAAGCTGCCCGACTATATGCAGAGCGAGGAGATAAAAAAGGAGATAGCAGAGGCTTACGCCATGCTTAATTCCCACCCGATGTTCGGGCTCTCCCTGTCCCGCGACTTTTTGGTTGAAGCCTTTGAAAATGGCAGCGTTGCCGATGACGAATATCAAAAAACGTGCTCTGTGTATACAGAGATGCACCGCCTTGCAGAAGAGGCGCAAAGTGACGTGACTGTTTCAATTTTCCTGACTGCTATGCTGAAGTATCCTACCGAGCTTATTACAAAATGCGTTCTGCGCGACCCACCCCGTACTAAGAACGTTTCGAGCTTTGAGGATTGGTTCTGATCTGTGTTTTGAAAGAGAGAAAGTGCTTGATTTCTCTCTTTTCCTTTTTTCTTTCCGATCTTTAACAAATACTCATGAGGGCTATTGCATTTTTTATAGGTATGTGCTATAATGTGCATATAAATACTTTAGGATGGCTTTATGGATAATAATAACTCAAATTTCACCGATACCTCAAAAGCGAACGTTAACGCGGATATCTTTCGTGATACCAACGCCTTGCTTCTACAGGGGCACGGCTCGCTAAATATCAAGGAGTGGAAAAAGGCCGAGTATTTCTTCGATAAAGCAATAGAATCCTCCCCTGATACGCCCGAAGGTTACCTTGGAAAGCTGCTGGCACAGCTCCATCTTACCGAGGAGTCTGAGCTGAAAAATTGCAAAAAGGATTATACGAAAAATCCGGTTTACGTCACCCTTATGCAGAAGGCTGACGTAGATCTGTATAACCGCATCATCGCATACGCAGAAGGGAAGTCCAACGCAGGCGGCGAGGAGCGGAGGCCATGGACTAGTAAGACTCTTGATTTCCTTAAAAAATATAAGCTCGGCGCGATTTCCGTCTGCGTCGCCTTGCTTTGCATGATTTTCGTGGCTCTGCTTTTTCCCGGGAATGGAAACAAAGCCGATAGTCCTGCAACGTCCAATCCGATCCTCACCTTCGAGCTTTCCGCCGACGGTACCTATTATTCCGTCGTTCAGTGTGATCCGAGCGCCACGTATGTGGATATTCCCGGGAACTATAACGGTAAACCCGTAAAAACGATAAGATCTTACGCCTTTTTCGGTTGCGAAAGCCTTGAGACGGTATCGATTCCGGATACGGTGACCACGATAGAGCGATATGCCTTTTCGGAGTGTCCGAAGCTCGGTATTCATTGCGCCGTTGCCTCTGCACCCGAAGGGTGGGACGATGATTGGCAGGTCGACTGCTCCGTGTGGTACAATTGGCTTCATCCGACTCCCGACAACGTTACGGGGCAGGTGGGAAGTCCGATTACGTATATCCTCAGCGACAACGGTGAATATTACGTGGCGTCCGCAGGCACTGTTGATGTTATAAATCTTGTTATACCTGCCGAATACAATGGCTTACCGGTAAAGATGATAGCCGACGAAGCCTTCCTTAATGCCACGACTCTCTCAATGGTCGTAATATCGGAAGGAATAACAAGCATCGGTCGCGACGCCTTTGCCGGTTGCTCGAATCTCTCTAAGGTAACCGTTCCCTCAACTCTTTTGACCGTTGGTAACTGTGCCTTTGCGGATTGCTCCTCGCTTGAAAGGATCGTTCTTCCCGACGGTATTATCGGTATGGGTACCCGCGTATTTGATGGGTGCTCCTCCCTTGAGATATTCGGCGTTTCAGAAGCACAGCCCGAGGGCGCGCACGTAAGCTGGGATTCTGATTGGAACCCCATGGGACGTCCCGTGGTCTGGGATTACGCCATAGGTAGCGAGAGTCTTATCTTTACCCTTAGCGACAGTAAAGAATACTACGTTGTCAGCGATTGGGACGGTGAAGCAGAGGTCGTGGTTATCCCCGATGAGTATAACGGTCTGCCGGTGCGTGAGATCGGCGAGGATTGCTTTAGTAAGTTTAATTGCCGACTCACTCTCCATATTCCCGATACCGTTACCTACATACATTATTACGCCTTTGGCGTAGTAGAGGAACTTATGGGAGTAACCGTTGATGGGGCCAACGAGCATTATAAGTCCGTGGACGGAAATCTTTACTCTAAGGACGGAAGGGTGCTCGTTACCTACGCTACCGGAAAACGCGACGAATCCTTCACCGTTCCGGACGGCGTAGAGTTGATAGAGCGCTGTGCGTTCCAGTATTGTGAATCTATAAAGAGCATAACTCTCCCCGATAGTGTTACTTATATTTCTTACTATGCTTTCTCCGGTTGCAGAGCCCTTGAGAGTATAAATCTGCCTGAAGGAATTACTACCATCGACGGTCACGGCTTTTCCGGTTGTGAGAATTTGACGGACGTATCCCTGCCGAGTACCGTGGAGTATATCGGCTATGCCGCTTTCGCCGGTATCGGAATCTCGAGTCTGTATATACCCGCTTCGCTTGAGTCGATAAGCAGCGCGGCATTTCTTTCCTGTAATAGCCTTACGAGCATAACCGTCGACTCGGCTAACACAGCCTACAGAGCGATCGAGAATGTTCTTTATACCAAGGACGCAAAGACTCTTGTAATGTATCCCGGAGGAAAGGCTGATACGGCATTCACTATTCCTTACGGAGTGGAAAATATAGGCGGTTACGCCTTTTGCGGAAACAGTCATTTGGTTAGCGTATCCATCCCTGCGAGTGTTACCTCCATCCACGAGTACGCCTTCGAGAGCGTAGCGGAGATGGAAAACCTGTACATACCTTCGACTGTGGAATATGTGGAGAGAGATATAGTTCATCCCGAAATGACCGTGTACTGCGCCACAGCGGCAAAGCCAGAAGGCTGGTCTGACGAATGGTCAAACGATTGTCACGTCGTCTGGGGCTATAACGGAAATTAATAATCGGCCTACTTTTTGCAATTATAAATAAAATATTTGGAGGATATTATGAAAAAAAGCATGCGATATTTAACTGTTTTATTGGTAATTCTCATTGCTACGCTCTCCCTTGCCTCCTGTGAACAGCTTGAGAAGCTGAAGGACTTTGACCTCGTGGAAACGGTCAAGGGCTGGGACGTGGTGAAAACCGTCGTGGATTTCTTCACGCCCGATTGCGAGCACGTGGACGGTGATTCCGACGGCACTTGCGATGAGTGCGGCGAGCCTTACGGTGAAGGGGAAGGGCCCGAGGCCCCTCACACTCATACTCCTTCGGAAGCCGTTCGCGAGAACGAGCTCGCCGCAACCTGTACGGTTGCCGGCGGTTACGATGCGGTTATCTACTGTACCGGGTGTGAATCAGAGATATCCAGGCTCCACGTGACCCTCGAGCCCCTTGTTCATATCCCTGCGCAGCCCGTAAAGGAGAATAGAATTCCCTCCGGCTGCAGTGTCGCCGGTAGCTATGACGAGGTCGTGTATTGTACGCTTTGCGATACCGAGCTTTCTAGAACTGCCTCTGCCGAGGAGATGCTTAATCATACTCCCGCAGACCCGATTCAGGAAAACTACGTTGCCTCTGACTGTACCATCGCCGGTAGCTATGACGAGGTTGTCTACTGCTCCGAGTGTGATACCGAGCTTTCAAGAAATCTCGTTCCCCTTTCTCTTGCACCCCACACTTCCGATGAGCCCGTCCGTGAGAACGAGGTCCCTGCCGATTGTGCGAATGACGGCAGCTACGATGAGGTAGTATATTGTGATGTGTGCGATACCGAGCTCCTTCGTGTGAGCAAAATTGAGTCTTCGGCAGGCCATTCTCCCGCCGAGCCGGTTAAGGAAAATTTGGTTGATGCCACCTGCCTGAAAAAGGGCAAGTACGACGAGGTCGTTTACTGTGAGGATTGCGACGAGGAGCTCTCACGAGAGAAAAAGCGCATAAAGTCCGGTCACAGCTTTATTGACGGTGTCTGCTTCTGCGGCGCACGCGAAAGCCAGGGACTTTCTTACGTCAGCAACGGTGACGGCACGTGCTACGTCAGCGGCATCGGTGATTGCGCAGATACCGATATCATAATTCCCACAAAATCTCCCGATAACGATGCGGTTACAGCGATCGGTGAATATGCCTTCTATCAGAATTCCGATATCACCTCCGTATTTATTCAGGACGGCGTTACCGCAATAGAGTACGCTGCCCTTCGAGAGTGTACGAATCTTGTAAGCGTTACCATGCCCGATTCTCTTACCACCATCGGTGCATCTGCGTTCCGTGATAGCAATAAGATTGCATCCATTTTTATCCCTGCATCTGTCACCGCTATTAAGTCTGATGCGTTCAGATCCTGCACCGGCCTAACCGATGTATATATCGAGGATCTGACTGCCTGGTTCAATATTTTCTTCGGTGGAGAGTATTCGAACCTATTCATATATGCGGAAAATCTTTATGTTGACGAAGAGCTCGTAACCGAGCTGGTTGTTCCTGATGGCGTTACCGAGATTCCTCCTTATGCATTGTATAGCTGCGAATCGCTCGTTTCCGTGGAGTTCCCGGACAGCCTTGTTTCCATTGGTGATAATGCATTCTACTACTGCCGGGGAATTACGGAAATAACCGTTCCCGACGGAGTGGTTTCGATTGGTGATGGCGCGTTCAGCGAATGCGGTATCAAAAAATTAACCCTGGGAGAAAAGGTTGCTTCCATTGGCTCCCGTGCATTCCAGGGCTGTGAGAGCTTCACAGAGCTTAAGCTCCCCGATAGCCTTGTGTCCATCGGCGATTACGCCTTTGAAGGTTGCGCAGGCTTCACTGAGCTGACTCTCGACGTTTCGGAGATCGGCGCTTATGCCTTCTCAAGCTGTACCGGTCTTTCAAGTCTTACGGTAGGCAGCGGTGTCACCGCCGTTGGAGATTCTGCCTTCAAGGACTGCGAGTCTCTCACCTACGTATATATAAATGACGTGGTGGCTTGGTGCAACATTTCCTTCGGAAATAGCGATTCGTCGCCCCTCTGGCGTGTAGATGACCTGTATTTGAACGGCGTGGCTGTAACCGAGCTTGTCATTCCCGATGGCGTGACCTCTGTTTCCGATTACGCCTTCTGCGGCTGTGACTCAATAGTTTCCGTTACCATTCCCGATAGCGTAGTCACTATCGGTGAACGGACCTTCTACGGCTGCGATGCGCTTAACGCGGTTAATATCGGCGCAGGTGTTGCGGAAATAGGAAACAGAGCTTTCTGCTGCTGCCCCGCCTTGGTCGGCTTTAACGTGGATACGGATAACGGTGTCTACAAGGATGTGGACGGCAACCTTTATAGCAAGGACGGTAAGACTCTCGTGCTTTACGCCGAGGGAAAATCCGATACGACGTTTGATATTCCCACCGGTGTTACCGCCATTGGAAAAGATGCCTTCTACGGCTGCGATAGCCTGATTTACGTGTCTATCCCCGATAGCGTTGCATCTATTGATGATTACGCCTTCTACGGATGCAGCTTCACTTCCATAACTATTCCTGCATCGGTGACCGCCATCGGTACCTCCGCCTTCTTCGACTGCAATTATCTATACGCAATATACAATCATAGCGATCTTCAGATCACCGTCGGAGGCAGTGATAACGGTGGTATAGCAAAGAATGCGGTTATCGTTTACGACGAGGATGGAAGCGTGATCGCAAGCCGTAACGACGGATATAATTACATGATGACCGATGACGGCTTCCTGTTCAAGTACGTAAATACCACCTATATTCTTATAGCCTACTGCGGAAGCGAGACCACCGTAACCCTTCCCGCTACCGCTAACGGAAACGCTTATAGGATCAACACCATGCGCGGTGTGGTAAACGTTATTGTCCCCGATTCCATCACCTCGATAAGCGATAGAGCCTTCATCAGCTGCTATTCGCTGGTCAGCGTGACCCTCGGAAGCGGTGTTCAGACTATCGGTAACAGCGCGTTTGCATATTGCACCGGACTGCAGAGCGTGGATATTCCTGCCGGTGTTACGTCTATCGGCACCGAAGCCTTCCGCGGTTGCCCCGGTATTACCGGCGTCGTTATTCCCGATAGCGTTACCACCGTTGACCAGTCTGCATTCTTGGATTGCACCGGCCTGCAGAGCGTGACGGTAGGTAACGGCAACACCTCCATCGGTAAGGAGGCGTTTAAGAATTGCTCCGGCATTACCGAGGTTGTTATCGGTAACGGCAACGTTACTATCGGTGATAACGCCTTCTCCGGATGCACGAGCCTTGACAGTGTGACCATAGGAGGCAAGGCCGTTATCGGTAACAGATCCTTTGCCGATTGCTCGGCTCTTACAAGACTTGATCTTGGTAAAACGACAGAGATCGGGATTGCCGCATTTTCTAATTGCGACGCCATAGAAGAGTTGACCCTTCCAGATAGCCTTACACGCATAAGCGCCAACGCCTTTTGGGACTGTGACGGGTTGAGCGTGATCGTCATTCCCTCAAGTGTCACCCTACTTGGCGGTAGCGCCTTCAATAGCTGTGATGAGCTGGTCAGCGTGACTATTAACGGAGCCATCACTGAGATTTATGATTCTACGTTCCGTTATTGTAAGAAGCTTGCGGCAGTGAATATACCCGCCGGTGTTACAAAGCTCGGTAATTACGCCTTCTACGGCTGCTCGAGCCTCACCGCGGTAACTATCCCTGCCAAGGTTACAAATATAGGCAGCTACGTGTTCGCATATTGCACCGGTATCACTGAGTTTACCGTGGAATCCGCAAACACCAAGTATAAGGCTGTGAACGGTAGCCTTTATACCAAGGACGGCAAAACTCTCGTACAGTATGCCCTTGGTAAAACCGAAGAGAGCTTTGTTATTCCCTCGAGTGTCGCAACTGTGGGCGCCTATGCTTTAGCCGGAAGCACCAATCTCGCATACCTGACCGTGCCCGGCAGCGTCACCATTGTCAATAGCAAGGCCTTTGCCGATTGCGCGAGCCTCGTTACCGTGATCGTTCCCAGCACCGTTACCTATCTTGCCGAGGGGTCGTTCAGCGGTTGTGCTGCCCTCGAGTCCGTATATTATACAGGAACCGCTACGGAGTGGGATGCGATTGTGCCGTCCGATATGCCCGAGGCGAACGTATACTATTATAGCGCCGCCCAGCCCACCGACACAGAGAATAGCTACTGGCACTACGACAGTAACAGAAACATAGTTCTCTGGGGCGAGGAATAATAACAAAAGAGAGAGGAAGCGAGTGCTTCCTCTCTTAATTTTTATGCATTTGCGGTCTGCTCCGCCGTCTGCTCGTGCTTCAGCTTGTAGGTCGCCTTCAGGACGAATATCCAGTGCATGATCTGCCTCGGATCCTCAGGCATAATGCGCAGGATCTCCTGCCCGTGCTGTATCTCGAAATACTTTCCGGGGCGGAAGGGAAGGATAGGGAAGATGTCGGTGCGGAATTGCCTGTGAGTGGGCTCGCCGAAGATGGCGCCGTCGATGGACAGATGGTCGTAATCAAGTGAAATACAGCCCTCGCCAACCTCAACGAACTTGTGCTTCTTCTCGTCGATTTTCTGTATGCGCGCCCTACCCTCAAGCTTGAAATCGGGATTGCTCCTGACCTCCTCGAAAACAGAGCTTTCGATATATGCGTGCCAATCGGTGGGGTACTTGTATATCGGCTCCTTGCCGTCCTCACAGTACAGCGTGCCGTATTCGTCGGATCTGACCTCATATCCGCATTTGTAGCATACGAGGCTGTGTCCGTCCTTGACTCCGATGGAATAATCCGCGCCGCAGTCGGGGCACTTGTAGAGCACGTTTTCAAGACCATCAACGCTATCGCCGTTTTCGTAGGCGATCTTCAGCTCGGCGTTGTTTCTGTATGCGTCAAAGCTCAGATGCTCCTCTATAAGAGCCTCGGCCTCCTCGTCGCTCATCGCGGCAAGATCCTCTCGGGAAATGAGCTTATATATGTCAAGCGTAGCCTTGCCTCGGCGCTTTTTGTTTGCCCACTTGGGCTTCATAAGATAGGTGCCGGTGATCTTTGCAATATATATGTCCGCGTCAAACCACTTTGCCACCTTGCCGGTCGCGGTAGGTATGGGCGTCGACGCGCCGCTCTCGGTCATAAGTCCCGCAGGGTAGAGAAGAAGAGGCTCCTCGTGGTCCACCACGGCCTTCATTTTGTGAAGGTCGGTGATGCTGGTCTGGAACTGATTTTTAGTGATTACGCCACACCCCTCGGCTAAAGGTGCAATGGGGAGGGTGCTTATAATTGATTGGCTGGCAACCACGTGAGCCCTGCCGGGGATGTTTGCATATGCTGAGAAGAAGTCGATGTCTGCCTCGTGATTTGCAAGGATCACCCGCCTGCCAAAGCTCCCGCGAAGCTCGTTTCGCGTGACACTCACCCTATATATGAATTTTGAAACGAACCGTGATATGTTTCTCACAAAGCCGTACGTAAAGAAATTCGGCTTCACGTAAAGATGGCATTTTTTCTTGCTTTTCATAAATAACTCCGTGTAAAAATGTCGTAGCTTTAATGTAGGGATATAACGTATAAATTATACCATAACTTGCACAAAAATGCAACATAAAAATTACAAAACTGTTAATTAGCACACAATATAGGCACAACTGTCAACTAAAAAACACAGCAACTATATCCAAGAGGCCACTTGACTTAACATTTGATATATTGTATAATATATAATATAAGAATTAACTTAAATGTAGTTAAACCGGAGATGTATATGAGAAATTACGAAAAGCTGAGCCCCGAGGTTTCCGAGCGTATTCGCTCGGATATTGAGAACGGCACCCGTCCGCAGTTTGCCGCAAAGGGAAGCGGCGCCGTCAGGCGTAATCCCGCCTACGACCGCGAGTCTATCTGGCGTCCCGCATACGTCCGCGACGTGGATAAGATCATGCACAGCCCTTATTATAACAGATATACCGATAAGACCCAGGTCTTTTCCTTTTATAAGAACGACGACATCACCCGTCGCGCCCTGCACGTGCAGCTCGTTTCGCGTATTGCGCGCTCTATCGGCTCCGTCCTCAATCTCAACCTCGATCTGATAG
>CAZABU010000046.1:0-12917 GCA_964483225.1 uncultured Ruminococcus sp. | reverse complement strand
TGGCCGCCGACCTTCTCTCCCAGGCGGAGCACGATAAGAACGCCAGCGCCGTTCTCGTTACCGATTCCTATGAGCTCGCCCTTTCGGTAAGCGAGGAGCTTGAGCGCCAGATACCCCTCCTTCCCCGTGCCGAGATCGCCAGAGCGTCCATCGACAATAACGGCAAGATCATAGTTGCCGAGGACCTGGCCGTGGCGGTGGATATATCCAACGAGATAGCTCCCGAGCACCTTGAGCTCTGCGTGGACAATCCCTTCGACCTTCTCGATAGGGTAAAGCACGCCGGCTCCATATTTATGGGTCGCTACTGTCCCGAGGCTCTTGGAGATTACTTCGCGGGCCCCAATCACACCCTCCCCACCAGCGGTACCGCCCGTTTCTCCTCGCCCCTTGGCGTTGAGGATTTCATAAAGACCACACAGTTTACCTATTACACGGCAGACGCTCTGGCCAAGGTTGCGGACAAGGTAGCCCTCTTTGCCAATGCGGAGGGGCTTCACGCCCACGCCAAGAGTGCGGTCGTGAGAAAGACCGATTCAGGTAAATAAGTCATTAAAAATTAACCGACAGGAAACAAAAAAATGAGCAGATTTCTCTCCTCAAGGCTGGCGAGTCTGGAGCCCTATGCACCGGGTGAGCAGCCTCGTGACCGCCGATATATAAAGCTGAATACCAACGAGTCACCCTATCCTCCCTCGGAGGCGGTGCAGAGGGCTGTGGCAGAGCAGTCGTCACAGCTGATGCTCTATTCCGACCCGGAGGCGAAGGAGCTTACGGCAGAGTTTTGTAAGCTTTTCGGCGTTACGCCGGACTCGGTCATATTTACCAACGGCTCAGACGAGGCACTCGATTTTGCATTTTACGCCTTCTCTGATAGCACAAGACCTATGGTCTTCCCGGATCTTACCTACGGCTTTTACTCTGTTTTTGCCGATCTTTACGGCATTCCCTATACCGAGATTCCGCTGAAGCCTGATTTTAGCATTAGTGTCGAGGATTACGTAGGGGTCGGAAAAAACGTTGTTATAGCTAATCCCAACGCCCCCACCGCCCTGGCGCTGCCGCTGTCCGAGGTGGAGAGGATCGTCGCCTCCAACCCCGATAACGTGGTCGTGATCGACGAGGCCTACGTTGATTTCGGCGGCGAGAGTGCTATGCCGCTGATAAAGAAATATAAGAACCTCATCGTGACGGGCACCTTCTCAAAGTCCCGATCCCTCGCGGGGGCAAGGCTGGGCTTTGCGGTTGCCGATCCCGCGCTTATCGCCGATATGAACACCGTGAAGTTTTCACGCAATCCCTATAACGTCAACCGTATGACCGCCGCCGCAGGCGCGGCAGCCCTCCGCGATAACTGCTATTATATGGATAACTGTAAGCGGATAATCGAAACCCGCGACTACGCGAGGGCCGAGCTTTTGAAAATGGGCTTTGAGGTCACCGATTCAAGGACGAACTTCCTGTTCTGCCAGTCGCCCGACGTGGACGGCGAAACCCTTTATTCCGAGCTGCGCCGCAGAGGTATTCTCGTGCGACATTTCGGCAAGGAGAGAATAAAGAACTTCAACAGAATTACCGTAGGAACGCGCGAGGAGACCGAGAGCCTTCTTTCTGCGATCCGTGATATACTTGACGAGAGGAAGAAATGATTATGAGACAGGCTGAAATAAAGAGATGTACCGCCGAGACCGATATTACCCTCGCCCTCGACCTTGACGGCCAGGGCGTATCTAAGGTAGATACCGGTTGCGGATTCCTCGACCATATGCTTACCCTTTTTGCTAAACACGCCTCCTATAATCTGGAGGTGAATTGCAAGGGCGACGTCCAGGTGGACTATCATCACACCGTCGAGGACGTGGGAATTTGCCTCGGTAAGGCCCTTCGCGAGGCTCTTGGCGATAAAGGGGGAATAGCCCGCTACGGCGACATCACCCTCCCTATGGACGAAGCCCTAATTCTCGCCGCCGTTGATATCTCCGGCAGAGGGTATCTCTCATACAAGCTGGATATTCCGGCCTTCAAGGTTGGCGATTTTGACACCGAGCTTTGCGAAGAGTTCTTCATAGCTCTCGTCCGCGAGTCGGGAATCACTCTCCACCTCCGTCAGCTTGACGGCAAAAACTCCCACCACATCATCGAGGGTGCCTTTAAGGCTTTTGCGCGCGCACTCTCAAAGGCTACGGCCACCTCCGTGCGCCCCTCTGATAAAATGCCCTCTACAAAGGGTGTGCTTTAATTTCTGAATCAAGGATTTTTATATGATTTGTATAGTAGATTACGGAGTGGGTAATTTATTTTCCATTACCTCATCTCTGGCTGCCGTCGGCGCTGAATGTGTGGTGTCCTCGGACCCCGACGTGATACGCGCGGCGGATAAAATTCTTCTGCCCGGTGTGGGCGCCTTCGAGGATGCAAGGCGCAAGCTTGCCGAGTCCGGGCTTGACAGGGTAATAGTTGAGCAGGCGAGAGCAGGGAAGAAGCTTTTCGGCATCTGCCTCGGTATGCAGATGCTCTTCGAGCGTAGCTTTGAGTACGGCACTCACGAGGGCCTTGGCCTTCTTCGCGGAGAGATCGTAGGTATGCAGGGAAGACTCCCCTCGGAGCTGAAAATACCGCAGATAGGCTGGAACGCTCTGAACGTGGTTGCCGAGCATCCTATATTTAAGTACGTAAAGAGCGGTGACTTCGTCTATTTCGTTCATTCGTATTTTGCGGCGGGCTGTGATGACAGCCTTCTCGCCACCACCGAGTACGGCGAGGATATAACCGCCGCCGTTGCAAAGGACAACGTTGCAGGCACGCAGTTCCATCCCGAAAAGAGCGGCGAGGTCGGTCTTTCCATACTTCGCGCCTTTGCCGAGTGGTAAGGAGGAGTGAGAAATGAAGATATTTCCTGCCATAGACCTCTACGGCGGCAAGGCGGTAAGGCTCTATAAGGGCGATTACGAGCAGATGACCGTATATAGCGACGATCCGCTGTCGGTCGCGAAAGATTTTGAGCGCCTTGGCGCAAAATATATCCATATGGTGGATCTCGAGGGCGCGAAGGACGGTACGACGCCTAACCTCTCGGTGGTTGAGTCCATAGCAAGACAGACCTCGCTTTTCACCGAAATAGGCGGCGGAATACGCTCCCTTGAGGTTCTTGAAAAATACTTTGACGCAGGCGTTGACAGAGCGATTCTCGGCACCGCCGCGGTGACCGATGAGAAATTTCTCGTTGCCGCTCTCAGAAAATACGGCGATAAGATTGCCGTGGGCGCCGACGTCAAGGACGGCAGAGTCGCTATAAAGGGCTGGCTTGAGAAATCCGAGTACACCCTTGAGGCCTTTATGGAAAAGCTTCAGCGCCTCGGTGTCAGCACCGTTATTTGCACCGATATTTCCCGTGACGGAGCTATGAGGGGCGCAAACCTTGAGCTCTACCGCGAGCTTTCCGCAAAATATAACATCGCCATCATTGCCTCCGGCGGTGTTTCCACTCTGGAGGACGTGAGGAAGCTTGGCGAAATGGGGCTTGACGGCGCAATAATCGGCAAGGCCTACTACATCGGCTCCATCGACCTTGCCGAGGCCATAAGGCTTGCATCGGGCGAGGATGCGTAGCTTCTTAATAAAAGGAACTTATTTATATGATAACGAAGAGAATAATCCCCTGCCTTGACGTCAAGTCCGGCAGAGTGGTAAAGGGAACCAATTTCGAGGGGCTCTCCGACGTCAGCTCACCCGTTGAGCTTGCGGAATACTATTCAAGATGCGGCGCCGACGAGCTTGTATTTTATGATATAACCGCTTCTGCCGAGGGCAGGGCGCTCTTCACCGATATTCTTACAGAGGTGGCGAGCAAAATATTTATTCCATTGACAGTCGGCGGCGGTATAAACACCGTTGCGGATTTTGACAGAGTACTGAAGTGCGGTGCCGATAAGGTCAGCGTAAATTCGGGCGCTATCCGTAATCCTGCCCTCATAGAGGAGGCCGCGAAGCTCTACGGAGATCAGTGCGTGGTGCTTTCCGCGGATATTAAGCGGGTGGACGGACAGTTCCGCGTCTTTGCCAAGGGCGGCAGGATCGACACCGGTATCGAGGCTATCGAGTGGATACGCCGCGGAGTCGGTATGGGCGCCGGTGAGGTAGTCGTGAACTCCATTGATACCGACGGTGTGAAGGGCGGCTTTGATATCGAGCTTTTGCGCCTGGTGTGCGATGCCGTAAAGGTTCCCGTCATCGCCTCTGGCGGTGCCGGCGCGGTGCAGCACTTCATCGACCTGTTCAGGCAGATCCCGGATATTGATGCCGGGCTTGCCGCTTCGGTATTCCATTTCGGAGAAATAAAGATCCCCGAGCTCAAGGATGCCCTGAGCCTTGCGGGTATAAACGTGCGTAAATAAAGGAGATTGCCATGCTGAATATTGACGAGCTTAAATTTGACGAGCAGGGACTCATTCCCGCGATCGTCGTTGATTCTATTACCAAGGACGTTCTCACCCTGGCATATATGAGCCGCGAGAGCCTTAAGATAACTATGGAAAAGGGGTTGACCTGCTTCTACTCCCGCTCAAGAAAGGAGCTTTGGCTCAAGGGGGAGACCAGCGGCAACTATCAGCACGTGGTTTCCATTACCGCTGATTGTGACAATGATGCGTTGACCGTCGTTGTTGAAAAGGACGGCCCCGCCTGCCACATGGGTAGCAATTCCTGCTTTACGAAGCCCGTCTGGCACTCCGACGAGCTTTCACAGTTCACTCTCGAGGGACTTTACGAGCTTCTCGTAGGCAGAAAGAATGACCGCCCCGAGGGCTCCTATACCACCTATCTTTTCGAGAAGGGAATTGATAAGATCCTCAAAAAGGTGGGCGAGGAATGTACCGAGGTCATCATAGGCGGCAAGGCCGGTGACAAAGCGGAAACCGTGTACGAGATCGCCGATCTTGCCTATCACGTAATGGTGCTGATGGTACAGATGGGTATTTCCGTCGAGGATATTCACAGGGAGCTTGCTTCCAGGCACATAATCGACCATAAGGTAAAGCAGGAGAAAATGAAATGATAAAGTACTCCACCTATCACGCGCACACCGAGTTCTGCGACGGAAAGTCGTCCGCGCGGAAAATGGTGCTTGCGGCGATAGCGCGAGGTTGCCCCGAAATAGGCTTGTCAAGTCACTCTCCGCTCCCCTATGAGAACACCTGGTCGATGAAAAAATCCGACGAGGAAAAATATTTGCAAACCCTCGAAAGCTTGAAAAAAGAGTACGAAAAGCAAATAAAAATTTACAAAGGGCTGGAGTTTGACACTCTATCCGACAGGCCGTCCGATAAATACGATTACGTTATCGGCTCGGTACACCACGTTTGCTTTGAAGGTGGACGCTATGACGTTGACCACGCCGCGATCATCACGCGACAGGCAATACTTGAGGGCTTCGGCGGAGATAAGTACAAATATGCGGAATGTTATTTTGAGGAGATGGCAAGAGTCTACGAGCTGTCGCGCTGTGATATAATCGGGCACTTTGACCTTCTGCTTAAATTTAACGAGCATGACCCCATCTTCGATACCGAGCACCCAAGATACGTGAAGGCACGCGACTCGGCGCTTGAGCGGCTACTTGCCACTCCTGCAGTCTTTGAGGTGAACACCGGTGCCATCCATCGCGGCTACCGCACCGCCCCCTATCCCGACAGAGCCGTTCTCGAGCGCATAAGGGCGGCAGGGAAGCCTGTGGTGGTTAACTCGGATTCTCACAGTGCAGATACCGTGGATTTTCTTATCGATGAAACCGCGAGAGAGTTGGAGTCCGCCGGCATACGTTGTATTCGCTCCATGGATGAGCTTCTTTCGTTGACAAGATAAAATTAACAGAAAACGCAAGCAGGGAAACGGAATACGTTACCCGCAAAAAAGAGGACAGAGAATGAAAAATTCTCTGTCCTCTTTTGATATATGTTCGCTTACATTAAAACCGTGGAAAAGCCTTCTTTCATCAAAGGGGTTTCTTTAGTTAGTGACTGTTGTTTTTTTAATTAGGATTTACCGTATGCCAATGTCATCATATGCGTGAGTGACTTCGCCTCCCTCATGCCGCAGCCGTCAAGAATATTGCCTGTCAAGAACTGAACAAGAGGTGAGGGATCATTTGCTCCCACCTCAAGCACCACCTCTGCGCCGTTGGTCGCCTTTGTGCACTTCACAACGTGGTTATCCATCATACGGACATATCCGTCCTCTCCGAATACCTCAAGTATAACAGGAGAATAGTTGGATACAAATCCGGTTTCGTTTACCGCGATCGCACCGTTTTCAAAGCTCATGACGGTAACAGCATTGTCCTCAACCCTATCCGAGTTTTTAGCCTTTACCGACTCAAGCTCGCAGCTCACCGTGAATTCCGAGCTTGCTTTTATGGGCATACCGAGTATCCATTCGGTCAGGTACATGCCGTGTGCGCCGAGGTCTATCATAGCGCCGCCTCCGCATTCCCTCGCATCATAGAAATGCTTAGGGAGCCAGTCCTCGGTGCTTCCGGAATGGCAGTTACGAAAGCGCATATAGTTCAGCTTTCCAAGCTCTCCGCTTGACGCCACTTCTTTAACGGCCATACGTGAGCTGAGATATTTTTGAAATAGAGAAATCACGAAGTTGACCTTCCCTTCGTTTACAGCATTCTCTATTCTGTCGCAATCTGCATCGGTCAAGGCAAGTACCTTTTCGGTAAAGATATGCTTTCCGGATTTTGCTATCATTGTTATATCATCCGCATGGTCTGAGGAAGCGGAGCAGACAATAACGCCCTCTGCCTCGCTTTTGAGAAGCTCATCGGGGGTCCGGAAGCGAGGAATATTAAATTTTTTGGCAAAATCCTCAGCGAGAGCATCGTTTTTTTCGTAAAAACCGACTACCTCTCCGTGCTCCATTGCGGTCTTGGTATAATCAGACGCATGGACATGCCACACTCCAAATACCGCCGTCTTCATCAGAAATACACCGGCTTTCCCGTCTTGGACGATTCGTATATAGCCTCGAGTATTTCGGATACTACGAGAGCCTGCTCGGGCAAAACGACAGGATCGGTATCATCTACAATAGCCTTTATCCAGTTAGCCGCTTCTACTTCCTGAGGAGCGCCCGCCGCGCCGCTGTAAAACGCCACTCCGCCTGCCTGAGTATTTACGACGGTTTCAGTCTGGCGATCGAACTCTATCTTATTAACCGTAAGAACGTTGTTTTTGATCTGAAGTCCTTCGCGGCTTCCGCAAAGCACACAGCTACCTTCCTGTACAGGCTCGCAGGTGTTGAGTGCCCAGCTCGTTTCCAGCAAAATGGTAGCGCCGTTTTTCATACGTATAAACGCGCATGCTGCCTCCTCGAGAGCCGTGGTGCTGACACCGTTATCGCCCCAGATGTTGCCTGCCTCGGGGTGCTCAAGCCTTTTATGGGTATTTCCGACGACCATCTCAGGCTCATAATTGTTCATAAGGTAAAGGGTAAGATCAAGACTGTGGGTGGCGATATCTATGATGGGACCGCCACCCTGTGCGTCCTCGTCAAGGAATACACCCCAGTTAGGTGTTCCTCTGCGACGGATGGCAAGACAATTCGCGTAATAGATCTCGCCAAGAGCACCCGACTCTATGTACTGCTTTGCGAAAATGCTCTCCGGCTTCTGTCTGTGCTGATAGCCTATGGTAAGCTTCCTTCCCGTAGCTTTTGCCGCCTCATACATTCTTCTTGCATCTGCGGCCGTTTTGGCCATGGGCTTTTCGCACATAACGTGCTTGCCCGCAAAAAGGGCGTCGACCGTCATATCAGCATGCTCGCGGTTGGGGGTGAGAACGTGTACGACCTCGATCTCCGGATCCTTCAAAAGCTCCTTATAATCTGTGTAGACCTTAGCACCGGGGGTACCGTAATTTGCCTTGGCCTTCTCGGCGCGCTCAGGAATAATATCACAAAACGCTATCATTCTTACATTCGGCAATTTCGAAAGCGATGGCATATGTTTGCCGTTTGCAATACCTCCGCAGCCGATAATACCCACATTTACTATCCTATCCATAGTAATTATTACCTCCATTTTTTCGAAAATGTTTAAGTTTTTGAGCAAAACTCTATTTTTATTATAGACAAGCGCTGTGCTTTATGCTATAATAGAATTGTTCAAAAATATAAATAATTTGTCATAGGAGTTTTTGTGGAAAGAAGCAAAATAATTATCGAAACGCCGAGACAGTTCGGCCAGGAAATAGAGTTCTTTGTGCAGAGCAATTCGGAAAACACAATTGCGTGTAATGCGCACATACATAGCGCTATCGAGCTTCTTTACGTCAAAGAGGGCGGTTATACTGTGTTTTTAGACGACACGCGCTACGAAATAGGCGAAGGAGATATTGTCCTTTTTCGCTCAGGTGCTATACATCACGTCATAGCAACCGAGAACTCACGGAACAGCTACTATGTCATAAAAATACCTCCATCGTTTTTTATAGACCTTGCAAGCAGTGATGCGGGGGCTGAATATGCGATGCGGTTTGCCCTCAACCGTAAGGAGAGCAAATGCTTTTGGCACAAGGAAGAGCTTGAGGGGAGCGAAATAAAGCGTGTGCTTGATGCCATTATAAGTGAGTTTTCGCAGGAAAGGTATGCTTCTGAGGTTGCAATAAAGCTGAAAATAATGGAGCTCATGCTGACAATACTCAGGCATGATGTTCCGGATGAGCCGTTAGTAAACAACCGGATCTCGTGGCTGATATACTCGATAATGAACTACGTTCATGAAAGGTATGCCGATGATATCGACGAAAAGGCGCTTGCGAAAAGCTATGGAATAAGCTACAGCTATTTTTCGAGAAGCTTCAAGCGGGTTACCGGGATGACCTTTAAGAATTACCTGAACCGAACGAGAATAAGGAAAGCCGAGCAGCTGCTTTTTCTTAATAGATGCTCGATAAGTGAAGCGGCGATCACTTGTGGATATAATAGCATATCCTACTTTATAAAAGTATATCGTTCTGTCACCGGAAATACTCCGTACAAGGTGTTAAAATCGTAAGTGAAAAAGAAAAAATACGGCGTAGCTCATTCGGGATACGCCGTATTCTTGAAAACTGTCCGTTACAGGCTGTCTCATTAAGAATTCAGAAAAATCAGTATTAAATCAGAGAAAACCGCAGGTTTTCAACCTTCCTTTCTTCAAAAAAAGCACAGAGGTATCGTGTCAACACAATACCTCTGTTTTTTATTCGGTTATGCATAAATGCGACAGCCCCTTTTATTTATGCGCGCACCGCGCTGTTATAGTAGTCGTAGATCCTCATATCGCCTCTGGGCTTGCCGTTCCTTGTAAACATAGAGGAGAAGCAGTACTGCAGACCACGCTCGACGGGCACCTTGTGGCTGTTTCCATAGGCGTCAGCATCCTCCTTCGAGTCGAAAATGCCCATAATGACCTCCTCTGCTCCGGATATAAGTGCTACTGCAAATTTGTATTCCATAACGAAATCTCCTTGTGTTTTGTTCTTTGTGATTTCATTATATCAGCATATATGTACTATAAAACGGACAGATAAAAACTTTTTTGAAAAAATCCCTTAATAATGTAAAATGCGTATTCTCGCACTTTTGAGAATACGCATTTTTGTCTTTTTGTTTTATGTATTTTTAGTCTGCTCCTTGGCGGATTTTGTCGTTACCTTCTCATAGACCTGCTCCACCGATGCTCCGAAAACGGCTCGGTCAAAGGCTCGGGCAATCTCGGTACTACGTGCGGATGCGGCAGCTCGCCACTCGATATCGGTGATCATTCGGTCAAGATAAGAGGAAAACTCCTCGAAGCTCTCGTAGCGATATCCGTTCTCACCATCGTATATAACTCCGTCGACACAGGGGTCGTTCCTGCAAAGCATAGGAAGGCCGTTTGCCGCAGCTTCTATATACGTAAGTCCCTGGGTCTCGCTGGTTGATGCGCAAACGAACACGTCCCCCATTTGATAATATTCCGCAACGGTATCCGGCTTTACCATTCCCGTGAAGATAACCGCCTCGGATACCCCTTCTGCCGCTGCAAAAGCTCTGAGCACCTCCTCTGCGGGGCCGCCTCCAACGATAAGCAAACGCGCGTTTTCGTGCTTTTTATAAATTTCCTTGTAGAAGCTTATAAGCTCGTCAACGTTTTTCTCGTTTGCCAGACGTCCTAAATTCAAGAGAACAAAATTCCCCTCGTCGAGTCCGTAGCAACGGCGTAGCTCGGCGCGTCGTTTGTTGCCGATACGTTCAAGGTGCTTGTCAAGGCAAATTCCGCTGGGAATAACGGCGATGGGATTGCTCACCTTGCAGTTGTTTATAAGATTGGACCTTACCTTCTCCGTAGGGGCGATGATAGTAGCCACCTGCTTTAGTCGCCACTTGGTTATAAGATGGCGCACGACCCATCGGCCCAGCCGCTTGAAGGGGGTGATATAGCCCACGTAATCCTCGTAGAGCGTATGGTAGGTGTGGACGATGGGCGCACCGCACTCGCGGGATACCTTACGGGCAAAGTCGTAGCTGAAGAATTCGCATTGGCTATGTATAACGTCGGGGGCCCAATTCACGATGTCCTCTATATATTCATGTGCCCGGGAGAAGGGCATACGAACGTCTGGGTATATAAATCCGATAGAAATAGATTTTATATAGCATACGCCGTTTTCCGCGTGGCTTTTTCGGTTCTTTGAGAAGGTGATCACTCTGACGTCGTGGCCGCGGCGCTCCAGCTCATATATAAGATTGTGTACCGAGGTAACGACACCGTTTGTTTCCGTCGTATACAGGTCGGTGGTTATTAGTACCTTCATTACTGAGTCCTCATATTTGATATGAAAAATTCCTGATAGATTTTCTCTTATTTTAACATATTTTTGTTAGTTTGTCAACTGGTACGATGCTTTGCGTGTACATATTTATATCTCGTGCTTTTTCGACTGCTTTTACAATGCTTTTGTCAAGCTTTCGGCAAGAGCACCTGCGGGAATTTCGCGTCGTCTACAAGGTCTTGCTGTGCAAGACACGCTGCAATTTTACGCATACCGCCCAATGGCGGTATCTTGCCTGCGAGCCGTATAAAGTGTGTATTTGTTGAAATGTGCGCGGCTTTATATAATCCGAAAAGCGAGCGGCAATATCCCGAACGGGATTCTCGCCGCAGAGGAGCGCCAACAAAAAAAGCACCCGCATGGGTGCCTTTTTTGGTGCTCCTGCGGGAACTCGAATCCCGGACCCTTTGATTAAAAGTCAAATGCTCTACCAACTGAGCTACAGGGGCGAATTAAATCGTGCCATAATATAATAGCATATTATTCCCGGTTTGTCAATAGTTTTGCCAAAAAAACTTGCTTCGATTCGGTATATAAAAATTCCACGAAGCGTTGAAACTCCGTGGGAGAGGGTCAGATAGGTCTTAACGTAGGCTTTCCGATATAATTAAGGTGGAAAAGCTCGACTATACTCATAGCTTTTTCGTAGGAGCTGCCGTCGTATGCAGCCTGCACGTCATGAGCATCAAAGCCGAAGGTCACCGGAGCGCTCGTCTTTCCCACCAGCCGCCAGAAACGCGTGGCCGGGTAGTTGCGGTCGTCCCTTATACCGAGAAAATTGATCTCCAGCGGCACGTCGAGCTGCGCCGCTGCCTCACACAAACGAAGCATATGTCTGCGGTAAAGGGTGGCGTCACCGGTGAAATTCAGAATATCCGGGTGCGCAACGTAGCTGAATACGCCTGTTTTCATCGCCTCTATCGTGGAGTTCACGTAGCTTAACAGCATCTTTGGATCGTCCGTCGGATTCATACAGGAGGTGAGGAGAGGATAATCGTATACGTGATGCTGTCCGAGTATCAGATATTCCGCGCCCGACTTGCGCGTCAGCTCAAGCATATCCTTGAAATAGGTAGGATAATACTCCATCTCAAAGCCGATCTTTATATCAAGCCTGTCGGCGTATCTTTCGCGCAGCTCATACAGCTCGCCAAAATAATCGCCTATCTGTGCCACGGGTAGCCTGTAGTACTGCTCGTTCCCATCCGGAAAGATGAAAGGCGCGTGCTCGGAGAAGCCCATATGCTTTATTCCGCCCTCAATGGCGCGCAGAATATATTCCTCGGCAGTTCCGCTGGCGTGACTGCAACGGTACGTATGTGTGTGATAATTATAGTCTAATTTTACCATATTTGTAAACCAAACCTTGCGAAAGTAAAGAGAAAACAGATTCGGGCGGGCAAAATACCCGCCCGATCAATATCAAAGCACAAACTTATTGAAGCTCTTCTTTCCTCTCTTGACGAGCACGCCGGCCTTCAGCTGCTCTGCGGTAACGGTTGCCTTTACGTCGGTGATCTTCTCGCCGTCAACCGAAACGCCGCCCTGCTCAATGGCGCGTCTGCCCTCGGAGCGGGAGGGTACCATCTTGCCGAGAACGAGCAGACCGTTCACGTCGATCTTGCCGTCAATGAGCATATCCTCGGATACCTTTACGGTGGGGGCAAGCGAGCTGTCACCCGCGCCGTAGAGCGCCTTGGAAGCAGCTCTTGCCTTCGTCGCCTCCTCGTCACCGTGAACGAGCTTGGTCAGCTCGTAGGCGAGGATATCCTTTGCCTCGTTGAGCTGCGCGCCCTCCCAGGAGTCCATTTTGTCGATCTCCTCAAGAGGAAGGAAGGTCAGCATTCTGATGCACTTGAGCACGTCGGCATCAGCCACGTTTCTCCAGTACTGATAGAAGTCGTAGGGAGCGGTCTTGTTCGGGTCGAGCCAAACTGCGCCGCTTGCGGTCTTGCCCATCTTTTTGCCCTCGGAGTTGAGGAGCAGGGTAATGGTCATAGCGTGAGCATCCTTGCCGAGCTTACGTCTGATGAGCTCGGTACCGCCGAGCATATTGGACCA
>CAZABU010000045.1:0-13069 GCA_964483225.1 uncultured Ruminococcus sp. | reverse complement strand
GAAGGCCATAGCATAGGTCTCGCCCTCAAGCTGACCGGAAACGGTCAGGTTTGCGCTCTTGCCGAAGAAGTCATGAGAGAAGTCTACCTTGCCGTCCTCGGTCTTAGGAGGATTCTCCATATCGAGAGTAGTAACGCGGAACATCTCGCCTGCGCCCTCACAGTCGGAGGCGGTGATTATAGGCGTATGAACGTAAACAAAGCCTCTCTCGTGGAAGAAGGAATGAATAGCGTAAGCCGCCTCGCTCCTTACTCTGAATACCGCAGAGAACAGATTCGTTCTGGGACGAAGATAGGCCTGCTCGCGAAGGAACTCTACGGTGTGCCTCTTGGGCTGAAGGGGATATTCGGGGGTAGACGTGCCTTCAACCTCTATGCTCGTAGCCTTGAGCTCGAAGGGCTGCTTTGCCTCGGGAGTAAGAGCGATAACGCCCGTGACCACCAGGGCTGCGCCGACGTTCTGTCCGGCAATCTCATCGTAGTTGTTTATGATCTCGCGCTCGAACACGACCTGAATGCTCTTGAAGTAAGAACCGTCGTTGAGGTCGATAAATCCAAACGCCTTGGAATCGCGCAGATTTCTCACCCAGCCGCCAAGGGTAACTGTCTTACCGCCAAAGGCTTCGGGCGACTCGTAAATGTGTCTGATAAGCTCTCTTTTCATATCTTCACTCCGAAAATATTATTGTATAATAAGTTATTTTACCACACCTTTGTGTGAAATTCAATACCTAACGAAAATAAATTATCCTTTTTTGATAATTTTTGTTATTTGCGGTGAAATTGGCAGTTACCTTTTTACGTATCGACGGCGATACTCGGTTGGAGATTCTTTGATGTGCTTTTTGAAGGTTTTCGAAAAGTGGTTCGGGCTGTCAAAGCATAGCATATCCGATATTTCCGAAATTGAAAGGCTGTTGCTTTTCAGCAGCTTTTGAGCCTCGATAATTTTAATTTTTAACGAGTATTGCTTCACGGTCGTTCCGGTCTTTTCCTTGAAAACGTGGCAGATGCGGCTCTTGCTGTAATGCAGATCGGCACTTAAACGATCGAGATTTATATTTTCGTAGATCCTCTTGGAAAGATAGTCGATAACCGCGGCGGTCAGACTGTCGCCAAGCTCCGCACTGGTAGTTACAAAGGTAGCGTGGTCGTCGTCGCTTTCCGCCAGGCGAAGCAGTCGAATAAGGAAGGCTTCCAGAGAACAACGCAGCATCTGCTGTGATCCTATCGGCGCGTCACCTTTAGGTATGAGCGGATTCGTGCCGATGATATAGCTTTTTGTAGCTTCGTCGATGATCTCGCGAAGATAGGGCGTGAGCTCTCCCGGAACCTTCAGACAGCGTTCGTTAAAGTAGCTCATAGCGGAGGAATGACAGTCGAAGCTGATTATAAACAAATTTGTGGAATTAATACCGTCGCACTGCATCGAATGGAATTCGCCGGGCTTATGAAAGATCAGATCACCTTCACCAAGGGTAAAGATCTTGTCGCCGCAGGTCCTCTCGGTGCTGCCGCGCTCGACGTAGACTATCTCCCAAAAGTCGTGGCTCTCTCCGTCAAATTTGAAATTCGCGGCATATTTTCTACGAAAAACCGTAACGATCTTTTTGATCGAAATGATATTATTGAGCGGCAACTTTATATATTGCATTTTTGCATTGTAACTCCTTTCACAGCAAGAAAACACACGTTTATTGCATAAAAAACACTTTCCAGCCTAAGCGGAGAGTGGTAATATATACTTGAGTATAGCACAGTACGTTTTTTTTGTCAATAAAAATATCGCGGTGTGTTCGCGTTTTTAGGAGGAAACAGAATGAATAAGCTCGGTGTGTTTATACATTTGAAGGCCGATACTGATTTCGGCGCTAAGGTGCGCGAGGCGGTGGATGCAGGACTTGAGTGCTGTCAGCTCTCGATCTGGGATCCGTCTCTTTATACCGATGAAAATGCGGAAATTGTAAATAAGGTAATTTCCGAAAACGACTTTGAAATATCCGCTCTGTGGGCAGGATGGTCCGGCCCTGCCGAGTGGAATTTTACCTACGGCCCGGCAACCATAGGCCTTGTCCCCGAGGCTTACCGCGGCGTTCGCCTGCAGGAGCTGCTTATCGCGTCGGAGTTTGCCGCTAAAATCGGAGTAAAGCATATAATAACTCACGTCGGCTTTCTTCCTAACGATCCCGCCGATGAAAGGTACGTAGGTACGATCGGTGCTTTGCGCCATCTTGTGAAGAAGATGAAGTCCCGCGGACAGACCTTCCTCTTTGAGACCGGACAGGAAACTCCCGTAACCTTGCTCCGCGCGATTGAGGATATAGGTATGGATAACGTTGGTATCAACCTCGATACCGCCAATCTGATCCTTTACGGTATGGCAAACACCGTTGATGCACTTGATGTTTTTGGAAAGTACGTAATGAATACTCACATCAAGGACGGCTTCTATCCTACCGACGGTAAAAAGCTCGGCCGCGAGGTCAAGGCCGGCGACGGCAAGGCAAATATACCCGAGGTTATCTCGCGGCTCTCTGCGCTTTCCTATAACGGCCCCTACACTATCGAGCGCGAGATAAGCGGCGAGGAGCAGCGCCGTGATATAATCGAAACCGTTGGGTATCTTCGTAAGCTTCTTGCCGGAATAGGAGAATCGTGATGATGGATTTTGTAAGAGAAAAGGTGTGCTTTTATTCATCGATGTATTCGGGGCGCTCCAATATGAGAGAAATAATTGAATGCGCTCACAGGAAGGGCGTTTTCGGCGTCGAGATGATGAATTTCTGTGACGAGCTCCGTACACCGGATATGTCGGCGGCAAAGGAGCTTGGCAGACTTGCACGCGGCTACGGTCTTGCTTTGCCGGTGTTTTCCGCAGGAATAAATCTTGTAGGTGACTGCGCAAAGGATAATTTTGACCGTCTTTGCCGCTATGCCGAGATCTGCTCTGAGCTGGAGATACCCATTCTTCATCACACCGTTGTTCCCGGTCTGAACCTTGATGCGTCGCTCGCCTCCGATAGGGATGGCGCCTTCTGCGCGGGGGTGGAAGCGACTCTCAGAGTAAACGAATATGCTTCCCGACTTGGCGTGAAGACCGTGGTTGAAAATCAGGGCTACGTGCTTAACGGTGCGAAAAACTATCTTCGCTTCTTAAGTGCGCTCGAAGGGAAGGTCGGGGCACTGCTCGACGTTGGAAATATATTCTTCGCATCTGAAACACCGGAATCTCTGCTCGCTGCTTTGCCCTCGCTTCCCCTGCACGTTCACCTGAAGGACTACGCCTATTGCACTGAGTCGGAAAATCCGTTATACACCTCCACAGAGCGCCGAACCTTTGCCGACGTGGAGATAGGTACCGGCGACGTCGATCTCGACGCTGTGGCAGGCCTTCTGCGTGACAGAGGCTACGCCGGGCTCTATTCCCTCGAATTTGTTCGCGTAAAAAACGAGGCCGAGGTGGATCGAGTTCTTGACCTTATTGCGAAGGTTTTTGGCTGACACTAAAACGGAATTCTTCCTTAATATAATATGCGTGGCGCTTCGTCCCTCGCGCATAAAAACCGCCTGCGATTTCTCGCAGGCGGTTTCGCTATATTTTGGATTTACGCTTCGGACGCACTATCAGTGTTACGTACGAGATACTGTGCGTTGTTCTTGGTTATAAGAACCTGATGCTCCCACTTTGTAGCGGTTCCAATCGGAACGACAAAGGTCTGTACGGTGCCGTCAGCACAGTAGATGTAGAGCTTATTGTTCTTAATACCACCGGTTTCGGTTTTCAGAATGTTTGCAGTGTGAATAACAAAGTTGTTTTCGGGCTTCTTAGCAAATTTTTTGTTGTAGAACTCAATCGCGGTGGCGGACAGATACATGCGTCCCTTGCCGCCCTTGCGATCGGACCCGCGCGACCGCCTTGCAGTTGCTATACTCTGACAAACAAGATTACCTCTAACAGCCAACAGTTTGGTATGAACAGATTTGTATTTGCTCTTGCTTATCGATTCAATAATATTTTTTTGAATTATGTTAAGTATAGAGAGTAAGATGGCAAGTGCCAATGAGATAGCTAATATGATAATCAGTTCTGTTATATTAACAGTAATGGCAATGAGATTGCACTCTATCGGGTCGATGGTGTAGTTATTACCCGCGTCTATTTCGGCTTTGACACGATAAATTCCAGGCTTAAGAAGACTCAAATTACCGAACTCGTATTTCTCATAATTGTCAGAATACAAGTATTTCACTGCATACTTATCGCTACCGTATAACACAAGTTCTTCAACGGTTGCCGAACTGGCTAGGAATGGAAGGAATCCAGGGAAATAGACGAACACGTTACCTTTTTCGTTAATACCATTAAAGGAAGCGATTACATTTTTGGGGGAAATGCTCCAAGAAAGTTCTTCGCTAAGAAGGGGCTCGTAATTCTCATTACCAGCTATGTCGATTGTAATGCTGTAGTTACCGGCGTTTTTTTCGGTGACATTACCTGAAACCGAAATGTTGCCGAGAGAAGTAGCATGAATTTCATTCTTTGCTTCGCCGGTATATCTAAATGTCGGGGTATAAGAAGTTCCGCTATATACGAATGAATTTTCAACAAGGACAACATTTATCAGTGCTTTTCTGATAGTCAAAGTCGCGTCAAGACTCAAATCGATATAGTTACCGTCTTCATCAGAAATCTTTGCCGTAATGACATACTCACCAACGGCGGTTGCTCCAATAAATTCCTGATCGTTACCATCTTGGTCTTTGTAGCTGTAAGATACCTTGACACTGGAATCGTTAGGCAAACCTTGAACAAGAAGCGTCTGTGCAGAAGCGCTGTAGGGAACAGTTTCAGAATCAAACTTTACATCGAAGGTTGCAGGACTAATAACTAACTCGATGTTCTCGCATCTATCTATGATACGACCGTCATACACTAAGACTGCGTGTACCTGATACGTACCTACGTTCACTTTGCCGTCGTTATTTACATATTCGAGCGTATATCCGTCGGGTAAACTCTCGGAATAACTGATCTTTTGAGGTCTTCCTGTATATGTAACGTCGGTTCCGGTGAATTTCTGTCTATCAAGGGAGATGGTATCCTCCGGAGCATCTTCATTATTGGATGCGAGCTCAAACACTACATTTTCTTCGATATAGCTCTCTCCGTTAACCTCCTCCCAATCATAACCGGTAAAGAGGATTTTGATATATGAGGAAACATAGGGGGATAGCAACGCCACGACCAATCCGATAAAAAGCATGAGGATAATAGTCAAAACTAAAAGTAACACGAATTTATGACGGAACACGGTATCGTTGTACTTGACAACATTGCGCTCGCCCCTTTTTGGTGTCTTGGCGGTAGAACTTTGCTTCATAGTTAAAACCTTCCTTTGTTATGTATGAAACGCGAAAAATAAACAAATATATTATTCTAAACATAATTATAGCATACTGTAAATTGAATGTCAATATCCAACTGGGAGATTTTACATAAATATTTTTAAGAAAATTTAATGCATCGGTGCGGTTAAGGGAATGCCAATATCTTGTGATGTATATACCAATATCGAGTGATTGATGGGCTATCAAAAAACACGGCGTCCCCAAAAAGCTACTGCCTTTCAGGGATAACAAATCGCTTAAAATGTGAACTATAGTTTGCAAAAATACAGATTAATATGAGTCGCACGATGCTGCTTTATATGCAGTAGTGTGAGCGAAAAAACGCCGCTCCGTTGAGTCCCACTTTCGCTCAACAACGAATAATAGATTGACAAGGGCTCCTATGTTTGGGTAAAATAAAAGCAGAGGATTCTAAGCGTGCCAACAAAAAATGAGAGCAAAAATAAAGCTACCTGTTTATCCACACCTGCACCGCCGGCGCTCCGAATATCAGTATGCCGGACGGTAAGCGTCTCCGTCCCTTATTCGATAGCGACGATGTAAATGCACCCTTGCCCGAAAAAAACGGCAGACTGTTTGAGATCATATAATTTTTATAATTCAAAAAAGCAAAGCCCACGGCGGATAATTCGCCGTGGGCCTATTTATATATGCTTTAACTGCGAGCACCGTCTGCGTGCCCCTTGGGAGAAACCCCGAAATGCTTTTTGTAAATTTTGCAAAAGTAGCTTACGCTTTCAAAGCCGGCCGCTATCGCAACGTCACTGATTCTCATGCTTTGGAGGAGAAGCAATTCCTCCGCTATCTTCAATCGGTGCTTATTCAGATACTGTATAGGTGTAAGTCCTGTACAAAGCTTGAAAATACGGCAAAAATGATATTTACTTACGTAACATAAAGCCGCAAGCTCGTCAACCGTGATCTTTCGCGAGTAGCTGTCTCTTATAACCGAGAGCGCGGGCTCTATCACTCTGTAGTATTTTACAACGGGCTTGTCAGCAGAGGTGCGACTCGGGTCGACCCCCTCTCGCAGCAGATAGGCAAACAGCTCTGAAACCAGACCGAATATCGCTAATTTGTAAGCCTCGCCGCGTGACTCCCATTCTGTAACTATTTCGTTTAAGAGCCCTGCAAGACGGACGTCTTTCTTGAACAGATTTTTGAACCTTATCTGCTTGGCAAAAAACAGCTCCTTGAGGTCGAGGCCTCTTTCGCCAAGCCCGTCAAAAAAGTCGAGTCCTATCATTATCAGATGATATTTTCCGTCATTTTCTTCGGAGCAGTCGAGGGTCGTGTGAAACTCATAAGGATTTACCAAAATCACGTCGCCGCACTCAGCCCTGAAGGTCTCCCCGTTGTCGATCACGAGCCGGCTCGAGCCCTCGTAAAAGAGCTTGATCTCCACGGCCTCGTGTATGGCGCTGCTGCGCTCGTCACGTAACGACGTAAGTGAGCTTCGGCAGGGGAGGACACGGATAGGGAAGCCGTCGCGCTCAAACAGAAACTCGCTTTTTACCTTCATATTATATTATAAGCAACGGATATCGCCCTTGAAGCGGTCAATAAACTGGTTATTCCACTCGTCGCCGCCGGGACAGTTGCCGCTTCTCCATACAGGGGGATTGATTCCCTCGTTTACAAGCATATTTATAGCCTCGATAACGATGCAGTTCATAACGTATGCGTTGGCGTAGGTGCTGAGTGCTCCGATCTTCTGGGGGAAGCTATCAACCGTCAGGGTCGCGTCACCAAGCTTGACCTTGCAGTCTACCGCAACGTCGACTATATCGTGCAGATTTTTCTTCGAGGGGTGTCTTGCTACGTGATCCTTGGGGCAGGTTTCCGCATGCTCTCTTGACGAAACGCCGATGACCGTGGCTCCTCTTGCCTTGGCGGTAAGAGCCGAGTCAATGGTTGCCGAATTTATACCGTAGGCATTGACGATCCAAAGCACGTCGCCCTCGCCGATTCCGTAGTCCTCTACTACGATCTTTCCGTATCCGGGCAGTCTTTCTACCTGCATGGATTTGAGTGCGCCTGCCGAGAGCATCGTCTCCTGGTTGATAATGGCGTCTATGTGCATAAGTCCGCCCGCTCTGAAGAATACCTCCATAGCCGCAAGATTGGAGTGCCCGCCCGGGCCGAAAACGTATACCTTTTTATCCTCTTTTACCTGGTCGGCAATTATTCTTGCCGCCTTAAGAATATTTTCTCTCTCCGTCGCTCTGATCTCGCCGATGATCTTGAGAATCTCATCGTAATAAAGATCGGTTAAAAGTCCCTCTTTCATTTATTTATCTCCTTTGTATTTTTATATGGCTTATAAACTTAGTAATCTGACTGCGTTTTCTCTGACAAGCTTACGGTAGTTTTCCTCGCTTATCTCTCCCGACGCCCTCATAGATTCAAGGAAGTCGCGGAACTCAAAGGGAAAGACGTTTACCTTGGCACAAATGTCACAGCCGTACATAATTCTGTCGGAAAATTCCTCGATGAACCTGGCGGCATGCTCTCTGTCGCGCATCATAGCGTAAGCGCCGCTTCGTGCCGACATATCGCAATAAAGGTTTTCGTAGCTCCGAAGCAGCTCGGTAAGTCTGCTGTTTTTAACAGGCCCTTTGGGCCAGGAGCACCTTATATCGTTATTGTTTTCGCCAATCTCGCTCCAGAAGCATTGTGAGTGCCCGAAAATTTTGAGCTTCGGGTGCTTTTTCAGCATTTTTTCAAGTCGGGGAAGACCGAGCTCGTCAATGATTCCGTAATAGCCCTCGGGCTCTGGCGCAATATGTATAGTAACGGGCAACCCCATCTCCTCACAGAAGGAGAATAGATTGTCAACCTTCGGGTCGTCTGTATATAGGTTCGATGTCAGCTCTCCGACGCCCTTTGCGCCAAGAGACACGTAATGCTCGAGAAGATAACCGAGATTAGAATCCTTCGCGTTGCTGAAAGCCCTTGGGTCTACGTTGCAGAACCAAAGGAATCTGTCGGGGTGAGAGTCAACGAGAAACTTGCAGGCCTCGTTCGTCATTGTCGTAGGCTGCGCTTCCGGGGAAACTATCGGCAGGAGAACGCCCTTCTCAATGTCTAATTTGTCGTAGAAATCAATCAGTGTTTCTGCGCTTGGCATAGTGCAGTCGTTTTCGGGATATTTTGGCGCATACTGAGGAAATGCAAGACAGTGCGCGTGTATATCAATCTTTTTTAGCATAGCCGGCCTCCATATTCTTTATGACTCAATTCTATCACAACGTTACCGCATTTTCAATGTACAACATTGCATTTTTTATAATAATATTGCTTTTTTATGCTAAAATATTTCTTGAAAAGGCAAAAATGTAACACTTGATGTTTTGCATTAGTATTGGTTATATGGCGCCGAAAATAAAAACGCGCCCTCCTGCGAGGGCGCGTTTCGCGGATTTTATAAAATTATTTAAGCTCGGTCTATTGGGAGATATCTAATCTAACTTTTTCTGTCAAGCAGTAAGCTCAAATCCGGCAAATTCAAAGGGATATATCACAGAATCGATCGCTATATCGTTCCCTTCACGATGACCTTGACAGTTGACAAAGCGAACGGACTTCCACTGAACATTGATCTTGATCTTAACGCCCTCTGCCTTGTCGGCAAACAAATTCCACAGCCCTACGCTGAGAGAGCTGTGATCTTTTTTTACCAGCATATAAAGCAGGGGATAATTTCCGATTGTATGAGCATCCAACGGCTTTCGACCGAGCCACGCGATGCTCGCTTCCACCAGCCTCTTTCGCGCATAGCTTGTAAAGCATCCGATCTTGTCGGCAACCTTACGGGCGATAAATGGGAGAACCAAAAAGCGCTGCTCCTGATTGTTTTCATACTGATAAACAAAATCTCGCTCGTTGCCATTTTGGCACAGCTTTGTGAGGACGCGTGCGCGATCATCGATCAGAATTCGCGGGAAGGATTCGTGCTGCAACGCTACGATCTCGTTTTCTTCAAGATACCGCTCGGTTGCAAGACCTTTTTCCGACGTAGAGATGATCTCCTTCAGTCCGACGTCAATGCCGCGCTGTGTCAGGATGTTAGCCGCAACCAAATCTAATATGGCACCGTGACAAAGCAGGTGTGGCGGAATATGCCTTGCGCTTTCTCCGAATACGATAGAGACCGAGCCCTCTTCATAGCTTGAAGGGAGAGAGGCGGCGTTGATCAGTGTATATGCCGAGCACTCATCAAAGGATAGCGCCTCTACACTGTATTGCGTGTCCAGGGTACCCTCCTCTAAATATGCATCGCGAACGGTGTTCTTTACCAAATACGGTCTCACACCAACGGCAGCTTTACCGTCGAACAGGCGGGATATCTCCCGGTACAGCGACCTATGCTTTTGGGAAAACTCCACGTATCCCGTTTCATATTCTGGAGAGGAGGTGTAATCGATCGTATATTTTAGAATGCCATCGGATCGTCCGTCTGCGCGGAGTATGGTATCAAAGCATTCCAGGTGCGAGGCAGGGCAGGCAAAGCGGGGACGCGGATAGGTGTCTCCCTCTGTGATCACCTCGACGGATGGGTCTTGTGCGCACCACGCCAGCTGTGTCCGTTGCTTTTCTATGACGTTTCCAAGCAAGCACGTCCGTTCCATTTCGTTTGCCGTTTGTAAATGATAGGGAGCGCCGAATGTTCTCAGCAGGGGCTTTGTATTTCCCGCGAGAATATGGGCGATCTCAAGCGGGTCTGCGCCATCCGCATCCCACCGTCCTTGCGTAATACAGGCACCGAGACGGATGTCGGGATCAATCTTGTCAAGAGTCTCTCTCAGTTTCTTTGCAAACCGCCTGATACCGTCGCCTTGAACCTTTAGCCACGCATCGCGGTAGCGATTGCGACCTCCGCGCAAGAGCAGACCCTTTAGATCCTTTTCCGAAACGGGCTCTCCGAGCTCCCGACTCATAGCCGCCATGTGGAGCGGACAACAGCAGCCAAAGCCTTGACCCATTCTGAAATCGTCATCAAGCAGGATGGCTTTCGCGCCGCACGTTGCAATCTTACGGATCCAATTCGATATGTCGGATAAAAATTGCTCGTCCAGGGGACAAAACGCGGCGATCGCCCCCAGATCCATGTTTCGGATATTCGTATATCGATTGTGCGCCAGGGGTGGAGAGAGACGGTCGTGTCCTAACGTTTCTCCGATCCATATCATGGTCTCCATTTGATTTGCTTCAAAAAGGGATAGCAATTCCGTAAGGGGCCTAAGATCGCCTTCTGCGGCAAAACCGTATTCCGGAGTTCGCAGAATGGCAACCGCAACCTGATCCGCACCGCCTCGCTTCAAAAGCTCCAGCGTTTTTTCCTTGTGTGCGACTGCGGTATGGCACATAACGGGGATAGTTACCTTATACATCCGATTTTTGTTCCTTCCAAAGTGTTTCTTTGACGTAGACGCCCTCGATGATCGCGTTTTCGGTACAGGTCAAAGCATTTGCAAAGAGAAGCGGACTATCCAAGTGAGCATTTCCGTCGATCTCGATACCGTTGATCCGTCCGGTGAAGGGGGCCTTGCTTTCAAAGGCGACATGCTTTTTTTCACGACCGGAATACCAGAAGCAGAAGCAGTTTATAAAATTGCCGGTGCCGTGGAGCGTTTGAAATCCGGTGGCAAATTGATCGCTGTAACAATAATCGAGCCAGTTGCATCTGGATTTTGATGTGGTACGAAATCCAACGCTCTCCTCATAGTCGGGATAAGAGGAGGAGGTAATGTAATAAAGCGGGTGAATATTGCGAAAAATATTTCCGCTGCTGTTTATCTCAACGCCTACGAACACGTGCCCGATCCGCATATTGGTGAAGGTGTTGTCGTGACCGTTTACCAAAAGACCGATCGATTCCTTGGTGTCACATCCGGTTATGTTTACGTTGCAGATATCTGCGTCGGAGGATCCGTTGTTGACTCCTCTTTTAACGTGTATCCCCACCACGGCGTTTTTAATGGACAGATTTCGAATGTAGGTCTCACGTCCGCTGTCAATGGAGATGCCCTTTGCTCTTCCCCTGCAATCGAGAATGCCGCCCTCGATTCCGTAGTTACTGCCGGGGGTCTCAATATTGTTTACACTGTCTTTGCCGCCGAGTCGGATCATGGCTTCCTCTTGATTCCAATCCTTTGATGCGCGCAGCACGGCGAAATCAGAGAACTTTAGCGAAATGCTTTTTCGGGGATCGACAGGGGTCAGGATGGGCTTGTTTATTTGATATTCGCCGTCGGGGAAGAACAGCGTGCGGTTGGGGTGGCTGTCAATTATCGCTTGTATTGCGTCCGACAGATCCCTGTTGTCCTCTGCACTTATCAGGTCTTTTACGTTAATATATTCACTCATGACGACTCTCCTTTTTTATTAATATATCATACGAGGACGTTTTTTGCAACCACATTCCTTGACAAGTTTTACCCGAAAATTCACATCGGATTGACAAAAGATAACGGATTTGATATAATAAATTAAATACTTTTTTCATGGAGGCTGTTTTGTATTACCAAAAATTATTAAGTGACGAACATCCGTATGTTGCACAGCTGTTTTCTGCTTGCGTGTTTCCGCGGCACAAGCATTGCGAGTTGGAGATCATCTACTGCCTGGAGGGACAGTTCTCGATATCTCTCGATATGGAACGCTTTGAGGTAAATCCCGGGGAGGTGATCGTGATCTATCCTCAGTGCGCCCACGAGGCTGACTGTCAACCGAATACACACGTGTTGCTTATCAAGATAGGCCCCACCTTGTTGGGAAAGCGTTTTGGCTCCGTTTCCCATCTGAAGCCAAGCCTCCCGGTCTTTTCGCCAGAGAAAGGGGGTGTGCGTCACTTGCTCGAGGAGATCGCGGAGGATTGCCGTGCCTTCGATCCGATCTCGGAGATGAAGGTGATCGGAGACCTTTATAAGCTATGCGCCGCTTTAATGGAGCAGTATGCCGCCTCCATTCATCAGGATAAGCACTCACGAGGCAAAGAAAATCGCTTGGAGGATGTATTTCAATATATATTCCTAAACTATTCGTCCCCGTTCACTGTGGAAGCGGCGGCACGGATGTCGGGATATAGTGTGGGGAATTTTTGCAGGCGATTTAAGCTTGAGACAGGAAAAACCTTCCATGCTTACCTAAATGATTATCGACTTCAAAAGGCAAGACTGCTGCTTGAGGAGACGTCCTTTTCCATCGAAAGCGTCTCGTCCGCCGTGGGTTTTATGGAGACAAAAACCTTTTGCCGTTTATTTAAGCGCCAAACAGGAATAACCCCGACAGAATATAGGAACAGCCAATACACCCGCTCTACAGTAAAGCATACTTGAAATTGCAATATATTTTGGCTACTATAATATCTATACCTAATAATATCCTTTATGAGATAATACATATATATGGTCAACCGGTCTACTTAAAATATCTATAGGGGCGAAAATACGGTCAAAATGCAGTTTTGTACCGCTATCATAATGTAAGGAGAGAGTTATTGTTGTCGGCGCGTTGTGGCATTTGTCAGTGATATTGCACCCTTTGCGTTGCCTCCTTTGCGTCGAGAAAGAGCAGGAAAAATGCGACCCCAAAAGGCGTGATGTTCTTAACGAAGAAATCACACTAACCGAGTAGGACAAAGAAAAATCCATCATGGA
>CAZABU010000044.1:0-13090 GCA_964483225.1 uncultured Ruminococcus sp. | reverse complement strand
GACCGTAGGGAGCAGCCATAGCCTTCAGCATCTTGAGACCGCCCGCAGCCTCTGCGGGGAAGAACTTAACGGTGGTAAGGCCAAGCTCAAGAGCAGCCTCGATATCAGAGGGATTGGAGCAACCGGGGAGCATAGGAACTCCCTTGGAGAGGCAGTATGCGGTAACCTTGGGGTTAAGGCCGGGGGATACGAGGAACTTGGAGCCGGCAGCAATAGCGGCGTCAACCTGCTCGGTGGTAAGAACGGTGCCCGCGCCTACAAGCATCTCGGGGAAAGCCTCGGTAATATTCTTGATAGCCTCTGCAGCGCACTTGGTTCTGAAGGTGATCTCAGCAGCGGGAAGACCGCCGTCGATGAGCGCCTTTGCAAGCGGAACCGCATCATCGGGATTCTCTATCTTGATAACAGGGATAAGACCGATGGAATAAAGCTCGGAAATCATTTCGTTGTTCATTGGTATATTCTCCTTTAGACATATTTAGTTATCTTAATTATACAATATCGCCGTTAGTACAACAATTGCAAAAATTGCCCGAGAGATTGCAAAACTTGACTTATCCGCGGTATGCTTCTCAGTCAACTTGACAAATTTACGCTAATATTATATAATACAACAAGAAAAATTCTAATAAATTAGAAAGGCGCGTTTATGGAAAAGGCTATCGGCGTGATCACGGGTAACGACTACCTTTATCAAAAGATTTTTCTTTGCCTGTGTGACAAAGCAAGCGTATACCGTATTGACGGTGACGAGGGAGTTGATACGGTTATTTTCGATTGCGACTCCGTACTCGGCGAGCCGCGGGAAGGCTATATAACAGTCGGCAAACGCGACGGCTGCCGCCTGAAAGCCCCCTTTTCCGAGCAGGAGCTCATAGAAGCGTTGAATCATTCAAAGAAAAGTGCCGCGCTTACCGTGGGTGACCGCTGCGCCTATCTCAGAGGCAAAAAGATAAAGCTGACCGAGCTTGAGCTGTCGCTGCTACATAGGCTGATTGCGGCAAAAGGCGAATTTGTGGACAGAGCTCAGCTGCTCCGCGACGTTTGGGGGGGCGAGACCGAGGGCGGCGTCGTAAACGTCTACGTGCATTACCTGCGCGAGAAGCTGGAGGCAGAGGGCGAAAAAATAATCCTCTCCTCCCGCAGACAGGGATATGCGATCAGCGAAAAATACTTGAAGGAGGAATAACCATGCTACGGATAATCAGAAGCGGCTTCGACGGAAGCGGTCACCTGCGCATAAAGCGCGAGATACTTGAGCTCTCCGAGCAAAAGCTGCGCACCTGCCTTATCGTACCCGAGCAGCAGACCGTCCTCGCGGAGAGTGAGATGGCATCGGTTTTACCGCCTGACGCACCGCTGTATTTCGAAGCTACAAACTTCACGCGGCTTGCAAACACCGTATTCCGAGCGCTCGGCGGCATTTCGGGCGAATACTGTACCCACGCGAAGAAAGCACTGATAATGTGGCGCGCTCTCGGCGAGCTATCCCCCACCCTTTCCGTAACAGCCGGCAGCACCGACGTCGGCTCAGGCCTTGTGGAAAGAATGCTTGCAGCGGTAGGCGAGCTTCAAAGCATGGGCATCGAGCCGCAGACCCTGGAGCTGGCAGCCAATCACGCCGGTGAGCTTTCGGACAAGCGCTTGGCAAGTAAGGTTACCGACCTTTCCCGTGTGTATGCGCTGTACAAATCACTTTTGACAGAGAAATATTCAGACACCGGCGACGATGTGCAGATGATGCTTCAGAAGCTTTCCGACAACGGTGACTTTTTCTCCGATACGCGCATATTTTTGGACGGCTTCACCTCATTTACCGAGCCCCAATACAAGCTCCTTGAGCTGTTGATGAAGCGCACCTGCGTTACGGTATATCTATGTATGCCAAAGCACGCAGAGAGCTTTTTCGAATACAGGGAGCTTTGCGAGGCTGAGGACAGGCTTGTTGCCGCGGCAAGGCGCTCAAACGTTGAGGTAAAACGGTATTTCGAAAATTGTTACCCAAAAGCCACCCCCGAATCGCTACTTGAGCTTACGACTAAAATATGGCGCAACAACGCCGTTTTTGACAATATAACTTTACAAAATCCCGAAGAATTAAGGATAATAGAGGCGAGAACGCCCTTTGACGAATGTGAATTTATCGCTGCCGATATCAAGCGGCGCGCGATGCTTGGATGCCGTTATTCGGATTTTGCCGTTATCGCAAGAAGCTCGGATAAGTACGCCGGAATACTCGACACCGCACTTCTCTCTGCAGGTATCCCTCATTTCACCTCATATAAGAAGGATGCCTCATCCTTCGAGGCCATAAAGCTCATATATTCAGCTTACGCAGCCATCCGCAGCGGCTTTGCCAGAGAGGACGTGCTGACCTATGCGAAATGCGGCCAAGGCAACGTTACCCCCGAGGAGCGTGACGAATTTGAAATGTATGTCAACAAATGGCAGCTGACAGGTAAGCGCTTCACCGACGACGCTATATGGAATATGAACCCCGCCGGATATCAAACGGAAATGCGTCCCGGCGCGGCCGAGGCTCTGCTCCGCATACACAAAACGAGGACTAAGCTGATAGCGCCTCTTGAGGAGCTGGCGCTTGAGGCCAAGCGTGCGAGAACGGTAAAAGAGCATGCAACCGTGCTCGTACGCTTCCTTACAAGAATTGGACTTGACCAAGCCCTCGCCGAACGCAGCAAGGCACTTTCCTCCTTGGGAGAGCGCGGCGCCGCAGAGGAAAATCTTAGCCTTTGGTCGCTTATATGCGATTCCTTGGACAGCCTTGTAGAGGTAAACGGCGATTTCCCCTCCGGCACGGAGGGCTTTGTCGGGCAGCTGAAGGTTCTTTTCTCCTCTGCTGACGTAGGACGCATCCCCGCCGCCTGCGACGAGGTCACCGTAGGTGATGCGGATATGCTTCGTCTTGACGGAAAAAAGCACGTATATCTTATCGGAGTCAATGCAGGAGAATTTCCCGGTACACCCGCAGATTCAGCCTTCTTTACCGAAAGAGATAAGGCCGCGCTCGACGTGCTCGGACTTCCGCTAAGGCAGGAAAACGAGATCAAAAACGCCCGCGAGCTATACTATTTCACTCGTGCATTTTCCTTTGCAGACGAGAGCGTGACGCTCTTATATTCGGCCTGCGATACCCGCTTTAAGAGTATCGAGCGCGCCGGCGTCATTGATAAGCTTCTGTCCACGGCAGACGGCCTCACAGTTACCAAGCTTTCCTTACTCGATATCGACAAGGCGCTGTGGACTCCAGAAGCCGCACTGATGAAATACGGCGAGCTTGAGGGCTTGGAGCGCGCAAGTCTTGAGGCGGCACTCTCCGCCTCAGGATACGGGGAAATGCTAAAAATTGCCGATGGAGATATACTAAACGGCAGTATGCACCTGCGCGAGGTATCACCGTACAAGGACGATTCCCCCATTGCTCTTACACAAAGCCGGCTGGATAGCTTCTCCGCCTGTCCTCTTGAGCATTTTTGCCGCTATACGGTAAGACTTGCCGAGGAGGAGATCGCCGAGTTTAACGCATCGGGAATCGGCACCTTTATACACGCAATACTTGAAAACTTCTTTACAAAGCTCAGGGAGCTCGGACTAAAGGCAGGTGAGCTGACCGCCGAGCAAAGAAAAGCTCTCACTGAGCAGGCCGCAAAAAAATACACCTATGAGCTCGGCGAGGATACCGAAAAGAACTCTCCGCGACTGCGGATAAAGCTCTCAAGGCTCTGCCGTGCGGCGGGACCGGTCATAGACGGCCTTTGCGAGGAATTTGCCAGATCAAAATTCGAGCCGAGATTCTTCGAGCTCGCAATAAGCCGTGACGGTAAGGACGGACCGCGCCCCGTAAGCGTCAGCTCGCCTGACAGCGGCGAGGTGTTCATTTACGGCATAATCGACCGCGTAGACACCTATCGCTCGGGCGACGACGTATACGTGCGTGTAATCGACTACAAAACCGGCAAAAAGGACTTCTCTCCCGAGGAGCTGGCAGAGGGAAAAAACCTACAGATGTTCCTCTATCTGCGCTCGCTTACCGAGAGTCCGGAATTTGCAAAAAGCCTCGGTGTCGGCGAGGGCGGAAAGGTCATTCCCGCCGGTGTCATCTACGTTAAAACACACGTCGGTGATACACGGGTCAGTGTACCGGACGACAAGGCGGCAACAGAGGCAGTAAGCGAAACGCAAAGACGCGAGGGGATGGTGCTGAATGACGAAGCCGCACTCTCTGCTATGGACCTGCGATATACACCTCTCTCCGACGGCTCACCGGATGGAAGCCAAAGGAGAGGCGCGGAGAAATATCTCTACACCGAGGAGGGCTGGCAGGAGCTGTCACGAACCGTCGAAGGTGCCGTAATCAGCATTGCCGCAGGCATACGCTCGGGTGAGGCATCGGCAAATCCGAGGGTAGAGTCCGGCGGCAAAACAAAATGCGAATACTGCAGCTATAAGCCCATATGCAGAAAACCGATGATCAAATAATAAAAAGTACAGAGGTATCGTGTCAACAATACCTCTGTTTTTTATTTCGGGTAGCCTTAGTGCAACAGCCTCAAATTATTTTACTGGATCAAACAAAGCTCGGCAGCTCCTCTTCTGCTACTCCAAGCACAATGGAAAGCTCGGTAGCGAGAATCTTTTCCGCCTTCAGCTTAACGTTCTCGTCGGTGAGATAGTTTTTCTTTCCTTCCCTCTCGCGGGCAAGACCGGACTCGTGCACCGCCCTTACCATAGAAAGCATCGCCGCTCTGTCGCCAGACTCAATAATACCCTTAAAGCGCTCAGCCCTTGCACGGTTGTCGGGAACCCAAACGGTTTCGGGAAGGATGGCATCGGGAGAAAGCAACGCGTTTGCCTCCTCGACGGAGAGCAGAGGGCGCATAGCGGAAACAAGCTTCTCATTATCCACGGGAACGTAGATAAGCGACTCAGAACGTGAGCCATAGGCGCGAAGAATGTAGTACCTGTGGGCAACAGCACCCACAAGCTCCTCTCTTATGTCAACTACGGTCATCACTCCGTTAGATCCGTATAAAACATTGTCACCGATGCTATACATAATAAAAAAGCCTCCGTCGTCGGCATAAATCCCACTCATATCGGAATTTATTGTTACTATAATTTTATCATATTTTGAAATAAATTTCAACAGTCATTTTGCACAAAGAAAAACTTTTTGTTCGGCATTTTCTGCCAAAACCGCCCACGGGATGTCGTTTTTTCGCCTTTGTTATACAAAAGTACACAAAAACAGCATTCCGAATTATAAAAAAGAGTAGGCGGCCGCCCAAGGATTTCGGGCGGCCGCCTTGCAATGTATATATTAAAATATTAGAAGATCATCTGATGTAATCGGGAGTCTCGGGCTTGCCGCTGGCAGAGGAACGGACGCACGCATCACAAACAGCAACGGTGTTTGCGCCCTCGTACGCGCTGACAGGGGTGGGCTCATCGTTCACAATTGCGTTATAGAAGTTAAGCACCTCCTCCTCGGCATTGTGATCCTTAAGCTCTACGGGATATACATCGGGGTCCCAGACGGACTTGCCGTCGGCATCGGTCTTAGGCGTATAGAGATAGATCTCGGGGGTTCTGTTATCGCAGATTATAGTACCCTTGGTGCCGTAAATGAGAGTACGCATCGTGTAATTTCTCTTACAGCCTATGGAGCAGAACACCTTACCCACAGCACCGTCGGGGAATTTCATAATAGCGATCGTACAGTCGTCAACCGGGTAATTGTCAAGACACATATGATTGGAATAGGCCATAACCTCGCTGGGATCACCCGCAAGCCATCGGATAAGATCCACCGCATGGCAACCGCCACCGGTAATGCCGTGACGGAGATTTACGGGGTCAAGTCTCCAAGGAGTGTTTATATGCGAGTAATCGTGGGCATACTCCGACTCAACGTAGAATATCTTACCGATAGCGCCGGCATCGATCAGCTCCTTCGCCTTTGCAAATCCGGGAGTTGCACGGCAGACCTGGCCGATCATGAACTTGCCCTTGGCCCGATTTGCCGCTTCTACCATGGCGCGGCAATCCTCCATATTGAGAGCCATGGGCTTTTCGCAAAGCACGTGATAGCCGGCATCGAGAGCGGCAACTGCCATCTCTCTGTGTATCTGGTCGGGGGTGCAGATGATAACTACGTCGAAGCCGCCGTCCCTCAGCATCTGTTTATAATCAAGATAATAGGGAACGCCGTGCTCCTCGGCACGAGCCTTTGCCTTCTCCTCGTCGATATCGCACACGTATACCAGCTCGGCACCGGGAATGCTGAATACCCCCTGCGCGTGTCTACGTGCCATATTACAGCAACCGATTATAGCAAATCTAACCTTTTTACTCATTTTTTCATCCTCTGAGTTCACTATGAATTTTGCGGAATGTCTTGCCGCTTGATTCGAGTATAGCATTTTAGGAGAAAATGTCAAGTACAACCGGGATTTTAGCTAATATTCTGCAATAAAAAATCAATTTAGTGTCGTCTTTACATTTTTATAGCTGTACGCAGCTGACCGTTATTTCGTACGTACCGACGGCACTCGCAGCTAAGTAAAACGTATAGGCTTCGCCCTCGGAAAGAGCCACGGTAACCGCCGCGCCTGCGACGTTACTATCACAGCTCACCTCGGGATCAAGCACATCGTTCTTGCTATCTGCAGATTGAAGCCCGACGCCGATGGGAAGTGTGAAAATATATACTCCTGCGGTCTTTGCGGTATAAGTATAGCCGTAAAAATATGCGTGTGTCTCATCTATTTCAAAATGAAGAGTATCCACCGTCACCGGCGTGTCACCCACTGCTGAAATTTCTATAGAACAGCCTCCGCCGCTGTCGGACGTCCTTACAAATATCAGAAGCTCCTCACCAGCCGAAAGCTCGACCTCGATACGCCCCTGCTCCGAAGCCGATGTCGGCTCGGTACAAACCGTCAGCCCGTCGCCATGACTGATAACGTATTTGCCGTCTATTTCCGGTACGAATATCAGATATTCGCCGTCAATCAGCTCTGCCGCGGAGAACTCCTTGCTTTCATCAAGGAAAAGACTCGACAGCTCCTCGGAGATCACCTCAAGCGAGCATTGACCGGGCAGAAGAGAATTCACATAAACGTGTATACTCTCTCCTCCGCGAAGCACGACGGAAGCTCGATCTCCGCCTTCAATAGCAAAATCTCCCTGCGATTCCTCGGCGGTAACACCGAGTCCACTTAATATGAAGGTATACTTCGCCGTTTTTGAAGCAAAAAACTCATAAGCGAGGGGTGCAGATACGTCAGATTCCGCGACCTCGATCACATTCTCACCAAGCGTCAGCGAAGGAAAGATATACTCGATATCAAGCGTGAGCTTGGTGCCCCGTATCTCAGAGAGGACTATAATCGCCACCTTGCCGCGAAGGAGCTCTACGTCTACGGCACCGTCGGAAAGCTCGACCTCCTCTCCGTTTACCGAAATAATACTTGCACCGGGTGCGGATATGTTATATTTACCTCCAAGCTCGGGAACGAAGGCAAGGGTCACCGCTTCGTTTTCATCAACCGATAGCTCCGTGCGTCCTATCTCAACCGCCGTCGCGGCAGTCAGTTCCGTGTTCTCTGCACCGATAACAAACAACAGAGCGCTATCTCCGGCCTCAAGAGGAATTGCAGACAACTGCTCCACCCATTCTACTACGCCACCCAAAGGCAGACCGAAGCGCACCTCGGACACATCGGACACGAACAAATATGTTCCGCTATGTAAAGCCGTATATTTCAATGCCACAGGAGTGCTTTTTGTACCAAGATCTATACTGTTTGTACCCGATTCGATATCCTGTATGCCGAGCGGTGTAATGCTCCATTCCACCGTTCCCCCGTCCTCACCCTCCTGTGCCAGAGTGAAGCTTACGGGCTCGTCGGCTTTGCCGTAAAATACAAAAGCAGCGTTGGACTTCCCGTTCCAAAGATAGCTCCCATCAGCCGTAATATGATAGTATCCCGTATGATCGGGCGTATAACCGACTGTATATACTCTGTCTGCCACAAGAGTCGCTCGTCCAATATCGTAAGCAAGCTCAAAGGAGATCGGCAATACCGAGTAATCCGCCGTCACCTGCTCCGGCGCCTCTGAATAAGCAAGACGATAAAATACGGTTACGGATCCGTCTCCGGCGCCGAAAAGTAATTCTATATTACTTTCATATCCCTCGCCGTTCTCATCGTAAGCAAGCGAAAATCTTGCAAATTCGTTGCTTGATGTAAATAAATATTTACCGTTTTGCAAATTTTCCAGCTGAATTTCGCCCTGTGCAAAATAGGCTTCGCCCTGAGTTATGTCATCAAATGAGAGCGAGCCTGTAAGGAGCGGTGATACCATATCGAGCGTGCTTGCTATCTCACCGCAGATATCGCAGAGCCCGTCGTCATCCTCGTCCGTATGCAGCTCTACGTCGGTTTCGGGAACCGAGCATCCGCAATTGGGCTCATGCCAATGACGCATATTATCGAAGCTCCACTCGCGGGAATAGGTATGTGTACAAAGCCGATATCCGCAATCGTCACATAAGCCATCGCGACCGTCAGCATCCCCTCCGATAAGATCCGCATGAGAGGCAACGTGTGTCATAAGCTCGCAGTCACACAGCAGCTCCTTAAAATGCCCATCCTCAAGACCTGTCCAATTCTCACTGTAGGTATGCGAGCAGACGGGAGCTCCGCACTCATCGCATACGCCGTTCGCTCCACCAAAAATACCGCCGAGGGCATCTGTATGGGAATGCCACACCGCAGTCAGCGTAATATCGCAGACGATTGGAGTAAGATTTGTTACCCTCGCCGAATTTGCACCGTCCGCAATTCCGTAATACCAACCGACGAAGGAATATCCCTCTCGCTCGGGAATGGGCAGCTCTGCGCACTCTCCGTGAGTCACGGTCAGAACTTCGAGTTCACTCCCCTCACATACAAAGGTCACCGTATGACTTTCCGGCTCGACCTCACCCGTACCGGGCAATTCACCGCAATCCAAAACGTTGCCATCCGTGAGAGTAACAATAAGCCTTCCGTTCTCGTTAATGACAATATTAGATATCCCAACTCCGTCGGCTCCATCGGCTCCGGCGCGGCTAACGACACCGCAGCTTATCACCTGTCCGTTGGAGAGAGTCAGCACAAGCTCACCGTCCGCGCTGACCGTTGCCGCCGTTATACCTACTCCGTCGTTTCCCTTGGCTCCGGCCTCGCCCTTAAAGAGTGCTACCAGCTCCTCAAGCGTCCCCTCGTATCCGGCCTCCTGTGCCATTACGTAAACGTCGTTGATCGTGGGAGTGTAACCACCGTCTGCATCCGCGTTCTGACTTGGAGCATCGGGCGTGCCGCCGCAGGCCACAAAAAGAAACAACGTAACCAATACCATCACAGCGAGCAGACCGCGCTTGCTGTTACTTTTCACGTTCTTCATAATACAAACACCTCCGTAAATGCAAATCATTATCGACACAAATCGACATTTTATGCCATATAAGATTATATCCGACAAGTGTTCGTTTGTCAATAAGCCGGCTACTTTATGAAAGGTTCTCGGCCTACCTATCTTAAGAGTTTATCCTTTCATCCTCTGCGTCCGGTACTCACCGGGCGTCATGCCTGTATATTTTTTGAAGGTGCTTTGAAAATAATGTCGATTGTCGTATCCTACGCTCTCGGCCACCTGTGCTATCGAATTTCCCGTCTGCGAAAGCAGGTCCATAGCGCGTGTCATACGCAGTCTGATGATATATTCAATAGGCGAGGTTCCGGTCAGCGTGCGAAAAAGCTCTCTGTATCTTGATACACCGAGATACTCCATCGAGGCGAGCTTTTCAACAGAGAGATCGTACCTTATATGAGTATGAATATACCTTATAGACTTATCCAAGCGTCTACCATGAGAGGCACCGCGAACAGATCGCCCAAGATACAGAAGGATCATACGCAACAAAAGCGCGGCGGCATAGTCCACCGTATCGTCACGCGTGCGAAATTCCTCAAACAGTCGCTCATAGTAGAAATTCAACTCGGTATCGGGGTCGGTGGCGTATACCGTGTTAGTTTCAATACCACTGTCAGCAAGCATATGCTCGGCATCATTTCCCGTGAAATGTATCCAAAAATATCTGGTCCACTCCTCCTGGGGAGAAAGAGATCCAAAGCAATATTCCGTCCCCGGACTGATGCACGCGACCTGGCCGTGTCCTATCCTCACAGGCTTGCCGTCAACGTCACCGACTATAACACCGCCAAGCGAATAAAGCAAATAAAAATCACGGCGCACCGAACGCTTATTATGCGCCCACTCATGACGCATCACCACCTCGCCGCAGCAGTTTACCTGAAGCTCCACGCTGTCATCTCTGCGATCGTTCATCGGGGATATCCCACCGTCAGATATAAGACGGTAATAGGACTGGTTAGCCATTCCGTGCTTGTTTTCCATCATAAGCTCCTCAGATGAAATCGGCGAAAATTGTACAAACTTCGTCGATTTGTTTATTGCAATAGATTTAAGGTTATTGTATACTGAAACTGCGGATTTGTCAAGAGCTTTATATCGATTTGCTATCTGCGCATCTGCGGATAACCGACTTGCAGCAATCCACGAAAATCTTACATAAAGGCGGTAACGATTTTGAAAAAATCAATAAACGCATGGACCTTTCCTGACAGCCTCAATTTCGAGGACTGTCTGATCGCCGCGAAGAAGGCGGGCTTTGACGCTGTCGAGTTCAATCTTGACCGCGAGACCTCTGCCTCGGCACACAGCTTCAAGCTCTCCACCCCCGACTCCGTTATCTACGAGGTCGCGGAGCTTGTAAAGAAACACGGAATGAAGATCGCGAGCATTTCCTCCTCTCTCCACGCCAACATCTGGACGCGCTGCTCGGAGCAGGACGTAAGCTACGCGCAGAGCGTGCTCAGGAAGCAGCTGTTCATCGCCAAAGCACTGGGCACGGATGGCATTCTGCTGGTACCCGGCGGAATGGCAGACGGTATTCTCCTGTCCGAGGCGCGCGCAAATTCTATCAAGAATCTGAAGGCCGCGATCCCGATAATCGAGGAGTTCGGCATCAAGGTCGGACTTGAAAACGTATGGAACGGATTCTTCCTCTCCCCCTACGATATGGTATCCTTCATTGAGGAGATCGGCCATCCGCTCGTTGGTGCGTATTTCGACCTTGGCAATATGGTCGCCTTCTCCGAGAGTGCCTTCTGGGCAGACGTACTCGCGGGCAAGATATTTAAGGTTCACGTCAAGGACTTTAAGAGAAACAACGGAAGGATCAACACCGGCGGCGAATTCTGCCAGCTCTGTGACGGCGACGTAAACTTCGAGCGGGTCATGCCCATACTAAAGCGTGGCGGCTTTGACGGTTACATTACCTCCGAGGTATTCAAGGGTAACCTCGATATGTCCGACGAGGATTATTACAAGCTCATTTCCGAGGGCGAGGATAAAATTATCGGATACTACGAAAACGCTTAAAGCTTAACACCGAAAGGAAAATAGAAAATGAAAAAAATGAGAATTGGTCTTATTGGTTGCGGTATTATCGGCAACCATCACTACAATCAGTTTGTAAAGGTTCTTGATATAGCCGAGATGGTCGGCTTCTGCGACATCATTCAAGAAAGAGCCGAGGCTCTGGCCGAAAAATCCGGCACTGCAAAGGCATACGACAATTATCTCGATATGCTGAACGATGCTAAGCCCGACGCTGTGTTCATCTGTATTCCGCCCTATTGCCACGGCGAGATCGAGTACGAGCTCATCAAGAGAAGGATCCCCTTCTACGTGGAAAAGCCCCTCGCCCTTGATATAGAGCTTGCCAAGGATATCTGCAAGAAGGTAAAGGAGGCTGGGCTCGTTACCGCCGTTGGCTTCCAGTGCCGCTACGGCAGTCTTCCCGAAATCACCCGAAGGTTCTGCGATGAGCACAAGATCGTTTATATCCAGGGCGATAGAATGAGCGGTATCCCCTCGGCACCCTGGTGGAAGGTCAAGAGCCTTTCCGGAGGACAGCTCGTTGAGCAGACCATACATAACCTCGATATGGTGCGCTTCGTATTCGGCGAGCCCGACACCGTATTCTCCATGTGTGCAAGAAATCTTATAAACAATCCTCCCGAGGGATACGACACCGACGATATCTCCAGCACCGTCGTAAGATTCAAGAGCGGCACGCTCGGCGTATTCTCCACCGGATGCTACGTTGAAAAGCCCGAGGCGATAGATGCAAAATTCACCTTCTCCGCTGCGGACTGTCGCCTTGAGCACAGACTTATCAAGGACGTGAAGATCTACGGTCAGGATACCGAAAAGGCAGAGGAAAACGAAGGTAACTACGTCAAGGGCGACGGCAATATCGGTCAAGGCTCCGGCAAGTGTATCACCTACAAGGAGGAAAACGATTTTGCCATGCTTTCCGAGCGTACCTTTATTGAAGCCGCTATGAAGGGCGATACCGGAATGGTACTCTGCGATTACGAGGACGGCATGCGCTCCGTAGCCTTCACTCTTGCTTGCAACAAATCCATGGAAACAGGTCTCCCCGTAAAGGTCGACGACCTTCTTGTTTAATTAATTTTGGCCGATTTTGTAAATCAAACCTTACAAAATCGGCTTTTTATGTTACCGTGTGGATAAATTCTCAAAAGCAAGGGCAAGAATATTATTGTCATGACTGCAAGCAAGAATACAGACAAAGCAGGCATAAAAATCCCGAGTCAGCGACGAGAACGCTAAACAAAAAGAGGCTTTACGTCAGCTCGGATTTTTTTGCAAATTCTACAAATTTGTTTTTTTTCACAAAAACCCTTTACAAATGTTAAAATATTTGATATAATATATGGCGTAATTTTATTTTACCATATTTATGGGTTAAAAAGGAGTTGTTTTTTATGAGCCGTATGGTCGGCACTGTTTCCAGAGGTGTAAGAGCCCCTATAATCCGCAACGGTGATAACCTCGTTGACATCGTTACCTCCTCCGTTCTTGAGGCTGCAAAGGATGACGGGTTCTCCGTTCGTGACAGAGATATCGT
>CAZABU010000043.1:0-13125 GCA_964483225.1 uncultured Ruminococcus sp. | reverse complement strand
GGCGAGCACCCGCACGCCCTCCCTCGGATGCATCCCCTCGGGCAAGCTCTCATCGGCACTCATAATATCAAAATCGCAAAGTATCCCCGAGAGCAGCTCGCGCCTGCGGGGTGACTTTGATGCAAGCAAGTATTTCATTAAAGCTCCGTTCCTTTATATAATAGACGCCAGCAGGACGCCCTGATATTATTCTACAATAAAACTGCCGAAAGGTCAAGAGGCAACGTGATAAAACCCGAAAGCAAAGCAAAAAGCCCGCCTCGTGGGAGGCGGGCTTGACGTGACTTTATTTAAGACTCAAATCAAGGCTTAGGGAAGCTTGTTCCAAGCGGTGACGATGGCCTTAAGATCAGCATCCTTAACCGCGTAAAGCTCGTTATACTTTGCAGAGAAGTCAGAAAGCTGATAGTTGTTCTTCTGGATAACGGTGTGCCACTTGTTAGCGTCGGAGTTGGTGGTAGTCGTAGACTTGAAGTCAGCGATTACGTCCTCGTAGGTCTTATCGAAGCAATCACGAACGTTGTTTCTGATGTAGTTAAGCATCTTCTTGTTATCGTTGGAAGCAGCACCCTCAACCTTAGATGCCAGCTGCTCATCGTAGTACATAGTAAGGATATCAGAGGAATGTGTGGACTGATAATCAAGGAATGCGGTGCACTGCTCGAACTCAGTGGTGGTAGCGGAGATAGAAATTACCTTAGCGATGTTATGTACGAGAGTCTGATACTTGTCGGTGTTAGTGCCGTTAGTATTTCTGTATACGGGAACGGGAACGATACCGAAGCCGTTGCCCTTTCTCATATCCTGGTATACGGAATCCTCAAGAGAACCTACTGCGATGATACCGCCGAAGAGGATGTTACCCTTTGCGAACTCGCTACGGATAACCTTAAGGTCACCGTCGGAGGTGCCGGAGTAAGCCTGAGCGTCATCGGAGCTGATAGCAACGATACCCTTGGATGCGTTATCGGTGAAGAGGTTAGCAAGAGCGGTTGCGAAGGAGTTCAGATCGGAGTTGGTAGCGGGATAAGAGAAGGACCAGGTGCCGTCATCGTTAACGGTCTTGTTTATGATCTTTACGGAAGTGGTGTAAAGAAGACCGGAGGAGGTAAGACCCGATGAGGTACCTGCTGCGAAGCCGATCCTGTCACCAAGGTTGGTGGTGCCGGCAGCGATCTCCTGATCGTGGTTCTTAGCGGTGTTGGTGTTCTCGTAGATAGCGTTACAGTACTGAGCAAGAGTGTCGTAGTTCCAACGGTTGTCCCAAACGAGCTCGTAGAAGTCGGTGAAGTCGAACTTCTGGTCGCCGTTCTCGTCGCCGGTGGACTTAGCAAGCTCGATGCTGTTCATCAGGTCGATGTTAACAGGAACAACGAGGAATGCACGAACGAGGTCGGTGGAATAGTTGGATGCAAGGCAGTACATCTTGTTGGGGGAGAGGGAAAGGGACTCCATGTAGCTATAGAAGTAACCCTCACCTGCGGTTGCATCGAAGTAGTTGTTGGGGTCGCCCTTAACGTAGTCGGACTTGGTGAAGCGGAAGAAGTTGCCGCCGTCGCCGTATGCAGTGGAGTAAAGGTTAGCAAAAGCACCCTTGATAGCCGCACAGGTCATATCGTAAGCGAAGTTACAATACATGTCGGGAGCGTTCTTACCGCCGGCAGAAGCGTTCTCGAAGATACGGTCGGTGTTCTTACCCCAGCCGTAGGTAGCATCGGTACCTGCGTAGAGGTAGGTAACCTCAACGTTAGCTTCCTTGTAGGCATTAGCATTTCTGCTCTTAATGCTGGTGTCGATGGTCTCATAGTTACCGGTGGAAGCGCCTGCGTAGTATCTCTCACAGCCGGAAGAAAGCTCATCGTTGTTAGAGTTCTTCGTAAGCTCAAAGATTACAGTCGTCTTATTCCAGGTAACGTCGTAAGTGGAGCCGTCGTAATCATCACTACCAGGGGTATCACTACCGCCGATGTTACACGAAGCAAGAGCACATACGATGGTTACAATGGCAACCACAAGACAGAGGATCTTGGTTTTCATGTTTTTTCTCCTTTTTATTTTTCCGTGTAGGCACGGTTTTGTACCATAATAATAACACAACTAATCTTTCAAGTCAAGTGCAAAAGTGTTAAGATTTCATTTTTTGGCATATTGCACAAATTTTGCTAAGTCTTTTGTGCAGATTGTCGGGCTGCCGTTTGTACATAAATTGCCGTCAAAAAGGCCGATATCCGTGGCAGATCGGCTCGGTTTATACAAGCCTATAAATGCTTTGTAAAGCACTGCGGCGGTAGCAAAAAAGTGTGCACTCCGAAACCAAAAAACGTCGCAAAATGCACACTTTAGTTTACAAAAAATCAGTATTTCACATACTTTTCGGCCTCATCCACAACGCCCTTTATGAGCAGATATTCGTTAGTCAGGATAGTGTCGATCCCCATTTCGAGATACCTCTGTGCCTTATGGATCTTGTTAGCCTGGCAGACGTTGCAGATAATTCCGTGCTCGTGGGCGCGGTCTATCATCGCCTGGTCGAACTTATCGTTAAAGAGCTGGAGCTTTTTACAGCCGAACCTTATGGCCCTGTCGACTATGGCCCATGCGTCGTTGCCTGCTCCCGCGCACCTGGTAATATGGGGCGCAAGCTCCATAAGCTTTGCCAGCATAGGCTCGTTTCCGGTCATAAAGTAAACGTACTTTTCACAGTCGTACTTGTGAATAAGATCCACCATTTTGAGAATGGACTCATCGCTCCAGGTAACCGTGTTTCCCTCAGTCTTTACGTGAATGTTCATTATTACGTGGCAGGCAAATTTCTTTAGTATCTGCTCGAAGGTCAGTATCCTCAGCCCCTCGAACTTCTCTCCGAACTTCACGCCGAAATCGAGCTCCAAAAGCTCGGCGTAGCTCTTGGTGTCCACCCGTCCCTCTCCGTTGGATACTCTCTCGAGAACGGGGTCGTGGGTGGAAACCAGCTCACCGTCCGTAGTCACCCAAAGATCGAACTCGATCTCCTCGGCGCCGAGTGCGATGGCAGACGCAAAGGCAGGCATCGAATTTTCCGGTGCCACCGCATTCCAGCCGCGGTGGGCGCAAACTCTGGGATAAGGCATTATATCGTCGTGGCGCACGATGGCAGAGCCGGCAGGGCGGTATTTCCAGGGGCGCCTGCCCTTTTCGATGTACTCGTAGTGCGCCATATCGGGATTGCCAAAGCCGCCGGGCTTATAGTACTTCTGCCCGGGATCTATCTCCACGGTATCCATACCGATGCGGCTCTTCATATTGAGAACGACCTTGCCCTCGGGGGTCACTACCATCGACGCGCCCGCCGTGGGAGAGTCCTCGCCAAGGCTGACCGACGAGCGCACCACGTAGGCATTGGTGTTGTAAGCAAGGAAGCGGGACATCATCTCAAGTGCCTCGTGAGTATCCGAGCGCTGATGGGAGCAGCCGATGATGATATCCGGGGCGTATCTTGCGATCTTCGCAAAATTCTCGTAAAAATAGAAATCGTAGCAGGTGAGAAAGGCGTAGCGTATGCCGTCCATCTCCACCACAGTCGGCTCGGAGAACTCAAAGCTGTACTCGCTGTCAAGGCGGCGCTTTGCGGTTTCGCCGGGCGTCAGGTGCTCCTTGTAGTAATATCCGCACTCCGCGCCGTTTTTATCGAAGGCGTAGGTGGTATTTCTGATACCCGTATCGCATCTTCTGTAGCAATTTATGAAAAGATGGGCTCCGCAGCGCTTTGCGGTTTCCGACGCCTTTGCAAGCAGGCGCGGCGCGAAGCTGTCACTGGTGGCAATAGCATCCTCTCTGCTGTGGGCGAGAGCGGGAATGTCGGAGCACTCGGGAAAAACTATGAGATCCATAGATTCGTCGCACTTATCGAGGGCGTCCATCTCCCAAAGATATATTTCCTCGGCGCGGGCAAGGTCGAGGGGGTATTCCGGTTGAACGATACAAGCTTTCATAACATATCTCCTTAAAAAATATAATTCAGTATAACACATCGCCGCGCATTTGTCAACTGCGGCTCAGCCCTTTCCGCCGCGGAAATCGCGCATATTCACGCCGTAGCGCGCCTTAAAGAGCGAGGTGGCAAGGCTCAGGGTATTAAAACCGCTTTCAAAAACAATGTCGGCGATCTTCAGGTTGGAGTTCCTAAGCATATTGGCGATATAGTTGAGCCTCAGCTCGTTTATAAATTCCGAGAGCGTCTGTCCAAGGTACTTTTTGACCGAGCGGGACAAATGCTCACGGCTCTTGCCCGAAAGGGCGATCATACGCTCTGCACCGGCGGCAAAGTTACCGTCGGATCTCATTTTAAGGCAGAGCTCATCGAGCCAGGGCGGCATAGCCTCGCCGCCGTCCGTATAGCCCGAGAAGCGCTCCGAGAGAAGGTCGATAAGGAGCATTCGCAGGGCCGTCCTTCTCCGATCTGTATCGGCGGGAGAGAGGGCACCGATGACCTTCAGCCTATCGTCAAGGCGTCGCAGCTCCGCGCCGCTCATAGATGCCGACGGCGGCAGAGGCGCACCCATTAATTCCTCGGCGGGAAATCCCGCACCGAGATACCCGAGAGCCGAGTCCAGCGTATCCATCGTAAAGGTAATATTAAGGAAGGTAAATTCACCGTCGCATTTTCCGTACCTATGCACGTCGCTGGGACGTATAAAAACCACGTCGCCGCTCTGCAGGGTCGACGTCACGTCGTTCACGGTATGCTTTCCCGTTCCGGCAAGCATAATAAAAAGCTCGGCGTAATCGTGGGTATGCTCTGTAAAGCGCTCGGTGCGGCTGTCCACTATCCGATAGGATATACCGCAGCTCATATCCACGAAGTCTTCTGCACAAAGAAGCTTTGCGTTGATGGTAAATCACCTCATTTCGGAGAAAAATATCACAATACAGTTATATTATATCACAATGTCGGTTGTTTTTCAACGGCAAATTAGAGTAAAATAAATTTGTAAGCACTTTATAAACCACAACCGAGGTGAAAAAAATAAAACTATCTCTGACAAAATCAAAAAGAGCCTGCGACGTCCTTCTCGAGAACGCCGCCGAGGTCGTATGCCGTCCTTCGCTCTCCGCCTGTGAGGTTTTCGACTATAAGGACTCCAACACTCCCCCCGACGGAGAATATCTCCCCTTCACTACCGTCAACGGAAAGGACCGCCGCTATTGGGTAAAGGCCGAGCTCCGCGCCCCTGCCCAGAAAAAGGATACGGTCTACTATCTTGAGGTCAGCGCGGGGATATCCGGCGGGGACGCTCTCAATCCTCAGATGATAATGTACCTGAACGGGAAAACGGCTCACGGCCTTGACGTGAACCACCGCCGCGTGCGCCTTGAGCCCGACACCGATTACAGCACCGTCTGTTATCTCTATTCGGGAAATCAGGTTGCACACTTCCCCGTTGAATATAAGCTCATCGCCGTGAACAAGCGTGTCGAGAAGCTATATTTCGACCTGCCGGTGCCGATGGAGGCCTGCCGCGACGTATACAAGGAGGGCTCCGCCGAGCGTAACGACGGCAGGCTTCCCGACAGCTTCTCTATGGTAAGCTGTGACAGCGAGGCGGTAATTATCGACGGAATCAAGAAGACCGAGGACTCCGGCGATCTTATCGTAAGAATGTACGAATCCTTTGGAAGTAGCGTAAATTGCAAAGTTAAGTTTGCAAATTCCTTCAAAAAAGCCCTTATTACAAATCTTATGGAACGCGATATAGAAGAGCTGCCCGTGGAAGAAAACAGCGTTTCTCTTACTCTCAAGCCCTTCGAGATCGTCACTCTCAGGCTCAAAAAATAATCATAGAAAGCAAAAACGGCGAGGAGCTCCTCGCCGTTTTCTTATACTTATATCAAGTCGTTTATCTGCTTTTCATACCATTCATCGGGCATTTTTTTAACCACGTAGGCGTGCTTTCCGCCGCCGTCCTTGCGAAAATGATTTTCCCCGCTCTCACCGTCAACGCTCGCCACGCCGCGCACCATCTCATAGCCCGCCGCACCTGCGTCACCGACAAGAGCAAGCTGTACCAGCATAGGGTCCCAGGAGCTTCTGCCGCCGCCCGAGCCGTGATCGCAAAGGACACGGTGAAGAACGTCGTCCGTGGCAAGCTCGCCACCGGTTATCACCCTTGCGCCGACCTCCCAGCCAAGGAAGGTTATCGGAACGGGGCAAAGCTCGCAAAGAAGATTTCCGCCCATGCGTGAGCGGGGATTGCGGGCGAAGTTGTTCTCCCTACCCGGATCCTCGTCCCATTTGCCTGCCATCACCCATATCTGCGACACCTTTTCTTGCACCAGATCCACGCCGCAGAGGGGCGAGAAGCCGTCACCCTCACTCACGAGCAGAGCCGCCAGCACCTGCGGATATCCTATCTCTATTATTTCCACGGGCTCATCGCTCTCGGCGAGCAGCCTGCGGTACGTTTTCACGCAGCCCTCCGCATCAAGGTTTTGCCTCACGCCCGGGAAAAGCTCCGACAGCCTTTTCTGATAAGGGGGCCTGCCACCGAAATCCACAGCCTCCGTATCCAAGCCGATGGGCATATCAAAAACGCCCTCGGAGCGCAGAAATCCGTCCAGCGACGGCACGGATAAGGGCATACAGGCGTTGATAACTATTCCCTTCACACACACCTCTCCCCTGAGATGGGCGCGCATAAGTATGCGCAGGGCGACCGCATCGTCGCAATCCGTCCACCAATCGGTGCCGAGTATAAAGCTTCTCATAAGACCTCCCGAGCAAGAGTGTTTTCATAAATTATAACATATCCCCAAAAGCTTGTCAATATTATTTTCTCCGCACCGCTCCATTGACAAAGCCCTTGTTTTATGTTAAAATATTCCTCACAGAAGAAAGCTATATGCGAGGATTTTTTTATGACAGAAAGAGAACTCAGAGAAATAAAGCGGCGCTTCCGCCCGGAGCGCAGTAACATACCGCGGATCGTGGGCTGCCTTGTTAACTCCGCAAAGCAGATCGTATCGAAGATCAGCCAACCTATGGCGGTTTCGGAATCCACCACCGCAGAGATGCTGCTGGGAGTTATGAAGAAAACGCTGTCCGGCAGCCTCGGCACCAACCTCACCGACGTAAATTTCAGCACAAAGCAGGTATCCGAGAGCGAGGAGCACAAGCTCCTGATGCGCCTGCGTGACAGCGAGCTCAAGGACGCGGAAGCCCTCGACAGCTTCTACGCAAGGGTGATCGACAGCATCAGCTTTGAGGGAAATTACGCCATCCTTCTTGCAAATGACGTCTATGACGTGGTGACCCGTTCCTCCGACGGTGAGGGCGGCGATTCCACCCAGATATTCTCCTACGTGGTCTGTGCTATCTGCCCTGTAAAGGACACCCCGGAGGCTCTTTCCTTCAAGGAAGCGGACAGCCTTTTCCACACCGCATACGTTTCCTCACAGCTCGCCTCGCCAGAGCTCGGATTTATGTTCCCCGCCTTTGACGACCGATGCACCAACATTTACGGCGCCCTTTATTACACGAGGAGCATCGCAGAAAAATATCCCACCTTCACAGAAAATATTTTCGGCAATACTGCACCGATGCCCCCGAAGGCCCAAAAGGCCACCTTCAGCGAGCTGCTGACCGAAAAGCTATCTGAGGATTGCAGCCTTGAGCTGGTCTGCTCGGTACATAACCAGATCGCCGAAATGATAGAGTCCCATAAGGAGTCGAAGGACCCCGAGCCCCTGGTGCTTACCAAGGCCACCGTAAAGACTGTGCTTGAGGGCTGCGGTGTCGGCGAGGAGCGCATCGAGGAGGTCGGACGGGCTATGGACGAGAGCTTCGGTATAAACGCCGAGCTTGCGCCGAAGAACGTGGTGTCCGTGAACAAATTCGAGCTCACGATGCCCGAGGTCAGCGTAAAGGTCAGCCCCGAGCATAAAAACCTCATTTCCACCCAGGTCATCGGTGACGCGAAGTACGTAATGATCCGCGTCAGCGGCCCCGTTGAGATCAACGGAATAACTATCAATATCGACGAGGTATAATAAAATGTCCATCGAAAGAGTAAAGAGCTACAAAGGCGAAAATGCTGACCCCGGAGCAGGTGATCGAGCTTATCGGCCACGCAGTAGGCGGCGTATGCCCCTTTGCTATAAATGAGGGTGTCACCGTATATCTTGATCAGTCGCTCCGCCGATTTGAAACCGCCTTCCCCGCCTGCGGAAGCGCAAGCAGCGCCATAGAGCTGACTCTACCCGAGCTTGAGCTCTACTCCGGCTACGCCGAGTAGGTCGACGTTTGCGGCGGCTGGGAATAAGCCGAAGCATAAAGTAAAATAAAAAGCGATTGCTTTACCTCTCCGGGTGTTGCAACCGCTTTTTATTATGTAGAAAATTACTTCTTCAGATGAGGACGCATCAGGAAGATCACGGAGCTGATAAGTCCGAACAGAGGTGCGCACTCGAGATAGCCGCCAACCTTAAGCACGTAGATACCAAGCACGTAAGCGAGAGCGACGGAAAGAATGTCTATAAGAAGATTCTTCCAGAACTTGCCCTTGCTGAACAGAAGAGAAACTACGAGAGTCACTGCAGCTGCTACGATAGCAACGGTATCAACTACGCCGTCCATAAAGAAGCTGAGTCCGCAGCTTACGGCAGTTGCTGCCCAAACGAGGAATGAAAGCATACTTTTTTCTCCTTTCTCCTTATTTTCCCTTTAATTATATCAATTTCGTAGATATATGTCAAGCATTTTTCAACAAAAAGTAAACGCTTTTATATAAATGCGGCGACGGCTGCAAGCTGCCTTGCGGAATACCTCAGCGAGTCCAGCTCCGCGTATTCTCTGGTGGAATGTATGAAATCGCCGACAACGCCAATATTGTCGATAGCAGGTATGCCTGCCACAGTCGCATATGCCGCATCGGAGCCGCTGGGCTCTGTGCGAACGGTAAGGGCGGGGATCCCCACCTCGGAGTTTATCTCGTTTATTCTCTCAAGCAGCTTGATATTCCTCTCGCAAAGCTCCATCGCCGGACGAAGGCTTATCAGTCGGCTCTCGCTGCTGCAGCCGGGAACGTAGACCGTGTCGATTATCCTCCCAAGCTCCGCCTCGGCGTAGCGAAGCTGCTCCGCGTTGGCAAAGCGAATATCCACGCTGAAGCTGCATTGCTCCGCAACGGTGTTGGGAGCAGTACCTCCGGAGATCACGCCGCAGTTGCAGGTAAGTCCACGCTCGTCCTTCATTTTCTCCAGCTCCACGATCTTATGAGCCGCCTCTGCCACGGCGTTTGCCGCCTTGGTGCATACCGAGGAATGGGCGGCTATACCGCGGACGGTGATCTCAAGGCGCAGAATACCCTTGCGCTCTATTACCGCGTTTCCGTACTCGCCGCCCTCGGTGTTGAGGAAGGCCACCGCCCCCTTTGCCTTCTCGCAGATATAGTTGATCGTCGCCTTGCTGCTAAGCGAGCTGCCGACCTCCTCGTCGGTCTGGATAAGCAGCTGCACCGGGCGCGCTCTGAAGCCGCATTTATCCAGCGCATCCATAGCCAAAAAGCAGGCTACAACGCCGCCCTTGCAGTCCATAACGCCGGGGCCGTATATGTTTTTTTCGTCCATATGCACAGGCGGATAGGAGAAGGCGCCCTTCGGGTGGACGGTGTCAATATGCCCCGACATTGCCACGGGGGCTGAATCCACGCCGTAATTGAGGGTTATACACACGGGATCTCCCGTCCTCTCCTGGGGGCAGGTCTCCACGTGCCAGCCGCGAGCGCGGGCAAGCTCGGCAAAATAACTGCCAACTCTGTCCACAGCCGCCTTATCCACTGTGGGACTTTCAATATTGCACACGTCCTCAAAAACGCGGATATACTCCGGGTAAAGCTCGTCAATTTTCTCAAAAAGGGTACGGGAATTCATACAGATATCGCCTCCGAAAATTTAATTTCATCTTGATTATATCACAATTATATGTTATAATCAAATACAAATAACATAACAAGAGTTATAATTAAAATTTTTGCGGAGGCAGTATGCTCGACAATATCTCCAGATACGTCTACGAGGTCTATCGCTCAAGGAGCGTTACCGAGGCGGCAAAAAAGCTGTTTATATCCCAGCCCGCCCTCAGCGCATCAATAAAAAAGGCCGAGTGTGAGCTCGGCGCACCGATATTCAACCGAAAGACCCTGCCCTTCTCGCTCACCGCCGAGGGTAAGCTCTATATCCGGGCAATTGAGCAGATATTGCGTATAGAGGAGGAAACGAAAAGCAGCATCCTCGACATGGGCGAGCTGAAAAGCGGCACAGTCACCGTCGCTACCTCCACTCACGTATCCTTTTACGCCATACCGAGAATATGCCAGGCCTTCGCCGAGAGGTATCCGGGAATCGATATAAACGTCGTCCTTGACTCAACGGAAAATCTGCCGTCGCTGCTTGAAAAAAAGACCGCGGATCTGATCTTCATTCCCGGCGGCGACGAGCCTGCGGGCTGCGTGTGCGAGGTTCTTTTCGAGGAGCGGTGCATAATAGCGGTACGCCGCGATTATGGAAGGTTAGAGGCTCTGATGCCCTACGCCTTAAGCTACGAGGAGGTAGTGGGCAGACGCTACGGTAAGGAGAAAATGATCTCCGACCTCTCGCTCCTTCAGGGCGTGGAATTTATATACAGCCCGCCCCACAGCAATCTGTATAAAAAGAAAAAAATACTCCTCGGTGATGCGGGCATCGCGGGCCACGTGACCGCAAGCTCCTCGAGGCACCAGCTGAACTACAATCTCATGCGCTCCGGCTTCGGCGCACTTTTCACCACCGACGCCGCCATAGCCACGACGAAAAACAACGAGGACTGTATTTATTTTGCCATCGACGACCCGGAGGCGACCCAGAGCTTCCTCGTGGCCTACGCGGCAGATTCGGATTCCCACGTTCTGCGTATAGCAAAGGAGCTTATTGACACGGCAAAGATGCTGTTCAACGCGGAAAACCCGCTGGCACAGCTGACTTACTGATAGATCCGCTCTCGGTGCTTGATAATTCTATCCCACGGTACAAAGACTTCCCCGGCTTCTGTAACCGATACCCTCATAGCAGGCGTTTGAGGCGGCATAATCCGCATCTGTATAAAGCGTCGGGATCTTGCCAAGGTCGCGGATCATAAGTGTCAGTGCGTACACAAGTCCCGCCGCGTAGCCGCGCCTTCTCTTATCGGGAAGGGTGAATACGTTGCCGATGCTGCCCTTATCTCCCGAGATCCCGTACGATGCCATGGCCGCCCTCTCGCCGAGCTCGTCATACCAGAAGAACAGCCGCCCCTCGGCGATAAGCTCGGTGGCCCTTTTGACGTAGGCAGCCATATCCGTACGGTCTATATTCATCTCATCGTGGAACCTTCTCATATATTCCGAGGCTATGGGAATATCCTCGCTCTCCGCCGCGCGGTATTCGCCCTTTACCGGCCGCTTTGGCGGTATGGGATCGGGGCAGCTGTAAGCCAGCATATTGGTGTGTATTCCGAGGTCAAAGCCGTCGCGGGCCGCCCTGTCAATGAGGTATTTCGCCATACTGTGCTTGACGTTAAAGCGGTAGGACCCCTCGAAGCCGAATTCCCTTTTCAGTATAAGATATGCCATCTCCAGCTCCTCATCTGAGGCTCCGTCGGTCTGCCACACCCATACGGGGTAAGGCTCTGCGGAATGGCAGACTATAAGTCGCTCTCCGTCGGTAACGGTGAGCCTGCATACACCGCGCAATATACGCGATAAAACGGAAAAGCAGTACTCATCCGCTTCGGGAATCGCCGGGGATATCTCACATATTTGATTCTCGTATCTTGTAAAAGCCATAGGTTCTTCTCCTTAAAGCACACTCCTGCCTATATATACATTATAGCACGTCGGCATAAGGATTTCAACCGTCAAAAAAGCACAGAGGTATCGTGTCAACAATACCTCTGTTTTTTATTCGGGCAGCCTGAATGCGACAGCCCCATTTACACGGTATACTAAAAAATACTAAGCCCTATTTCCCGGTTGAGCATCTCCAGGGCTTTAACTCCGGCAATGCTGTTTCCCTTTTTATCGAGGGAGGGAGAATATAATCCTATTCCCATACGGGACGGAGCGCAGGCCATAATTCCGCCGCCTACACCGCTTTTTGCGGGAATACCGACTCTGAGGGCAAATTCACCCGAGCCGTTATACATTCCGCATATGGTCATAATAGCGTTTACGTACCTTGCGTGGCTTTCGCTGACGAGCTGCTCTCCCGAGCTTGCGTCCCTTCCGTGATTTGCCAGAACGAATGCGATGCTCGCCAGGTTCTTACAATTTGCCTGAATGGAGCAGGCCTTAAAATACATATCCAGCACCTCTTCAATATCGCCGTCTATCATTCCGTAGGCCTTAAGCATATAACCGAGGGCTCTGTTTTTGTTTCCCGTTGCCTTTTCGGACAGGTAAACGGATTCGTTTACGGTAAGGCCGCAATCTCCCGAAAGCTTCCTTGCAAGCTCCAGCAACCGAGAAAACTTTTCCCCGTAGGTCGCGCCCTTTATCAAAGTGCCTAACGCTATCGCTCCGGCGTTTATCATAGGATTTATATGCTCGCTTTTCAGGGCGAGGTCGCTGTAATTAAAGGCATCGAAGGGCTTGCCCGTTGCCTCGACTCCGCAAAGCGCCTCCAAACGCTCCCCTCCACAGTCCTCGAGCGCAAGCAAAAGGATCAGCGGCTTTACCACGCTTTGAAGGGTGAAGGGCTTTTCATAATCACCGGCAAAGTCCATCTTGCCCTTTTCCGATATAACGCATATTCCAAAATCATTCGGGTCCGCATTTGCAAGCTCGGGAATATAAGAGGCTACCGCCCCTTCCTTTGTGAAATGCGCGCAATCCTTTAATATTTTTTGAAGCAGTTCTTTCATTATTTTTCAGTCCTTTGCAAAAGATTCAAGTGTGCCTTTTCCTTATTATACCACAAAAGCCGCTGCTTTTCAAACGGGAATATAGAATCCTCTATTCCCCGGCCAAACGACAAAAAGGGGCTGTCTCATTAAGAATTCAATAAAAATAAGGCAAAATCTCGGAAAATTCAGTGAGAAATATAAATTAGGCGAATTCTTAATGAGAACAGAACCGT
>CAZABU010000042.1:0-13182 GCA_964483225.1 uncultured Ruminococcus sp. | reverse complement strand
TATCCCTGGCCCTTCTCGTGACCATAATCATCGCAAAGCTCGTGGGCTGCACCCTTCCCATACTTGCAAAGCGAGTGGGACTTGACCCCGCCGTAATGGCATCACCTGTGATAACGACCCTTGTCGATGCGATAGCGCTGATAATCTATTTCTTTATCTCGTCAAGTATTCTGAATCTGTAAAACCAAACCGAAAAAATAAAAAACAATGGGCAGAAGCACCTAAACTCGGTACCTCTGTCCATTTTTGTTTCGGTTAGAAAACCCTGTTTATTTGCCATCCTGCTCCGCGTCGGCCTTATAGGCCTTCGGTGACACTCCCACGTGCTTTTTGAAGGCTCGGGAGAAGTCGTAAATATTCGGGTACCCAAGGGACGCCGCAATGTCGGTAATGCTGCTGAAATCGCTCTCCAGCATTTCCTTGGCCTTTCTTATGCGTACGGAGCTGATATAGTCGATGGGCGACTGCCCCACCAGCTCGGTGAAAAGCTTGCGGAAATAAACGGTGGACAGCCCCGTCAGCTGTGCCAGCTCGTCGTTCCTGATGCTCTCGTTGTAGTGCTGCGCGATATGGTCGAGGGCGGGGGCGATCCTTTTTAGCTTTTCTGCGGGCTGATATTTTTTCGGCTCGGATCGCAGTAGCATAAAGAGGATATCGTAGGTGTCCTTGATGCTCTCCAGCTCGCACAGCTCACCGCGGCGGGTCCTCTTTGCTTCAAGGCGCTTTATCGCCTCAAGCACCTTGTGGCCGTTTTTCAGCGGGAAGGTCATGATCTCCGTGCAGGCAAGAGGGCTCTCAAGCTCAATGACCGAGTAATGTCCACCCTTGATGCACCGCCATTCGTAGGAGCAGCTCCTCGGCAGTATTACGGCGTGCTCTATGTTGGAGATGTAGTACTGCTCGCCGTCGGTATATTCGGTCTCACCCTCGTATTTTAGCAGGATCGCCCATCTGGGGCGGTCCCGTCGCGCATTTACGGCGCCCGCATTAGTATACATCGTCGACACGGAGCATATTTTCGTTATAATCAAATCGGATAAAATGCTTCTGCTCACAGGAACACCGCCTTTCGGTCTTATTTCACCTATATTATATATTAATGTAGATAATCTGTCAATATATTAGTATCAAATTTGATAAATTAAATCGTATTTGATATTTACATAAGCGGATCATATGTGCTAAACTGTCCTTGGAGGTGATATTATGAATAAGGCTTTATCCGGGCTCCCCTCTCCCGCACCCGCGGGGGGCGTGAGAGAAATGAGCACTCGCGCGGCTATGGCCACGATGAAAAACAAGCAGATTTTATTTACCGCCGTACATACGGCAAAGCTTTTGGAAACCGAGATCGCCGAGCCGGCTAAGGGTGAGGTGCTGACCGAGATGGAGTACACCGTAGTCAGCGGCGGTACCGAGCGCGCGAATATTATGGGAATGGCAAACGCCGGCGGCGCCGATTTTCCAAAGGCCCTCGGTTACTGCGGCGTCGGTCGCGTACTGAAGGTTGGCGCGGACGTAACGGAGTTTTCCGTCGGTGACCGCGTGCTGGTCTATCACGGAAATCACGCAAGGTATAACCTCAGACCCGTGGCGGATATCACGCGGGTCGACGACGATAAGATAGCTTCCCTTGACGCGGCCTTCGTTATAATCGCATCTATGGGTCTTGGCGGTGTGCGCAAGCTGGAGCTGGAGCTCGGCGAGAGCGCGATGGTTATGGGGCTTGGACTGCTTGGTATATTTGCGGTGCAGTTCTGCCGCCTCAGCGGCGCCTATCCCGTGATCGCCGCCGATCTGAATCCCGAAAGGCGCGAGCTTGCCTTGAGGCTTGGCGCGGACTTTGCCTTCGACCCCTCGGCCCCCGATTTTGTCGAGCAGGTGAAGGCTGTTACGGGAGGTAAGGGCGTGCGTGCAACGGTTGAGGTCACCGGTGCGTCCGTCGCTATGAAGCAGGCGCTGGATTGCGCCTCTCCGATGGGTAGGATATCTCTGCTCGGCTGTACCCGCGTGTCCGACTGCGCTGTGGATTATTATACTCAGGTGCACAAACCCGGCGTAAAGCTCATCGGTGCTCACAATTTCGTGCGCCCGAGGGTGGAGTCCTACCCCCATCATTGGACTCATCAGGACGACTGCAAGGCGATACTTTCCTTGATTGCGGCAGGTCGCATTGAGGTCGCGCCTATAATTTCCCGTGTCGCTTTGCCCGAGGATGCGCCTGCGGTGTACGATCAGCTCTGCGACGACCCGATGTTCCCGATGGGAACGGTATTTGACTGGAGGAATATAAAATGAGGAAAATAAGAATAGGACAGATAGGCATCGGCCATAATCACGGCCACGCCAAAATGCAGGCAGTCAGAAAATTCCCCGAGCTTTTCGAGGTCGTAGGCTACGCCGAGGAAAACGAGGAATGGATAAAACGGCGCGGAGAGAACGAGGGCTATCGCGACCTGCCGCGGCTCTCCGTCGAGGAGGTAATTGCCCGCTCGGACGCCGTGCTCGTTGAGAGTGACGTCTGGGATCTTGACAAATATGCTAAAATGTGTATAGAGGCAGGCAAGCATATTCATATGGATAAGCCCGCCAGCGAGAGCCCCGAGGAGTATAAGGCCATGCTTGATATGGCAAAGGAAAAGGGGCTTGTGGTTCAGCTGGGATATATGTATAGATACAATCCTGCGGTGCGTGATTGCCTTGAGCGTATAAAGCGCGGCGACCTTGGCGAGATATATTCCATCAACGCCGAGATGAGCACCTATCACCCGGTGGAATACAAAAAATGGCTCACCAACTTTGGCGGCGGAATAATGTATATCCTCGGCAGCCATCTTGTGGACCTTATCGTTTACATACTCGGCGAGCCCGACAGAATAACGGCCTTCCTGAAGCATACCGGGCTTGACGGCGTGGATTTTGAGGACAACAATCTCGCCGTGTTGGAATACGGCAGCGCCCTTGCGAGAATATTCGTATCCTCCGTGGAGGTCAACGGCTTTGGCAGACGTCAGCTGATGGTTTCTGGCAGTCGCGGAACGGTAAACATCTGTCCCCTGGAGCGCCCGATAACTATGACCTATTCGGACACTGCTATTACGAATAAGACCTACGAGGACGTGAAGGTGACTCTGCCCTTTGAGGACAATACCGCCGACGGCCGCTACGACGAGATGATGCGTGACTTTTATTCATACATTGTGGGCGATAAGGAAAATCCCTTCACCTACGAGCACGACTATCTTGTGCAGAAGGTGCTTTCCGAGATGGTCGGAGGTATACGCTTTAATGGCAAGAATATTAATTAAAGGCGGCCGCCTCTGGGACGGCGAGAGATTTTCCTCGGCTGACGTCCTTTGCGACGGCGGTAAGGTGCTGAAAATCGCGGAGGAAATCGCGGAAAATGCCGATATCGTCTATGATGCCACGGGGAAAACCGTTACGGCCGGCCTTGTGGACGCCCACGTCCATATGTGGGGCGTGTCCGTGGACAAATACGGCATCTCTGCGGAGATGAGCAGCTTTCCCTTCGGCGTTACTGCTGCAGCGGATGCATCGGGCTTTAAGGGCGACCGAGCCCTGCTTGATAGCTTTATGCTGAAAAGCGCGGTTTTCGTTGAGGCGCCTATAAAGAATAATCGCCCCGACCTTGCCTTTACCGAGGAGGGACTTCGGCGCTTTGGCGACAGGGCCGTTGGCGTGAAGGTGTATTTTGACACCGAGGTGAGCGAGGTGAGCGACACGGCACCCCTGCGGGAGGTCTGTGAATTTGCCCACGGGCGGGGGCTTCGGGTGATGGTCCATTCCTCAGGTTCCCCGGTGACTATGCAAAAGCTCCTTGACACGCTCTTTACGGGAGATATCCTCACCCACGCCTATCACGGCGGAGTGAATAACGCGTCCCTTGACGGCTTCAAGTGCCTGAGGGAGGCGAAGGCGAGGGGTGTTGTAATCGACGCGGGGCTTGCAGGGCACGTGCACACCGATTTTGAGGTTTTTCGCAGTGCCATAGAGCAGGGCGCGGCGCCTGTGATCATCAGCAGTGATATAACGCGGCTCAGCGCCTACGTCAGAGGCGGCAGATACGGTCTGACCCTTTGTATGAGTATTGCAAGGCATCTCGGAATGAGCGAGGAGGACGTTCTCCGTGCAGTCACCTCGGCGCCTGCCGCAGCACTTGGAAAGGCCTGCGAGTGGGGATATCTCGCTCCCGGGTGCGCCGCAGATATTGCGGTGCTTGAATACTCGGACGAGGGCTTTGACCTTGTCGATCGAGAGGGAAACAGAATAAGCTCCGAGCAGGGTTATCGCTGCGTGATGACTCTTGCGGACGGACAGATAGTATATAAACATTGAACGAGAGGTAAGGAAAATTGAAAAAGGTTTTGGTAATCGGCGCTACCGGCGCTATGGGAAGGTATCTTGTACCCGAGCTTGCCGATATGGGTTATGAAGTTACGGCACTCTCCCTTGATGATGCGGAGCCCTGCCGCGAGAACGTGGTTTGTATAAAGGGAAACGCAAAGGATAAGGAGTTCCTTGCGTCGGTCCTCGCCCGGGGCTTTGACGGCGTTGTGGATTTCATGATATACAGCAACTACGATTTTCCCGATTTTTACAAGCTCTTTCTTGAAAACACGGGGCACTATATCTTTCTCTCCTCCTGCCGTGTTTACGACGACAAGGAGCAGCCTATAAAGGAGACCACCCCAAGACTTATCGACTCCTCCGAGGACGAGGAGCTCAAGGCCTCCAACGATTACAGCATCCATAAGGCGAGAGCGGAAAATCTTCTGCTTGCCTCGCCCTATTCCAACTGGACGGTGGTAAGACCCGCCACCACCTTCTCCACCATGAGATTCCAGCTTGTTACCCTTGAAGCGAGCAACAACGTGGGCAGAGCTCTCAAGGGCAAGAAGGTCGTCCTGCCGATACAGGCAAAGGATAAGCCCGCGACCCTCTGCTGGGGCGGTGACGTTGCGAAGATGATCGCCCGTATTCTCTTTAAGGAGGAGGCAAAGCGCGAGTTCTATAACGTCTGCTCCTCCGAGCACAGAACCTGGGAGGAAATTGCGGAATACTATCATAGCTTAGTTGGTCTTGAGGCCGTCTGGGTCGATAAGGAGGACTATCTTGCTATAATCGACCCTGAGATGAAGACCTCCACCCGCTGGCAGCTGGAGTATGCGCGCCTCTTCAGGAGAATAACCGACAACTCCAAGGTCCTTGCACTCACGGGCCTCAAGCAAGAGGAGCTTATCCCCATGTACGAGGGGCTGAAGCTTGAAATATCGAAGATTCCCGAGGGCTATGAGTTCCCCGAAACGCCGGTGAGCGTTCGTATGGACGAGTACCTTAAAACCCATAATTTGTAAATAGGAGTTTACATATGAAGGCAGTTTTAGTAGATGGAAACAAAAATCTTGTGTGGAGCGAGGTGCCCGATCCTCAGATGAAGGACGACGAGGTGCTGGTTAAAATATACGCCGCGGCGCTTAACCGTGCCGATCTTCTCCAAAGGCAGGGGAAGTACCCTTCGCCCGCGGGCTGTCCCGAGTGGATGGGGCTTGAGATCGCCGGTGTAGTTGCCGAGGTAGGCCCTGCGGTCACGGATTGGAAGCTTGGCGATGAGGTGTGCGCACTTCTCGGTGGCGGCGGCTACGCTGAATACGTGGCGGTAAAGCAGGATATGCTGATGCCTGTACCCAAGGGGCTCTCCATGGTAGAGGCGGCGGCGCTTCCGGAGGCCTATGCCACCTCTTATCTGAATCTTTTTATCGAAGGTCATCTTGAGGCAGGTCAGACCGCCTTTATTCCTGCGGGAGCCAGCGGACTTGCCTCGGTTGCGATCCCTATGGCAAAGGCCTTCGGCGCGAGGGTCATCACCTCGGTGCTCTCCGATGAAATCGCCGAGAAAATAAGGCCCCTCGGCGCCGACGTTGTAATAAACTCTGTGACGCAGTCGGTGGAGGAGGTCCTTCGCGCCGAGGAGGAACGCGGCACGCCCGTGAACGTGTCCATGGACTGCCTGTCCGGTGTGACTCTTGGAAAGAGCCTGCCTTATATGGCACGCGGCGGCTATTGGATAGTAATTTCCACCCTTGCAGGGACGGAAACTAACCTGCTTCTGCGCCCCCTTCTTACAAAGGGCCTCCACCTTGTTGGCAGTATGCTCAGAAACCGTACTCCAGAGTTCAAGGCGAAAATTCTCGCCGAGCTCGTTGAAAGGGTCTGGCCGAAAATTGAGAGCGGCGATATCAAGCCCTCTATATACCGCACTCTCCCCATCACCGAGGCAGAGGCGGCGCACGCCATTCTTGAGCGCGGCGAGAACGTAGGAAAAGTAGTTCTCACCGTAAGCCACGCCGATTGATTTTTATATAAAAATGCTCCGTTTGCTAACCAAACTTTGCAAACGGAGCGTATTTTTTGTATTTACCAGAACTTTTTGAAGTCGGGAAGAATGTATCTTGCCAGCGCCTCCAGGTAGAAGAAATCACCGTACACGGCGCACTCGTCAATGCCCTGACCCTGGGGGTGGGCGTGGGTCACGTGACAGATAAGGCCGTCGTACTCTCTGCCGATATCTCCGGTGCAGTTGCCGATGATGGATTCCAGCATCTGTGCCGAGGCACTCTCGAAAATGCGCTTATCCTCGGAGCCCGCGGAGAGATGGCTCGCCATTTCCAGCATACCGCAAACGGCGCAGGCGCCCGCCGAGGAATCTCTCGGAGCATCGGTTCCCGCAAGGTCGTAATCCCAATGTGGAATAAGGTCCTCGGGGAGCTTGTTAAGCATATAATAGGTGACGTTTTTGTGGAGCTCCTTCAGGAACGGCTCCTTAGTGTAGGAGTAAGCAATGGGGAAGCCGTAGATGCCCCAGGAGTGGCCTCGGGACCAGGTGGAGTCATCGGAAAGACCCTGGAGGGTAACGCCCCTCACCGGTGCCGCCGTGACAGGATCGAACTGATAGTGATGGAAGGAGGAGCCGTCCTCGCGGATAAGATACCTTTCGGTGGTCTTAACGTGCTCCAGCGCCGCGGTGTAGTATTCCTGCTTACCGGTTTCGCCCGCCGCCCAGAAGAGCAGGGGAGCGTTCATCAGCGAGTCCATCATAGTGCGACAGCCGGAGCCCTTGTCCCAGGATTTCCAGGAACGGATAATGAACCTGCCCTCCTTCGAGTAGCTGTGCCCATAGAAGTATTCGCAGGCCTCAAGAGCCAGCTCTCTTGCCATGGGATTGCCCGTAGTTCTGTATTCGGCGACGCAGGAGGGGGTGAAAACGAAGCCCACGTCGTGGTCGTCCATACCGATCTTCTCGTCGATACGGCGACGGTAGGTGGCAGTCTGCTCCTCGGCAACCCGACGGAAGAACCCGTCGCCCGTCAGAAGATAGGCCAGCCAATAGCAGCCGGTATACATTCCGCACTCCCAGTTTTTGTTGATATCGCAAGCATAGGCATAATCCTTGGAGCAGGTGCCGGGGAAGGCTGTGTTGCCGTATTTTTCCGCAAGAGTGCGGAGCTTGTCGGTGGCACGCTTCGCCGCCTCCAGCAGCTTTGCCCTTGGGATAGTATGTATCTTTTCAAAGCGCTCGGGGCGCTCAAGTATGATTCTTTTCGTCACCATGTTATTCTCCAAGCATAATTTTTATGATCTCGCGGTCGGTTTCGCTCATACCGTCCTTGGCCAGCCTGCCGACGTTCCTGATGGTGTTTTCGACTCCCTTGACAACGATTCCGTCGCCGCCGTAGAACTGCTTATCGGCCTTCGCCATCTCAAAGCCGAGGATTCCCGCCTCGACCGCCATAGCGATCTTAGCCGCACAGGAGGGCTTCGCTCCGTCGCAAATGGTGCCCGACAGGATCGCCACCGCATTGACTATGGTGTGCGCGATCATTCTGAAGTCGCCGCCGCAGAGGTAACAGATTCCCGCACCTGCGCCCACGCCTGCGCTGATGGCGCCGCAATAGGCGGAGAGGCACCCGATGCCGGTCTTTTGATGAATGGTTATAAGGTCGGCAACTACCAGGGCGCGGAGCAGCTCCTCGCGGCTTTTACCGAGCTCGATTGCGTAGATGACCACGGGCACCGAGGTGGTAATGCCCTGATTGCCGCTGCCGGAAATGATGCATACGGGCATCTCACAGCCGCTCATTCTCGCGTCGGATCCCGCCGCTGCATAGGCTCGCGCACGGCGTATAACGTCGCCGCCGGTCTCCAGCATTATCTTGCCGATGGAGGCTCCCCAATCGCCGGTAAGTCCCTCTTTTGCGATGGCCATGTTCAGTTCGATCTGCCTTGACAGAATGGGCTCGAGCTTTTCTATTTCACATTCTGCGGCAAATTTTACGATGTTCTCCACGGTGAGAAGGCTACGGTCGCTACGGTCGGTCTTGGCCTGCCCGTCGGTGCCGACTGACTCGCTGCCGGCGTAATCTGCCGTCAGATCCCTGCCGTCCACGCTGACCAGTGTCACGTTGGTGTGGCTTCCGGAAATTGAGACGGTGGCGGTGCTCTCTCCGCTCTTTCCGATGAGCTGAAGATCAAAGGCACAGCCGTCGGAGAATTCCTCGACGGTGATCTCACAGCCGCGGCGAAGCTCCTCGATCTGCTCACCCGCATCGGCGGAAAGCACCGACAAAACCTCCAGCCGCAGGTCGGGTCGCCCGGAGATAAGACCGGCCGCAACTGCGGTTTCAATGCCGTGTCTGCCGCCTGTGGCGGGAACTATAACGCTTTTGACGTTTTTAATTATATTGCCGCTGCACAGCGCACGTACCGAGGTGGGCATACTGCCAAGCGCGTGGGCCAGTATAGATGCGCCGTAGGCGATAGCTATGGGCTCGGTACAGCCCATGGCGGGGACGAGCTCCTCCTTAAGTATCGCTGAATAGGTATTGTGAATAAGCCTTGAAAGCATACGTTTGGTACCTTCCTTGGAGTTTTTTTCGATGTGATCGTCATTGGATTTTTACTACCTTTACTATTATATAATAAAAACCGCCCTCGGTCAAGGCAAAATGCGAAAAATGTTTGAAAATCAGACCGTACCAGTGACACTCGCCTCTCGGTAGAGTAACGTCACAGAGGAGATATGTAAAAAAGCAGATCGCTGCTATGGTAGAGAAAATACTTCGCGAGAATATAAAAACACCGCAAAAAGACAACCAAACGTTACAATTTGCGGTGCTTATATGCTATAATATAGCGGTTATGGTGAGTAAATTACTTTCAAGCTCTGCGGAAATTCTGCCCCTGTGTGCTGCCACTATGGCGCTGGCAACGGATAGGCCGATTCCGAAGCCGCCCTTGCTCCCTCGCGATCGGTCGCTACGGTAGAATCTGTCGAACATACGCTCGGTGTCCTCCGGGGTCAGATTCTCGGCAAGGTTGGAGACGGACAGCTGTGTCATACGTCCGCGGCGCTTAAGTGTCAGGCTTATCTCGCTATCCTCCGGCGAATATTTCAGCGCGTTGTCAAGCAGAATGGAAACCAGCCTCTGTATGGCAGAGGAGTCACCGGTGTAGGAGAGCCCCGGCGCTATACTTATGCTCAGGTGGCGGTTATTGGTTTTTGCCAGCGAGGCGAAGGAGCGCGACGCCTCCTCAACCACGTCGGAAATGGGGAAATCAATAAGAGAAAGCTTCGACTCCTCCTCCATTTTCGACAGATATATAAGCTCCTCGGTCAGCGAGGCAAGCCTTCTGCTCTGGGCTCGGATATCCGTCAACCATTCATTCTCGCCCACCTCAAGCTCCAGCAGCTCCGCGTCGGCATCGATAATGGTGATCGGCGTTTTCAGGTCGTGGCCCGCATTTGTGATAAAGCGCCGTTGATTGCTCTGGTTGCGTATGATCGGGCGCATGATGACGTCGGAGAGCAGATAGGTAATAACGAAAACTGCCAGAAGTCCCAATGCGGCGATCGTGAAGGAGAGACCCATGAAGGAGTGACATTGCTCCAGCTGTCTTGTCGAGTCTACGAAAATGATTCGCACACCCTCATCCGTTTCGCTATGCACGTATCGGTAGTTAAAGAAGAAGCCTTTTTCGATGGTGCGGCAGCGCTTGGCTATACGGACGGCCTCCTCACGGTCAACGGCGGCGATGTTGGTGAGGTCGACCTCGATCACCTCTGCGCTATCCGAGAGATGTACCGAAAAATATCTGGTCTCAAAGGGCATCTCGGGGGTCATATCCAGGTTGGGGTGTGAGTCGGGCATCTGCGGGAAGCGTCCACCGTTTTGTGCAAGCACCTCAAGGGTGGCGTCAACCTCCTTGATCGCGTTTCTGTAATTGAACACGTTTGTCAGTCCGAGCACCAGCGTCAGCACCAGCGCCACCGAGAACATAGCCGCGATCATAAATTTTGTTCTTATTCTTTTTATCATTCTCCCGACTCCAATGAGTATCCGGAATTTCTGTGAGCCTTTATCTGCACCGACGAGCCTATGCCCGACAGCTTCTTGCGCAGATATGACACGTAGACCCACACGACGTTGAGCTCGGCATCGCTGTCGTAGCCCCATATGCGCTCAATAAATCTCTCGGTGGGAATGAGGTGAGAGGGGTTGCGCATCAGCAGCTCCATCATCTGGAATTCCTTGTTCGCCAGCTTGTATGAGCCGTCGGCGCCCGCAAGCAGATGGGTCGCGGTATCAAGGGAAATATCTCCGAAGCGCAGAGTGCTATCGGTCTGCCCCGACTCGGATCTTGTCATCGCGCGTATCCTGGCGAGCAGCTCCTTGATGGCAAAGGGCTTTGTCAGATAATCGTTGGCGCCGCTGTCAAGGCCGAGGACCTTGTCGTCTACCTCGGATTTTGCCGACAGGATGAGCACGGGAGTCTTTATGCCTTTCTCTCTCATAAGCTTCAGCGCGGTGATGCCGTTCATCTTGGGCATCATCACGTCCATGATCACGCCGTCGTAATTATCAGCGCTAACGTAGTTCAGCGCCTCCTCGCCGTCGTATACCGCATCCACAGAATAGTTGTTTTTTTCAAGCAGGGCGGTGATAGCCTTGGAGAGCGAGCGCTCGTCCTCGACAAGCAAAATTCTCATACTGATCCTCTCTCCGTCCCGTATAATCCGACGGACGGAATGTTTTTGATAATATGATACACGGAGTACCTTAATCACACTTAAATATATTTTACCACGCCTGCGCGATCTTTTCAAGAGGGAAAGCGCCGAAGGGTGTAAAATTCATAATTTATACATTGAATTTTTAACATTGGTTCGATAGAATATTAATAGTCGGATTTTTCAAAAAAATATAACAAAACAAAGAAAAAACGAGGAAAAACAATGGAAATAGCGAAAAAAATAGTGAATTTTGCCGCAGAACGCCTGCGGAGCGACAAAATACGGTGCGTTATGCTCGCGCTCTATCTTTTATTCACGGTGGCCGCCTCTGCGGTCTGCTTTTCTCAGGGGAGAGTGAGGAACGGGCTGCTTCCGCTCGCTTATGCGGCGCTGTTTTTACTCGCAACCCTGCTTTCGGAATACTTTGGCAAAATACGCTGCGGGAAGATATTTCTTGCGATCCTTTATTTCGTTCCCGTCGGCGGGATACTCGGCACCTGCTTTGAGCTTTATACCCTGGTCCCCTTCTTCGATACGCTCCTGCATATCGTGTCCGGCTTTATCTTTGCCGCCCTCGGTTACGTTGTTGCCCTGCGCCTCTGCCGCGGCGGCAGTCCTGCGATGTGCCTGCTGTTTGCCCTTTGCTTCAGCCTTGCCGTGGCTCTGCTCTGGGAGCTTTTTGAGTGGGGGCTGACCGTGCTGACGTCGGGTGATATGCTGGAGGATTCCATCGTTCGGGATATACGCTCTTATTTTCTTTCCGGCAGTCACAACGAGGCCGTGGAGCTTCTCGGCATTGAGAAAACGGTTATTTATCACTCCGGTGGCGAGTACGTGGTGGACGGATATCTGGATATAGGTCTTACCGATACTCTGACGGATATGCTGGTCTGCCTCCTCGGTGACCTTGCCTTCCTTGCGGTGGCCCTTCTTGAAAGGCCTCTCGGCAGGGGGCTCCTTCGCTTTGTGGCACCGACGGTCGCGGAGGATTAATTACATACTTATATCAAAAGCAGAGGCACGCCTGACGCAGCCTCTGCTTTCCTTTTGTTAATATCTCGGTATCTGTCCGAATATTCCGAGGACGAAATAGTCGTCAAGGTCATAGCCCGCCTCGACAACGTGGCTGACGTCGATCTCCACGGTGTAGCTGCCGGGCTCGGTCGGTAGGGTTGTGGCGACGTTGCCGTTCACCTTCAGCACCGGCGGTGCCACGGGAATATGGGTCAGCTCCGCATAGTCGGCGGTGGTGGAAATTATAAAGATCGGCTCGCCGTATTGATCGGTGCCGCTACCGCGGAAGATAACGTCGTGACGCTCTACCTGCTCGTAGAGAGTAATATAAACGGTGAAGCGAGATCCCCCCTCGCGGGATACTATCTCTACGCTGCCGTAGGAATCGTTAGTCATAGCTCCGTCCATGTAGTTTTCCTCCTTATCTCCCGCTGCACCGGGCGCCATATTTCCGCCTGCCATATCGAATTTGGGGCCAAAGAGCCTGAATGCGCCAACCACACCGATAGATACTATAAGCAGGCAGGCGGCGATGGAAAGGTTCCTTCTCAGGGCGGCGTACGGACGCGCCCGATACCCCTCTGCCTTCGCTATAAGCTCGTCATCAATCTCACCGACGGCGAGCAATAATTTTTCGTTAAAATTCATATGGTTATGCCCTCCTTTGCAAGATAGAGAGCAAGCTTTTTGCGAGTTCTATGTAAAGTGGTCTTTACATTTGACTTGGTTAATCCGTGGATTTTGGCGATTTCGGCCACATCTGCTTGATGGAAATATCTGCGGATAAATACGCACCGTGCCACCTCGGACTCGCCACGCAAAAAGTCGGATATGAGTCTGCCGAGCTCGCGTATTTCAAGCTCTCGCTCCACCTCGGCGCCGCCTATACATTCGCTGAGCTCATCCAGGGACTCGGCCACTCTGCCGCGCTTTTTGGCGCTTTGACGGTCGTATCGGTCGAGGGCAAGGTTGCGTGTGATCTTGCCGAGAAAGGCGCTGAGTATATTCGGCCTTGTAGGCGGGATCGCGTTCCAGGTACGCAGCCAGGTATCGTTTACACATTCATCGGAATCGAAAAT
>CAZABU010000041.1:9371-13213 GCA_964483225.1 uncultured Ruminococcus sp. | reverse complement strand
GCAATATACATAGCAACGGTTCCGCCGCCGCCCGCATCTACCTTACCAAGCTCTGCAGTCTGCCAGATAACGCCATTCTCTGCAAAGAGCTTTCTGACAAAGCCTACAAACTCTGCGGAAGCATCGCTGGTACCGGACTTTCCTCTCGCGCCTGTGTACTTGCTCATGGTAGTTCCGCAGGAAATCATAGCGCTGTTGCGCTTTTCATATACGTCTGCAAAGTTAGGGTCGAAGCAAGCGGTAACGTCGGCGCTGAGGCACTTGCTCTTGCTTCTGACAACGATACCGTTCTTTGAGAGATTCTTTGCGATCTCGTCAATTACGTCAACGAGGAATGCAGACTGCATGCCGGTAACGCCAACCGAGCCAATCTCCTCCTTGTCGGCCAGAACGACCATAACGGTTCGCTTGGTATCCGCATTATCAAAGAGCGCGGTAAGCGCAGGATAGGAGCATACCCTGTCATCGTGACCGTATGCTGCTATAAGCGCTCTGTCAAAGCCGATATCCCTGGCCTTGAATGCAGGAACGAGGGAAAGCTCTGCACTGAGGAAGTCCTCCTCGGTGACGCCGTACTTCTCGTGAAGAAGAGAGAGCGCGGTAAGCTTGATCTTCTCGGAAACCTCCTTATCAGCGTAAGGAAGTCCGCCAATAAGAATATTAAGGGTCTCGCCGCTGATGGCGGTACCGAGAGGCTCTGCGGCCTGCTTCTGACCAAGGTGAGGGAGTACGTCGTTAATGTAGAATACGGGATCGGTATCGTCCTCACCGATTCTAACGTCAACTACCTCGCCGTCAGCCTTAACCATTACGCCGTGAAGAGCAAGCGGAATAGCGGTCCACTGATATTTCTTAACACCGCCGTAGTAATGAGTCTTAAGGAAGCCCATACCGCCCTCCTCATACATAGGGACCTGCTTGAGGTCGAGTCTGGGGGAATCTATATGAGCGGCCAGGATACGAATACCGTCTTCCTCAATATCGTTCTCACCGACAGAGAAAAGAATAACGCTCTTCCCGTGCTGATTAAGATATCTCTTATCGCCTACGGCAATCTTGTCACCGAGCTTATACTCGGTATATCCGCGGGACTTAGCAAGCTCGATTGCAACCTCGGTTGCCTCGCGCTCGGTCTTGGCATCGTCAAGGAATTTCATATATCCCTTCGCATAGTCGTATATAGCCGCAAGCTTTTCGGGAGAAGCCTCCTCAAAAACGTTCTTTCTCTTGTAGGAAAGCTTCTCAAGCATTTCCTGTCCTACACTTTTTTCTGCCATTTTTTAATTCACCTTTCATAAATTTTGTATTTTTTCGGCAATATCACGTACACTTGCACATAACGTGTCATAATTGCCGTCGTTCACAATAACGTAATCGGCGCGTTTACAGAGCTCCTCATCGGAGATCTGAGTCGCAATTCTTTGCTCAGCCGCCTCGCGGCTTATTCCGTCGCGAGCGATGATTCTGGAAATACGAGTCTCTCTATCAGCGACGACTGCAATAACAGCATGACATTCACTGTCAAAGCCCGACTCGTAAAGCAGGGGTGCATCTACAGTAGCCGCGAAAAATCCTGCCTTTTCATATTCGGACAGCCGTCGTCTTGTTTCCGCGAGAATATGAAAATGCGATATCTCGTTGAGCCTTCTGAGCCTTTCTTCGGCACCATCGCCCGAAAATACCCTCGGACGCAGAACTGCACGGTCGAGGGATCCGTCCTCTGCGATTATCTCCCTGCCGAACTTATCGGCGAGAGCAGACAGACACTCGGACGGCCCCGAGGTCAATGTTCTATAAACGAGGTCTGTATCTACCGTAGGAATCCCCATCTTGGCAAGGAGCGTTGCAACCGTACCTTTACCGCTGCCGCTGCCGCCGCAAAGACCGATAATTTTCACGGAAAAACACCTCCAAGCCTAAATATATAATATTATACAATAAATATTGAGGAATTGTCAAGTGCGGAGAATAGCAGTTTTATAAAAAAGGAATATAATTTATAGAGAATATCACAAAGCGAGGTCATAAAATGGCAGAAAAAATCCTAACAAACAAAAGATTCTTTGCGGCGGCAAACGGCTACGGCGGCTTTCGCAGCTATTTTCCCGAAATCTTTAATTCCGGTAGCTTTGATCGAATTTTCGTCCTAAAGGGCGGTCCCGGAACCGGAAAAAGCAGTCTGATGAAAAGTATTGAACGGGAGCTTACGTTGGCAGGACACGATACAGAGGCGATCCTTTGCTCGTCGGACAGCGAATCGCTTGACGGAGTTATTGCGGTAAAAGGTGAGCGGCGCGTGGCTATTCTTGACGGAACAGCTCCACACGAGCGCGACGCGGTCAATCCCGGCGCAGTAGACGAGCTTGTACCGCTTGGTGAGCTATGGGATAAAAGGTTTTTAAGAGCGCAGTCCGAGAAGATAATCTCCTTAGCAAAATCGAAAGCAAACGCATATCGCACAGCCTACTCGTATCTGCGTATCGCAGGCGAAGCTCATACAGTAATAGGCAAAGCTGTAAACATCGCTTTAGACAAAATTTTAATAAAAAAAGATATAAAACATCTGGCAGAAAGCATGGGAGCGCTTGTTAGCGGCGATGAAAAGCTACGCCTTATATCGGCATTCGGTAAGGACGGATATATCACTCTCGACACCCTGAGCGGTTTATCAAAAAATATAATAAGTATTGGCGGAAAGCGCGAGCATGCAATGTGCTTATTATCTTATTTCAAGGCGTATTTATCCGCAACTGGCGTATCCTTTACCGCATTCCCTACTCCGCTTTCTCCGGACTTGACGGAGGCGGTTTTCTTATCGGAATCCGCCGTCGGCACGGTCGTTTCCACAGATGCAAGCACGGAAATAGACGCAGACAGGTATTTCACTTTTACGCCGGAGGATAGTGAAAGCATAAGAGTTGCAGAGCAGCTGCACTCCTATGCACTCGACGAGGCTACGCGTTGGTTCCGCATTGCATCGGATATCCACTTCCGTCTTGAGGAAATATATACGGGTGCTATGTGCTTTGATAAGATGGAGGAAATTCGCAATCGTATTATTGAAGATTTTTTTGATATACTCAAATAAATTTTCAATTACAGGTACAAATTTCCCTACCTTTATTGACTTATCGACGAATTTATGGTATTATAATTAGAGCAAAAGAATAGCCCGTCCTCTCGGGCGGGCCATTACATTATTTCATTGATGATACTATACGTTCGGTATCTCCTGCAATAACGAGCTCCTCGTTGGTGGGGATCATATAAACCGAAACGGCAGAGTCGTCGGCTGAAAGCTTGACGGGTGCAGAGGAATGACCAAAGGTATTTCTCTCCTTATCGAGCTTGATTCCAAGGTATTCAAGACCCGCAAGGGCGTTCTCTCTTATATACGGCGTGTGTTCGCCGATACCGGCGGTAAACACTATGGCGGTTATACCGCCCATTGCCGCGGAATATGCGCCTATATACTTTTTGATCTGGTAGCAGAGCATATCAAAGGTGAGCTTGGCTCTCTCGTTGCCTTCCTTCATCGCCTTTTCAACGTCACGGGAGTCGGAGCCAACACCGCTAACGCCTGCAAAGCCACACTTCTTATTCATATAGTTATCCATCTCGGCGGGTGTATACCCCTTCTTTTCCATAATAAACGGAACGATTGCGGGATCGATGGCGCCGCATCTGGTGCCCATCATAATACCGTCAAGAGGAGTGAAGCCCATAGAGGTGTCAACGCACTTGCCGTCTTTAACGGCGCTGATAGACGAGCCGTTTCCGATATGGCAGGTAACGATCTTGGTTCCCTCGGCATTTCCACCGAGAAGCTTGATCATCTCGCC
>CAZABU010000041.1:0-9361 GCA_964483225.1 uncultured Ruminococcus sp. | reverse complement strand
AAGGCCGTATCAAATACTAAAACCTCAGGTACCTCAGGCATAGCGGCTTTACAGCCCTTGATGCCCATAATGTGTGCAGGAGTATGCAGTGGAGCATATGCCGTGCACTTCTCAAGGGTCGCTACCACGTCGTCGGTAACAAGCACAGACTCGGTGAAATAAGCACCGCCGTGAACGACGCGATGTCCTATTGCCTCGATCTCATCGACAGAGCCGATGCAGCCGTGCTCTCTGCTGACAAGAGCATCGACAACAAGCTTCATCGCCTCGGAATGATCTGCGATGGGCTGGCTCGACTCATATTCCGCGCCTGACGCGGTCTTGTGCGAGATACGGGAGCCGTCAATACCTATTCTCTCGCAATTACCTTTGGCAAGCACTTCTGCACTCTCGGTATCGAAAAGCTGATATTTGAGGGAGCTTGAGCCTGCATTTACAACTAATACTTTCATAAACTGTCCTTTCGCTACTATCTTTTTGACAACAATATTATACACCCGTGCGTGAGGATTATCAATATCAAATTTCAAGTTTTTTGAAAAAATTTTCGGTGAAAAGGGGTCGTATGCATGAAAATCTCAGCAATAATTGCAGAATACAATCCTTTTCACAATGGCCATAAGTATCAAATAGATACGGTAAGAGCGCTCCACGGTAGCGATACTGCAATCGTCGCTATTATGAGCGGCAATTTCACCCAGCGTGGCGAGCTTGCCATCGCGGATAAAACCGTCAGAGCCGAGGCTGCAGTGCGCTCCGGTGTCAACCTCGTGCTTGAGCTTCCCTTTCCCTATTCTATGGCAAGCGCTGAGTTTTTTGCAAGTGCAGGAGTGCATATTGCAAACAGTCTCGGCGTTGTCGACTTCCTTGCCTTCGGCAGCGAGCTCGGCGATACGAATTGCCTCGCGAAAATAGCACAGCGACTCTCCTCAGAGCAATTTAATCAAGACTTTCGTGAGATATCAGAGCGTCCGGAGTATCGCCGATGCGGCTATCCCGAGCTCTGCGAAATCGCCTATAACAACTGCTTCCCCGGTAGTATGTCAACCGAGCTTTTCGAGCCTAACAATATCCTTGCCCTTGAGTATATCAAGGCCTTGGCAAAAGAAAATTCCGCCATCGCACCGCTCACCATTAAGCGCGAGGGCGCGGGATATAATGATGCCTTTGATGAAGATGAGAACCTTCAGAGCGCCTCGGCTATACGCAAGCTTATGCTCAAAGGAGACCGTTCTGCCTTTGATTATATGCCCGAAGGCGCAAAAATTGCATTTGAAAAGGCGTTTTTAGTCGGTGAAGCGCCCACACATACGTCACTGCTCGACACCGCGGTGATTTCACACTTCAGATTAAATTCTTCCGTGACGGATCCCGATATTCAGGATGCGACGGGAGGTTTATATAATCGTCTTTGCGACCTTAGCGCAGAGGCGACAAGCATTTCCGCTTTGATAGCGGCAGCAGCTACTAAAAAATACACCACGGCAAGGATCCGACGTGCACTCTGGTACTCCTACTTCGGCGTTACCTCCTCCGACGTACGTACACCGCCGCGCTACACGCAGGTCCTGGCTATGGATACTGTAGGCTGCTCCGTTCTCAAAGAAATCAAGAGGGTGAGCGATTTTCCCGTAATAACAAAACCCGCCTCCTACCGCGACTGCTCTCCTGAGGTTGTTTACCAAAAGGAGCTTGCATTGCGTGCGGAATCGGTATTTTGTCTTGCGCGAAAAAAACCGCTTCACGGCAGCTTCCCCATAAAATTCTCACCTTTCGTAAAAAAAGCGTAGTTTATTGCGAAAGCTTCACAGACTCGTCTTTTGTCGAAGGTATTTACATGGGAAAAAGTATCTGTTATTATATTAGCGGATATGGACAAGCACGCCGTCATCTTCAAATACACGAAAGGAGTTACAACTATGTTAAACGCAGAGGGCGTTGGAAAGGGCGAGTTCCTTGAATACAAGGGCAAGCCTTTGGTCCGTCAGGGTGATGATATTTTCTACGGCGATATGTCAGAAAAGCATTACGTTTATATGATGATTATGTCGGACAAGAAGAACAAGGGGGAATTTACCGTCCCCGGTACGATCATGGTACAGCTGCTTGAGAGCGCTACTAAGAAGCCTGTAAAGCAGAAGGTTACTAACGGATTAGCGGAGGCGTTTGAATTCGCCGAGGCATGGCTCCGTTAAGCAAATAACATATCAAGGGTCCGTGACAGCCTCACAATAAGGCTGCGGCCCGGTTCAAACGTGCGCGCCGCATAGGGCGCGCAAGGAGGTAAAAAATGAATAAAGCGAAAAACGGCAATTACGGAAAGCTCGCCGCTTTCTTTCTCGTTGCCGTAATTTTTCTCTGTGCCTTCGGATTTGCAGCCGAGGGGTGGCAAACAGAGACCCCAAATGAGCCGGATAGCGGCGATGTCGTTCCAGGTGAAGACGACGGTGCCGATGAAAATAAAGACGGATTACAAGACAACACCCAGGCACCCGAGATCCCCGAGATATACGTGCCAGAGCACGTAAATCCGCTTACGGGTTTGGAATGCGATAAAAGCACTGCGTTCACCGCGCATACCGCATTCACCTTTGACACCGGTGCTCCTATGTACGGCATTTCTTACGCCGACGTAGCCATAGAGTTTCCTGTTGAGGACGGAGCGACCAGACTTCTCGCATTTATCTCGGATATAGACAAGCTTGGAAAGGTAGGTTCGCTTGCCCCCACACGCGGCTACATTTCCAATCTCGCTCTTCCTTTCGGTGCAAGGCTCGTGGCCTTGGGCTCTGATGACTCTATCAACTACGAGTATACCGACGTCAGTGGAAGCTTTCTTAATCTCTCCGAAAGCTCTGGGTATCACTATACCGAATACACACATTTTAACTATTCCAACGGTCACCTGATCAAGGCAGGACTGAGCTCAAAGCAGAATCCGGGAGCTCCGTCACTTCCCTACCGCTTTACCGACTTTGGTGCGGATAAGACATCTTACCGAACAACGGCGACAAGCGTGACGATTCCTTATTCCAAGGGTTCGGAAACTGAGCTCAAATATTCCGACAAGGACTCTAAATACTGCTTTGGAAAGAACGGCGTAGGCAAAAGTGACCTGCTTACCGATAAGGCCGTTACCTTTGACAACGTATTTATTCTCTTTGCCGACACGATCACCTACGAAACCGCGGTGGCAACGCAAATGGTAATGGATACGGTAAGCGGAGGAAGCGGTTACTATCTGACAGGTGGCACGTCTGCGTATATCACATGGTCTGTTGATGAGAGCGGTAATTATCTGTTCGCAGACGAAAACGGTGAGATGCTGACCGTAAATCGCGGTAGCTCATACATCGGATTTGTTAAATCCTCTATGTCAGCCGAGGTTAAAATATCCTGATCCTAACGTAAAGAGGTCGGATCCCTGCGATCCGACCTCTTTATATATCTTTATCAGCTCTCCATCTGCTTGCCAAGGAACATTCCCGCGGTCTGCACAAGTTTAGATTCGATCTCATCGGAAATCTTATCGTTAGTGGGAATATCATACTGCCAGGCAGATACCACACACCCTACAATGTCGCCTTCGCTCAATATGGGCATCGCGCAATTAACGTAATGAGCTCCGCCGTCGTTTATGACCGCTATCGGCTCTCTTCCGGTCCCCCTTACGTAAAGAGTGCGGGATTCCACTATCTCCTCAAGACCTCTGGATATCTTCCGTTCAAGATAATCGCGCTTCGGTGCGCCCGAAACCGCGATCACAGCATCTCTGTCGCAAATAAATATGGGAGAGGACGATGTTTTTTGCAAGGTATCAGCATACTCATTAGCGAATGTCTGCATTTCTCCTATCGGCGAGTACTTCTTAAAAATGACCTCTCCCTCGCGGTCGGTATATATCTCCAACGGGTCACCTTCTTTTATTCGCATGGTGCGCCTGATTTCTTTAGGAATAACCACACGTCCAAGGTCGTCAATTCGCCTAACAATTCCTGTTGCTTTCATATATATTCTCCTTTAATTTTAAGGTACAATGTTAGTATTTGTAAATAAAGGTGATTTATACTTGCCAACGCAATTGGATCGCATTATTTTAATCACAGAAAAGCACGGTGTTTTTAGGCGTTATATTGACTTATTTCTCCGATTGTGTTATAATGCTTGTTAGATTGATTAAAAGCAAGTTCTTATGAGCATCAGGAGGAAAAAATGGAAGAAAAGATCTTCGATGGGTTGAAATATTTGATCTCTTATCCGGAAGGCTTCTGCGAAAGCGAAAAATATCCTTTGCTGGTGTATTTGCATGGCCGAGGCAGTCGCGCTTCAACGACCGAAAAGCTGCATAAAAGCAACTGCATTGCACACCTTAAAGAGCGGCAGAATAAGAGAGGATATATACTTCTTGCGCCACATTGTTCAAGCGGCACCTGGAACGAATGGATGATGCTTTTGATTCGCTTATTGGAGCAGATGCGCGAGCTTTCATACGTTGATAAAGCAAGGCTCTACCTGACCGGAAACAGTATGGGAGGCTACGGCACCTGGGCGCTTTCTCTCCTGCGCCCCGATTGGTTTGCCGCTGCCATGCCTATCTGCGGCGGTGGACTTGCAGGATTGGCCCATGAGCTTGGCGAACTTCCCATTCGCACCTTCCACGGATTGCGAGACAAAACAGTTGATCCTATCGAGAGCCTGCAAATGGCAAAGGCTGTGAATTTGGCCGGAGGTCATGCAGAGCTGATCCTCTATCCTGAATGCGCGCACAACTGTTGGGATGCGGTCTATACCGACGAGAGGAACTATGATTGGTTGTTCTCGTTTACCACCGAACGTGACAGCACCTTGGCAAAGAATCTTGCCCGCAAATAAATATCAACCGTCAAGCTATACTCTTCTGACTTGACACAAAAAACGAGCCTATCAAGGCTCGTTTTTTGCTTTTTTCGCATTATTCCAAACAAGATCGCTATAGTCAAAGGCGCTATTGTTTTTACTGTGCAACCGCGCACCCGCCTTTATGAATTTTTTGTATGCCACTTTGTCTATCATATGAATATCGCTGCCAAGCGCGACCACGGCACCGTCAGATATCCATTTTTGCACCGAAGGCTTTATAAACATTCCGGAAACAGCGCTTGCGTTTAATTGTATTCTGACACCCGCCTCAAGCATTATCTCTATGTTCTTGGGATCATAGCGGTCAGCATGAGCAAGCACGATATCTATGCCGCGCGATATCAGCTTCTGTGCCACCGTTTTATAGGCTGCAGAAAAATCGTTAAAGGGCAACTCGAGCAACATTGTTTTCGTCCCGGCGATACAAAGGTCTTCAATTCCAGACATATTCTCAATCCCGGGGCATGCAAGCACCTCCGCCCCTAGCACGATCTCAGGGCAGCCGTCACCGAGATGCGGCAAAAGCTTCAAAAAAGCGGCTTCCCGCCTCTTCAGAAAAGATTCGGCACTGTGAGTCATTGGATAAAAATGCGGAGTTGCTATTATACGCCTGACGCCCACGGAGGATGCCAGCGCAAGTTGACGGAGAGTAGTCCCCACAGAATCGGATCCGTGATCTGCACCCGGAAGAATATGAGCGTGAAAATCAACTATATCCGATGAAAAATCCATGAAAAACGGATCCTCCTATCAGTTAGTATAATTACCGGTATACTTACTGTATTTACCGTATTTACTGCTCGAATACTTTCCAACGCCGGTAACACTCTTCAGCTTCAGCGAGGTAAGCACGATTCCAAATATCTCGGCATTTACTCGTTCGAGAGCCTCAACGCAAGCCTTGGTATCGTTAATATCCGAATAATCCGCACGTGTAACAACGATATATCCGTTGATCTTATCGTGAAGCAAAAGCGCATCGCTGACGATATTGATAGGCGGTGTGTCAATTATAATATAATCAAAGCGCTCGCCGTATTTAGCAAGAAAATCGGCCATTCTCTGAGAGCCTATGATCTTCTGGGGCTTTACGGTAGGAGCTCCTGCGGCAAGCAAGGTAATCTTATGCTCCGGAAGCTCAATAAAATTAGGCTCTGCATCAACACCGGCTATATACTCGGTAAGACCGTGGGTAGTTCTATCCAAGGAAAAGATCTCTGTAAGACCGGCACTACGAAGGTCGGTATCAATAAGCAGCACTCGCTTATCCTCGGAGTTGCCGACTATTGATATCGCAAGATTAGCAGAAAGGCAGGACTTTCCTTCACCTGAAACGGCACTGGTCAGTGCAATCTTTTTGCATTTATCTTCGATGCTTAGATAAATTATGTTAGTATGAAGCGTATCCAGCGCCTCTCTGATAGCGAAGGGGGTATCCTTGTTTATCAGCTTAAGCTCCTCGCTCTCGGTAGACTTCTTTTTAATCTTAAAAATATTTTTCATAACCTACTCCGAATCACTCCTCTGTTTCAAGGCGAGGAATAACGCCAAGAAGCGGGATATCAAAGGCAGACTCTATACTTTCTCTGGAACGTATTATAACGTCAAGCTTTGCAAAAATAAAGACTACAAGCATAGTAACGATCATTCCGATGGCAAAGCCGATCAATGAATTACGTACGGCGTTAGATCCGTCCGGGGACTCGGGCAAAAGCGGGGGATCTATCTCTACGATCTTTACGGCGTATGAGAATCGCTTTGTCATATTATCAGGAAAATTCCTATATGTAATGTCCGCTACGGCCTTGGAAAGCTCCGGATCGCCGGAAACTACGGACAGCCTGAAGTTTGTGGTATCACCAATAAGAGATATAGAAACCATTCTCTGAATCTGCTTAATTGTAACGTCCTCGAAGCCCTCCAGCTCCGCTCTCACCTGCTCCGCAAACGTCCGGCTGGCAAGAACATAGGCTGCACTCTTGATGATATACTGCATACCTTCAATCTCGGTAGGATTAATGCCGGTGGTCTGATCACTTCCGTCCATACGGACCTTTACCATGGAAAAGGTCGATTCCGAGGTATAGGTATCCGGCTTTAAGAACAACGAATATCCACCCATAACAGCGGCACACACTATCGAAACAAGAGCTATCAACCATATTTTGGGAACAAATATGTCCATCAAATCCTTGATTGTCATTTCTCTGCTTTCTTTTTTCATCCTGCTACTTCCCTGCTTTATATTTTAGTACGAAAAGAAGAGTCGCCCCCTAAAAGACGACTCTCCGATAATTATTCGCTATCTGCGACCACGGAGTCGGCATTCTGCAGCTTACCGTTGGTTGCATCGATCTCGGTCCAAACGCACCAATCCTCGGTATTGCTGTAAAGAGCCTTGAATACGTCGCCGGTATACTCAATATTCATCTTATAATCAGTGAATATAGGCTCGGCATAACCGTCAACAACCTTATAGTTAGTGTTCTCAACACCGTACTGAAGAAGATTTCTGACAGTCTCATCGGTATTGATGGCATAAATAATCTCCATAGCACGCTCGTGATTGGAGGTGCCCGCAAGAATACCAAAGGCGGTTGAATACACCTCCTCCTTGGTTACCTGAGGGTTAGTCACAATGTTGAAGAGCCAGCCGGAAGCCTCAAGCTCGGTCTTTTCCGCGAAGGAATAGGGCTGAGAATTTTCACCCTCGTAGCGCTTGATAACGTCATCAAGATTATTAACCTTGCCCTGAACATCAGCGATAAATTCGTTAATATCGTCAAGATTGTTAATAGCCTTAAGCTCGGTTTCATTATAATGAAGCTGATCTCTTGCTATATTCTTATTGATGGCAATATACTCGTATTTACCAATAACGTGGTTGTTGGGGATACAGAAGAGCGCCTCGTGCTCATTTCCCTCAGAATCGGTCACGGTCTCACGAGCAGCCTCAAGAAGATTTGCATTGATCTGTACGTTGAGAGTACCGAAATCATACTCGGCGGAATCAAGGAACACAGAAAGATCGGCAAGAGCGTTTTCTTCAAGGAGCCCGTCCATAAGCGTCTTACTGTTGATAAGCACTATACCGGACTTAGATCCTCCGTCACCTGCAACGCTTGCGATCTCGGCATCATACTTATCAGCGGTGAGATAATGAATATTGAGAGTAGTGTGATACTTATCGCCAAGGTACTGATTGATCTTGTCCTGAACGGTAACGAAAACAGTCTCGTCAACGGTCTCGGTATCCGACTCGGTGATTATGTACATATCGAATTCCATATCCTCAACCACAGTAGGCTTCCAATCGTAGTTGGGCAAATAGGAGCCGATTTCTTCTTCGCAAGAGACAAGCGCCAATACGGAAAGAAGAGCACATAATACGAGTGCAATAATCTTTTTAATTCTCATTTTACGAGAGCCTCCAAACATAAATCTACTAATACAGTTTACAATATTTTAGCAAAAAAGTCAAGGGCTTTTTTAATATTTGAAAACAAGTATAAATTAATAGTGGAATTTATACAAAACCCACCGTTGTCAATTGTGCATATTCCCTATGCATCAATTGGAAAGGTAGTCCTTAAGGGCCTTGGAGCGGGAGGGATGACGAAGCTTACGCAGCGCCTTTGCCTCGATCTGTCTGATACGCTCTCTGGTGATCTCGAATTTCTTTCCGACCTCCTCAAGGGTACGGGGTCTACCGTCCTCCAGACCGAATCGAAGCTTTATAACCTGCTCCTCTCTGGGAGTCAGCGTATGAAGAATATTACAAAGCTGCTCACGAAGAAGCGAGTAGGATGCGCTGTCAGAGGGTGCGGGAGAGTCGTTGTCCTCTACGAAGTCCCCAAGATGGCTGTCCTCCTCCTCGCCTATAGGCGTTTCAAGCGAAACCGGATCCTGTGCGATCTTCATGATCTCCCTGACCTTATCGGCGGTCATACCGAGTGCCTCTGCAATCTCGTCGGTGGTGGGCTCTCTTCCAAACTCCTGAAGAAGCTGGCGTGCTGTTCTTGAAACCTTATGTATGGTTTCAACCATATGCACAGGGATTCTTATAGTTCTTGCCTGATCAGCAATAGCACGGGTGATCGCCTGTCTGATCCACCAGGTAGCATAGGTAGAGAACTTATAGCCTTTACTGTAATCAAACTTCTCTACCGCCTTGATAAGGCCAAGGTTTCCCTCCTGTATAAGATCCAGGAAATACATGCCCTTACCGACGTGGCGCTTTGCAATACTTACGACAAGACGGAGGTTTGCCTCGATAAGCTCGTTCTTAGCGTTTTCATTACCGAGAGCGATCTGCTCAGCAAGGTAAGTTTCGCGCTCGGGTGCAAGAAGCGGAATCTTACCGATCTCCTTGAGATACATACGGACGGGGTCGTCGATAGCAAGTCCCTCCTGAGAGAAGAACTTGTCCATATTTTCCGTCGCATCAAAATTGCGTGCGTCC
>CAZABU010000040.1:0-13281 GCA_964483225.1 uncultured Ruminococcus sp. | reverse complement strand
TCGTTTCTCTTGGAAATCTTTGCCTTAATGTCGGCCTTATATTCATCAAGAGTGTCAAATTCGGAAACGTCCTTTGCAAACTCATCGTCAAGAGCGGGAAGCTCCTCAACCTTGAGGCCGTTCAGCTTGGTTGCGAATACTGCAGCCTTGCCTGCAAGCTCCTTAGCGTGATACTCCTCGGGGAAGGTAACGTTTACGTCGAACTCCTCGCCGATATTCTTGCCGACGATCTGCTCCTCGAAGCCGGGAATGAATGCGCCGGAGCCGAGAGTAAGCTCGTGGCCCTCAGCCTTGCCACCGTCGAATGCAACACCGTCAACGGTGCCAAGATAGTCGATAACGGCGATGTCGCCCATAGCGGCAGCTCTGTCGGTAACGTCAACGACTCTTGCGTTTCTCTTTCTTGCCGCCTCAACCTCGGCGTCAACCTCTTTTGCGGTAACTCTTGCTACCTTCTTCTCTGCGAGAATGCCCTTGTAGCCCTCGATGGTAACTACAGGCTTAACGAAGCCCACAGCCTTGAGAACGATGTCGCCCTCAGCGGAAACGATGTCGAACTCGGGAGTGCCAACAACGGTGATGCCCGCCTCCTTGATGGCAGCCTCGAATGCGTCGGGAATGCAAGCGTTGATAGCATCCTCAAAGAAGATGCCCTTGCCGTAGAACTTCTCGATGATAGCCTTGGGAGCCTTACCCTTTCTGAAGCCGGGGACGGTAATGTCCTTCACGTTCTTCTTGTAAGCGGCGAGCTCAGCCTTTGCGAACTCCTCCTTGCTGACGGAGAACTCCATAGTAAAGCCGGACTTCTCGGTAAGCTCGTGTTTGATGAGACTCATTTTCTTTTTTTCCTCCGAAAATATTTAGAATATGTGTTTTTTAATTAAAATCAAAAATTAACTAATATATTTTACACCGAATGTAAGGATTTGTCAAGCATCTTTTCACAAAATGTGCAAATTCGTGCAAAATCGCCGTTATTTCACGATTTTCGGCACAAACTTTAAGTAATCTGCTGATAAATCATCATTTATCTATAAAGTGCCTCTGTTATTTCGTTGCGGGGAAGATAAGGGATAAATTCTATTACACTATTACTGTCAAAAATAAGAATAGCATAACTTCCGTAGTCTTTCCAAGAAAGCAAACCATTGATATCGTCCGATACAATTACACTACGAGGTATTTTTTTGTAATTTTCATCCAAGCTGAAAAAGCCCTGCGGACTTTCACCAACAAAAGAAGCGGTTGCTTGCCAACGGTCAACATTTTCAAGATTCAAAATAACAGTAGAAACAACTGTTGATGAACTGAATGAACTTGAAGCTATTTCGCCCATAGCAATAGAATCGACATAAGTGCAACCTTCAATAAAAAGTGCATATTCAAAATCAATTTCTTCTAAGCTACCGTAATTCTTAAAATCTTCATAGCTTATACTGTCATATAATTTATCGTAATCGAATGCTTGCTCCTTATCAACCTTAACAGTCAAGCCTTCAAGCACGGTATCCTCAACAGCCTTGAGAGCGCTTTTGCTTATCTGCATCCTTGCGTATCTGGCGAGGACGGGAACGTTTTCGGGCGAAAAGCTTTCGGTCAAGATGTCGGTTTTATCAAAATAGAGCCCGTCCACGTTGTACCAGAATATTTGGTATTCTACGCCGTTGGCGAGAGGAGTAACGGTCAATCCCTGACACTCGAATAAGTCCGTGGTCGCCGCAGTAGAGAAGGGAAGCGGATTGCTTGCGACCTCGCCGCTCTCATCGACCTTCCCGGCAGAAAAACTGTATACGCTGACGGAATCGTGGGCATATAACTTAACGCCCTTGCCGCCGTCGTAGCGGAGCTGTGTGGCTCCGTAGGTGCTTATCTCAAGCCAAGCATAGCCGTTGCCCTTATACGTGGGTATGAAATCTGTTCTTATCAGATCATCGCCACTGTAAAGGCAGAGGTCGGCTGCAGTATTATCGGTAGGAATACCCAATATCAGGGTATCAATTCCGTTTATATTGACGGTATCCTCGGGGTCGTAGAGATTGTTGGTATAATCGCAGTACTGCACCTCTGCGGTTTTAACAGTAATTCCGTCGGTATATTTTGCAATATCGCTCCGGGTATCGTCAATACTGACAAAGTCGCCGCGAGGCATCACCAGGATTCTGCAATAGCTCGCATAGACCATATCGTCGGCGTAATCCTCACTCAAAACCTCCGTACTGCCGAGAAAAACGTCATTTTCATCATAATAGAAGACTCTGAAATCTGTGTTGCTGTCAAATGCCAACTCCACGGAAAGTCCGCGGCAGGGGATAGGCTCGGAATATAGCATCGTGGTGGTTTCAACGTACTTGCCGTTTTCGTCTATACCGCCGATGCTGAACTTCGCGCCAACGTCACAGGACGAAAGCCCAAGCATCAAAGCAGCAGCGGTCAGTAGAGAGAAAAATAAAGCTGGAATTCTTTTCATATCCTAACCTCCAATGTCATTTTATGATTTTCGGCACAAACTTTAAGTAATCTGCCGATACGATAGTCATTTCTATCCCCTCGTAGAGGAAGGTGGGTTCCACGGTGTAGTTGCCGTGAATGTGTCCGTAAAAGACACGCTTGATTCCGTATTTTTTCAAAATTTCAATAAGGTTGTCCGAGGCTTTACCGTTCCAGAAGGGCGGGAAGTGCATAAAAACGATTATCTCCTTCTCCGGCGCCATCTTCTTCAGCTCTGCCGCCGCCTTGAGGCTCGTCTCAAGCCGCAGGGATTCTCTGTTTGTGAGCTTTTCAAAATCGGCGTTATCGGGTGCGTTTGCCGCATCCTCGTCGTTATACCAGCCGCGAGTGCCTGCGATTATGTAATCCTCCACCTCGTGCGCATTATTGAAAAGGAAGGAAATGCTCTTCACTCCTATCTTCTCGAAGAAAGCGTTATGCTTTCGCATAGTGCACCACCAGAAGTCGTGATTGCCCTTGCCGAGAATCTTCTTGCCGGGCAGGGAATCGATAAAGCGCATATCGCTCTCCGACTCCTCCAGCGAGAGCGCCCAGGAGATATCGCCGGGGATGATCACCGTGTCCTCCTCGGTGACCAGGCGCCGCCAGTTGGCCTCTATTCTTTGTATATAATCCGCCCAACGGTGTCCGAAGACCTCCATGGACTTATTCGTTGTGTCAAGTGTGGACAGATGCAGATCTGCCATAGCGTAAAGCGCCAAGGTCGTGCTCCCTTCTGCCGCGCGCGAGAATAAAGTACCGCCGCGACGTCAATAATATTCTTGCCGAGAAGGCAAAATCAAAGAAACGAGGTAAGAAAAAATGAACGAGAAAAAGAACTGCTGTGAGGGCAATAAGTGCATCAAGGGCATCGTCTGTGACGTAACCAACTGCGCATATCACGCCGACGGCAACCATTGCTACGCGGGCACCATTTCCGTAGGTCCCAAGAGCGCCGATTGCTCCGCTAACACCAACTGCGTTACCTTCAAGCCCAAGACGGTCTGACCGCGGGCTTGGTCTTCCCTCTGCGGGGAAGGTAGCGAGGATAAGCTTGTTCGTCAAGCCACCTCATCAGTCATTGTCGAACGAGTTCTCCAATTCCAGCTTCCCCTCAAGGGGAAGCCTTTTTAATTATCCTTGCCGTGATATGCTTTTGAATGTCACGGCAAACACCGGTAAAATTATCGCGTATATCTTTGTTTGAATATCTTAAAACCGTATTTCCCAAAGAACGCAGCCCTTCGTCACGTACGATATCGCTGTTTATACCCGTTTCGGTGTCGTGTTGTGTGCCGTCGAGCTCGATTATCAATTTTGCTTCCGCACAGTAAAAATCAACGATATATTCTCCGATAACCTTCTGGCGGTTGACTGTTTGAGGTAGCTTCTGTAGGAAATCATACCAAAGATGTTTTTCTTCCTTAGTCATTTTCTTTCGGAGAATCTTTGAGATCGGGGTTAATTTATGATTGTTTGTTCTATTCATTGTTATTTAGCGGATTGCTTCGACAAGCCTTCCCCTTGAGGGGAAGGTGACGAGTGGAAGCTTGCTTTCGCGAGGCGGATGAGGTGTAAAAAATGCATTGCCGCCGCGCTCGTAATTTATTTTGCAAACTCCAGCACAACCTTTGCCATATCCGCCTTGTCGATAACGCCCGTGTGCACAGGAGTCTTTTCGAGTATAGCGGCAAGGGGCGCAGGGATTTCCACACCCGTCATCTCGGAAAGAGCCGCAAGCGCCTCCACGTCGTCCGCGGGACGCGCGCCGCCAAGAGATGCGTAAACGTCGGCCGCAAACTTGTAGGGCGATGCGGTGGAAACCACCAGCATAGGGTTCTTCGAGCCCGACTCGGCGGTGTATCTCTCGGCTGCGGATACTGCAACGGCGGTGTGAGTGTCGATAAGCTCGCCGGAGCGCTCTTTGACTCTCTTTACGGTGGCGGCGCACTCGTCCTCGTCGGTGTAATAGCCCGCGAAGAATGCCTTCACGAGGGCAAGCTCCTCTGCCGCAAGCTCATAGCAGCCCTTGGTGTTAAGCTCCTGCATATATCCTGCGGTCTTCTCCGCGCCGAGCAGAGTGTAGAGCAGTCTTTCAAGGTTTGAGGAAATAAGTATATCCATAGAGGGGGACATGGTGGTATAGAAGCTTCTGTTTCTGTCGTACCTGCCCGTCCCGAGGAAATCGGTGAGTATGTTATTTTTGTTGGAAGCACAAACAAGCTTTCCGATGGGCGTGCCCATAAGCTTTGCGATATATCCGGCGAAGATATTGCCGAAATTGCCGGTGGGAACGCAGACGTCCATCTCCTCGCCCATCTTGAGCGCACCGCTTCCGACCATATCGGCGTAAGCGGAGATGTAGTAGACTATCTGCGGCACGAGTCTGCCCCAGTTGATGGAGTTTGCGCTGGAAAGGAATACGCCGGCGTCGTTAAGCTCCTTCGCGATCTCCTTGTCGGAGAAGATGGTCTTGACTCCGGTCTGTGCGTCGTCGAAATTGCCGACGATTCCGCTGATAGAAACGTTGCCGCCCTCCTGGGTCTGCATCTGCAGCTTCTGTACACGGCTGACACCGTCAATGGGGTAGAATACCTTTATCTTCGTGCCCTCGACGTCGCGGTAGCCCTCAAGCGCCGCCTTTCCGGTATCTCCGGAGGTAGCAACGAGAATGAGAGCCGTGCGCTCCTCTCCGCACTTGCGGAGGGCTCTGGTGAAGAGTCTGGGCATTATCTGAAGGGCCATATCCTTGAATGCGCAGGTAGGACCGTGCCAGAGCTCCAGCATATATTCATTTTCGCCGAGGCGGGAGATAGGTGCCGCCGCGGGAACGAACTTTTCCTTAGAATAGGCCGCCTTTGCATCGGCCAGCAGCTCGTCATAGGTGTAGTCCGTCAGGAAGAGCGAGAGTATCTTCGCCGCCCTGTCGGGGTAAGACATGGGAATAAGAGCCTCGATAAGCTCCTTTTCTATATGGGGGATCTTTTCGGGAACGAAGAGTCCTCCGTCGGAGGCAAGTCCGGTCTTGATAGCGTATGCGGAGGACACGCCCTGTGCCTCTGCGCCTCTTGTGCTGATGTACTTCATTGCATTTGCCTTTCTTTGCTGTTAATCTATTTACTTTAATTCAATAAGCCCTAAAGTGCTTTCCTCGCTCCTTCATTACCGAGCCGTCAAAGGCCCCGACAAGGTGCCGTACCTCTACTGCGTGCTCGCGCCCCTTCACGCTGTCGGTATATACCTCGATTACGTCAAAGCGTAGCCTTGTATCTCTTGCATAACGGCTGTGATATACCGAGCCGGCAGTCAGGAGCCGCTGTTGCTTTTCCTTCGTCACCGAAAGAGCAGGTCGCTCCCAGGGGCGCAGACTCGCCTTGCTGCGGGTCTTTACCTCGACGATAACGGTATGTCCGTCCTTCGCCGCCACCACGTCGATCTCGCCAACGCCGTCGATAACGAAATTCCTTTTCAGAATACGGTATCCGTTTTTCTTCAAATATCTTACCGCCGCCCGCTCGCCGAGATTGCCTCTCAGTCGTTTTGGCGTAAGGACGTCAAGTATCCTCATTTGTCAAGAAATTTGAGGAAGCTTTTTCTGTATATGGGAGCCGCGCCGTGCTCTCTGACGGCGTCCATATGCTCCTTCGTGGGGTAACCCTTGTGCTTTGCGATGCCGTATTCCGGGTAGAGCCTGTCCAGCTCCGCGCACTGCCTGTCACGGGTGACCTTCGCCAGAATTGATGCGGCGGCGATGGATGCGCTCTTTGCATCGCCCTTGACCACCGTCTCCGTAGGTATCTCAAATCCTCTGGAGCAGTTTCCGTCAATCAGAGCGAAGTCTGCCTTTACCGCCAGAGCCTCCACCGCTCTGCGCATAGCGAGCATGGAAGCGTTCAGTATGTTGATGTCGTCTATTTCTGCGGGGCTTGCCTCTGCGATGGCGTAGGCTATCGCCTTTTCCTTGATCACGTCAAAGAGCGCCTCCCGCTTCTTCTCGGTCAGCTTCTTCGAGTCGTTGAGCCCCTCTATAACTGCGTCGCGGGGCAGAATGACCGCCGCCGCTACCACAGGACCGCAGAGCGGACCCCGTCCGGCCTCGTCGCAGCCGCAAACGGCGGTATAGCCCTCTGCGTAGTGTTTTTCTTCATATTCAAAGCTTGGCATAATATCTCCGGAAAAAATTCAAAAAGTATAAATTACGGCAGCTCTAAGGTGATCCTGCCGATCTTGCCGCCGCGGAACTCGTCCAGCAGCATATCCGCTGTGCGGGAGTGATTGACCTCTCCGCCGCTGACGAGGAAGCCGCGCTTTCTGCCCACCAGCTCGAAAATATCGTAGCTGTCAAGGCCGTCAATGTCCTCCTCGCTGAGCTTATAGCGCGCAAGGAAGGCCTCCTTTGCCACCTGACAGAGCCTGCCGCAAAGAATCATCGCCAGCTCCTCGGTGTCAAGTATTTTATCGCGGATAGCGCCGGTGAGCGCCAGATTTTCGCCAACTCTCGCGTCCTCAAACTTCGGCCACAGCACACCGGGCATATCCAGAAGGTCGAATCCGATGTCCGTTGGTACCCATTGCTTGATAAGGGTGACTCCCGGGCGATCCTCCACCTTGGCGCGCTTGCCTCCTGCGATACGGTTGATCAGCGAGGATTTTCCCACGTTGGGAATACCCACGATCATCGCCTTTATTCTCCTGCCGCTCATGCCCTTTTCCTGCCAGCGGGCAAGCTTTTCGGCAAGGACCTCGCGCACGGCCTTAGCCAGGGCGTCAATGCCGTAGCCCGTCGGAGCATCGGTTATTACCGTCCTTATACCTTCGGCGGAATATTTTTCAGCCCATATTCTCGTAGCCTCGGGGTCGGCCAGGGTGGCCTTGGTGAGCACGGTGACCTTCGGCTTGTCGCCGACAAGGGCGTCGATCTCGGGGTTCTTTGAGCTATACGGGATCCTCGCGTCCAAAAGCTCAATTATAACGTCCACCTCGGGCAGGCACTCGCGCATAATGCGCTTGGTTTTGGCCATATGCCCGGGGAACCACTGTATAGGATTAGTTGCCATTTCTCACTCTCACAAATTAATTATGGGTCATTTTGGAATCCCGAATTTATCGAAGGGATAGAAGCGCAGCTTCACCTCTCCGAGCACGCTGTCTGACTTTATAGTTCCAAACTCGCGTGAATCCTTGGATACGTCGCGGTGATCTCCAAGCACAAATAGCTCTCCCTCACCGACGTGCCATGTGCCGTAGTTTCGGGTGGGATCTCTTCCGGGGGTAACGTAGACGTAGGGCTCGTCGAGGAGCACGTCGTTGACGTATACCGAGCCGTCGGGCTTCACCTCGACCTTGTCACCTTCAATGCCGATGACCCTCTTTACCAGGGGCTCGCGCAGGTCGGTGCCGTAGTCCTCAAAGACGATGATGTCACCGCGCTCGGGAGTATACATAAATCCTGAAATTATAAGATTGTCACCGTCTGCCAGCGTCATATCCATAGAGCTGCCGTCCACCCTGGAGTATCTTACGAAGAAGGTGGTGATCAGCATTACCGCCACCAGCGTGAAGGCAAAAAGCTCAACGAACTCGAACACCGAGTCAATAAATCTCGGATGCTCGGGGTCGTATTTATTCTTGTCCCTTGGCTCGGCCTCGGGCTCGACGGCGTCGGTTTCTTCCTTTTCGATACCGAAGGCGATGGAAAGCTGTCCGTCATCGGAATTCGCTTCCGAGTCCTCGGCATCAGCCATATCTCCGTTGTGGGGCGCCTCTGCGACAGGCTCCGCCTCCAAGGTGTCAACGACGGTAGCCTCGGCCTCGACGACGCTATCATCGGTAACGTCATCAAGTGCAGGTGCGGTAGCAGCTTCGTTAACGTCATTCACGCTGTCAACGGTGGGCTCTGCGTCGGCTTCTGCCGCGACTGTCGGGACGTCTTCCGTGCCTGCGACCGCCGTATCCTCGGCCGGCGCCTCTGTTATGCTATCATCGGGTGTGTCAGTGTTTGTCGCGGCGTGCTCTGCGGCAGAATCGCGCGCTTTGTTCAGCACCTCGTCCATATGGGCCTGATAATCACGGAAATAGCTCTCTCGGCTCTCCGCCTCTTCGGGCGTTTCGCGGAGCTCTACGATATCGTCACTGTCAAAGGCCAACGATTCCAAGGGAATGCTCACGACGGGATCCTCGGTTATGATTGCCGGATCAAGCGGCTCAGCCTCTGCAAGCACCGATGCCGTCTTATCTTCGATCTGAGAGGGAGGTGCCTCTGTGGCTTTTTTCTCTGCGGGCTTTCGCGTTCTCTTGGTCGAGGTGGTTGCGGTCGCTTTTGTGCCGCTCGCGGTAGTTTTCTTCTCGCTACTTGCGGTAGTTTTCTTTGTGCCGCTTGCGGTGGTTTTCTTTGTGCTGCTCGCGGTAGTCTTCTTCTCGCCACTTGCGGTATTTTTTTTCGTGCCGCCTGGAGTGGTCTTCTTCGTGCCGCCGGTCGAAGTCCTTTTCTTACTTACGGCGGCTGTATTCGCAGATTCGTTAGGGACGCTTTCGGCTACTGTCTCGCCCGAACCGTTTTTTGATATTTCCTTTTCTTCGTTCATCGGCAAACCGCCTTTCAAATTAATCAATACTATATTTTAGCATAAATAAAAGAAAAAAACAATATATTTTATAACAATTTACGAAAAAGTTATCAAATGTCACCGCAGCTATTTACATTTTCAAAAAAGTGTGATAAAATTAATAAAAAACTGCTTAGAGGTGGACTATGAAGGAAAAAATATACTTCGGTGACGGTTATTATTACGGTGACACTACCACAAGCTACGTAAACGGCCAGTTTACGAAGCTCATGCACGGCTATGGCACCTACTATTGGAACGACGGCAGTACCTTTACGGGAACTGTCCAGAACAACAATTTCCTTAACGGAACCCACGTTCTCAAGGGGCAGTGGACCTATGAGGGGCCCTTCGTCAATATGTGCTACGACGGATACGGAAAGATCACCTATCAAAACGGTGACTGCTACGTCGGCCAGTTCTCAAAGGGAGCTGCTAACGGCAGGGGCAGGATAACCTTCGCCTGTGGCGGCTATTACGACGGTGAGCTGGTAAATAATCTGCGCCACGGTAAGGGTGAGAATGTATATAGCGACGGTGCTAAGTACGTTGGTGATTATGTGAACGGTAGGCGTACCGGCTTCGGTAAGCAGACTAATTCCAACGGCGACGTTTACGAGGGCTATTGGGTAGATGACCTGTTCAGCGGTAAGGGAAAATACGTTTTCGCCTCAGGTGGCTATTGCGACGGCGATTGGCTGAACAACAGTCTTAACGGCAAGGCCGAGTTCGTTTACAGCGACGGCTCGAAGTACATCGGCGATTACGTTAACGGTAAGCGTCGCGGCAGAGGACGCTATTGGGGTAAGGAAAGCAGCGGCGATTTTTACTACGACGGCGAATGGTTTGACGACGTTATAGAGGGTGAAGGTACGTTTATCGGTGACGGCTTCCGATATGACGGTGGCTTCAGAAACGGCCTCTATGGCGGTAAGGGCACGCTTTATTTCCATGAGGACGCCTACAGCGACGAGTATCCTCTTGAGGATCTTATAGAGCTGGACTACGCCGATTCCTATTCTTACCGCTACGTTGGCGATTTCAAGGACGGTGACTTCCACGGTATGGGTACTATTACCATGAGCGATTCCATTCTTCAGGCGAGCTTCGTAAAGGGTATTCCCGACGGAAGTGCGGTCCTTATGGTTAACGCCGACGGCTTCCGCCTCCCCGGAGTCAAGCCCGCCTTCAATACCTATACCGGTATGATAATGGACGGAGATTTTGTGGGAATAGTAAAGCTTACCGACGGAAAGACCGGCGAGGAGCGTACCGTTCCGGTCAAGGAGGCAAATGAGCCCCTCTCCGACATACTTGAATACGTAGAGGACTACCGCCCATAATATCAAAACAGGAGAAAAGCATGAATATTTGGCACGACATTTCCGAGCAGAGAATATCTCCCGACGATTTTATATGTGTTATCGAGATATCCAAAGGAAGTAAGAAAAAGTACGAGCTCGATAAGGAAACGGGGCTGATAATTCTCGACCGTATTCTTTATACGTCTACTCACTACCCGGCAAATTACGGCTTTATTCCCCGCACCTACGGTGATGACGGTGATCCTCTCGACGTTCTGCTTTTGTGTGCAGAGCCGCTGGAGCCGATGAGCCTTGTCCGCGCATATCCCATCGGTATGATCTCGATGATAGATAACGGCAGACATGACGAGAAGATAATCGCTATTCCGTACAAGGATCCGAACTATAATATGTATACCGGCATAGAGCAGCTTCCGCCTCATATTTTCGAGGAGATGCGCCATTTCTTCGCGGTCTACAAGAACCTCGAGCACAAGGATACCGATGTGAACGAGGTGAGCGGAAGAGGCGAAGCTCTGACGGTGATCGAGGAGTGCATAGCACGCTATAAGGACGCTTTTTGTAAATAAAACTTTGCAAATATAGAAAAAACGGACTCCCTTGAGTCCGTTTTTTTAACTTTCACTTTAAGTGTTAAGCAGCTTATAAAGCTCACTCTTTGACATTCCGCGATCCTTGGCCGCACGCTTTATGGCGTCCATCCTGGAAAGGCCCGAGGCCTGGTAGCGCTCCACGTGCATCTCGGGATCGTCATCGTAATAGGGGTTGTCAGAGGCCACCGTATTTCCGTCCGAGCCCTCCACGATCAGCACGTATTCGCCGCGCGGCTCGCGCTCGGAATAATAGGTTACCGCTTCTCCAAGGGAAAGCCGCAGCACCTCCTCGTTGAGCTTTGTCAGCTCGCGACAGAGGGAGATCCGTCTGTCCTTGCCAAGGACCTCTGCCATAGCCTCAAGGGTGGCTCTCAGCTTGTGCGGAGCCTCGTAAAATATCATCGTACGCTCCTCCCTTGCCAAGGCCTCAAGTCGCGCACGTCGCTCACCCTTGACAGCGGGCAGGAATCCCTCAAATGCAAAGCGCGAGGTGGAGAGTCCGGATACCGCCAGAGCCGATACGGCAGCACAGGGACCGGGTATCACCGATACCGAAAGCCCTGCCTCAGCGCACATTTTTACAATATCCTCGCCGGGGTCGCTTATCGCCGGCATACCTGCATCGGTAACGAGGGCACAGCTCTCACCGCCGAGAAGACGGGCAACGATGCGCTCGCCGCTGGATTTCCGGTTATGCTCGTGATAGCTTATAAGCTCTCGGCGTATACCCAGCGCCGTCAGCAGCTTCAGGGTGTTTCTGGTGTCCTCTGCGGCGATAAAGTCCACCTCGGAGAGCACCTTTATAGCTCTTTCCGAAACGTCTGACAGGTTGCCGATGGGCGTGCCTACAAGGTAGAGCACGGATTTTTCAACCTTATTCTTTTCTTCTGCCATATCTACCTCTTGTATCCCTTGGGAAAGCTTCCGTTTTTTATTATATAATCCATATCCTCGGTGTAGGCCGAGTGACTTTTGTCGCTGTAAACGATCAGCGGCCGTGTGACGGTCATACCGCTCCTGCCGCCGGATTTTGCTTCGACCAGCACCATAGACGGCTCCGAGGCCGTATCCGCGTGCACCAGCGTCATTCGCTTTGGCTCAAGCCCGGACGAGCGCATAGCAGCCATAAGATCGCAGAGCCTGTCCGGTCGGTAAACGCAGACGAAGCTGCCGCCGAATTTCAGAGCTCTTGCGGCGCACTTGCAGAAATCCTCAATACCGCCAAGGACCTCGTGCCTGGCAATATTCTTCTTCTCCGAGAGATTTTCCTTTCCTGCGATGACCTTCATATAGGGCGGGTTGGTATATACGATATCAAATTGCTCATCGGTGCGATAATCCCGCACGTCGGTGCATACCGCGGTGAGCCTGTCCCCAAGGCCGTTTACCTCGGAGTTTCTCCGTGTCAGGTCGGCGTAATGCTCCTGCACCTCCAGCGCCGTTACGGCCGAGACCTTTTCACGGGCCAGAAGGAGTAGGGAAATTATACCGCTGCCCGAGCCCAGCTCACAGCCGTGCCTGCGCTTGCCGCTTATATATCCTGCCAGCAGAAGGGCATCGGTGCCGAAGGTCAGACCCTCGGTGTCCTGGATCAGGCGAATATCGTCGTTTACAATATCACAGCGTTCCATAAAACCTCATAAAAGTAATGAAAAAAGCGGAGATGTGTCCCCGCTTTTTTATGTTAGTTAAAGGAAATTATTCCTCTACAGGCGCACCAACGGGGCAAGCATCAGCGCAAGCACCGCAGCTGATGCACTCATCAGCGTTGATAACGTACTTGCCGTCTCCCTCGGAGATGCAACCAACAGGACAACCGTCAGCGCAAGCGCCGCAGCTGACGCAATCGTCAGTAATCTTGTAAGCCATTGTGTAAAACCTCCATTTTTTTGGTCAACTCTATTCTATCACAATTATGAAAAAAATCAAGTGCTTTTGCAAAAAAAGTAGAAAATTTAAGTGAAAAAACGAAAATCGACCTTGAAATTATTCGTTTTCCTCCGAAACCTCATCCTCCGACTCCGCTTTTACGCCCTTACCCTTCGGACGGGAAAGAACCTTGACGTCGGCGCACTTATAGAGCTTCGGTGCGTTTTTGTCGTCGCCGTTCAGCTTAACGCGTATCTCAGCGGCAAGAGGCTTTGTCTCCACTACGATGCCGGTGCCGTCCTTTGTGGATACGGTGGATCCAACGGCGGGAGTCTGCTTTATTGCCTCCTCGTAGGTTTCGTGCTCGTAGCGAAGACAGCACATAAGCCTGCCGCAGGCGCC
>CAZABU010000039.1:0-13795 GCA_964483225.1 uncultured Ruminococcus sp. | reverse complement strand
TTTGGCAAATCCCTCACCGCTTTTGAAAACGGATTTTACTTTGGCAACTTACTTATAATGTAATTAAAACCGTTTCCGCCGTTTTTTTCTGTGAAACGGTTGAATTTGAAACAAAATTAATGTATAATAGCTGAGAAGAGGTATGAAAAAATGAAAATTACGGAATACGCAAATGCGAAAATCAATTTGTACTTAGATATACTTTCCCGCTTTCCCGACGGCTTTCACGAGATTCGTACGGTCATGCACTCGCTCGACCTTTGCGACGTGTTGGAGATGGACTGCCGCAGAGCCGAGCACACAGAGCTTTCCCTCAGCGTGACGGGCGGCGATCCAATTCCGTCGGATGAGAATAATCTCATATGCCGCGTGGTGCTTGCATATTTAAGGAAGGCTGCAATTACCGCTACGGTCAGGGTGAGGCTGCATAAGCGTATACCGGTTGGTGCCGGTCTCGGCGGCGGCTCCTCGGATGCGGCGGCCACCCTCAGGGGAATGAACCGAGCCTTTGGCTCACTTTCCGAGGAGGAGCTGCTTGCCCTCGCCTCCGAGCTCGGAAGCGACGTTTCCTATTGCCTGCGCGGAGGAACAGTTCTGTGCGGCGGCAGGGGAGAGCAGATGGAGCCGATAAGCACGCCGCTGGCAATTCATGCCGTCGTAGCGATCGGCAGCGACAGAGTATCCACGCCCGCAGCATACAGAGCTCTCGACGAGCGCTATTCCTTCTTTGACGGAAGCGTAAAGACCGACGGTGACGGCTTTGACCGTTTTATGGACGCCATCAAACGCGGCGCACTCCCGACAGAGCTTTACAACGTATTTGAGAGCGTGACGTTGCCGCTTTGCCCAGAGGTCGGGATTCTGAAAAGCTCCCTTGAAAGCCTCGGTGCAACGCATACTCTGATGAGCGGCAGCGGCCCTGCGGTGTTCGGGATTTTTGCTGATGAAAAGACCGCAAGGAGCGCGGCAAGCAAGCTCTCGGACGACGGATTTTTTGCGCAATACTGCGCATCGGTGTAAAATATAGAAGTGGGTGCTGACACGTTCAACACCCACTTTTTGTAAACTAATGTTAGAAATAAACAACTATTGTGCCACGACGTCGCCGCCAACACTCTCGCGGGGCTTGGATACGGCGATGCGCTTTTGGAGCTCTTCGTAGAATAGATGCCCGTCGATGGGAAGCTCGACTGCTCGACCAAGCCAGGTGGAGAGGAGCATCGCGTTTGCCAGCTCAACGCCGCAGATTCCGTCGGAAGCGGGCGCGTAGATCTTCTCCGTGCCGAGTATCGTGTTAGCCACGTTCTCGCAGATGCCTGCGTGCTGGGTATTCTCGCCCTCAAGCTCGACCTCTACGGTAGGCAGAGCCTTGGGGCCCTTGAATCCCTCGGCAGTAGTGTAGCAGTGCTCGCGCTCGTCGACCTCGTTCTCGGTAAAGTAGAGCTTGTCGTTCTCGAACACCAGCTTGCCCTTGGTACCGAGCACCTCAAAGCGGTTGGTGCCGGGAGCGTCAGCAGTACAGGTCACAAAAACGCCGGTTGCGCCGTTGGGATACTCGCAGTAACAGGTAACGTCGTCCTCAACCTCAATGTCGTGCCATTTTCCGAAATGGCAGAAGGCGTGAACCTTAGAGGGCATCATACCTACGATCCACTGGAAGAGGTCGAGCTGATGGGGTGCCTGGTTGTAAAGGACGCCTCCGCCTTCACCGACCCATGTGGCTCTCCATTCGCCGCTGTCGTAGTAATGCTGGCTTCTGTACCAGTTGGTTATGATCCAGTTGGTGCGCTTCACCTCGCCGATCTTACCCTCCGCGATGTACTGACGCATCTTGCGGAAGGCGGGATTTGTGCGCTGATTGAACATTATACCGAGTACCTTGTCGGACTTCTTTGCGTGCTCAAGCATCTCCTCGACCTGAAGCGTATATACGCCTGCAGGCTTTTCAACGATGCAGTGCAGACCGCAATCGAGAGCAAGCATAGCCAGGGTAGGGTGATCGTAATGAGGAACGCAGATAATAACGCAATCGCACTCGCCGGACTTGAACATCTCCTCCGCGGTGTTAAAGAGCTTTATATCCTCACCGAAATTCTTGCGGTAGAGCTCGAGCTTCTTCGGGTTGATGTCGCAGGCCGCGGTTATAACGCCGTGTGCCACGTCCCCCGCTAAAAATTTCTTGGTGTGGCCGGTACCCATGTTACCGCAGCCGACGATACCGAATCTTATTTTATCCATTTTCCGTTATCCTCCCTGTATCCCTGCTTGGTGAGCAGATTTTTAAGCGCCTTCACGGCAAAGTCAAAGGCCTCGCGGTTAGTTGCGAAGGTGTATTTGTTGCGCAGCTCGTGGCTGTCGATATCCTTCAGCGCGTCAAAGATGTGCAGATGGGGCTCGAGAGTCAGATATACGGTTCCGTCAACGTTCTCGTTAATAATATCGATAACCTCGCCGAGCTTTGCCTCTCCCTCGCCCGCGGGGACGATGGTTCTGGGATTATGTATCGCATCCTTGATGTGCATATATGCAAAGTTCTTCAGCGTTGCTCTGATACCGGCGATGGTGTCGCAGCCGCACTCCCTGTAGTTTGCTCCGTCGAAGATTCCGTAAAGCGCGGGTATACTGTCAAGAACGGTTGCAACCTGTTCGGGATTCTGGCCGTAGATGCCCTTTTCGTTCTCGTGGCAGAGCCGTATGCCCTGCGCGGTGGCAATTTCTGCAAGAGTACGAAGGCGGGCGATGACCTCGTCGGTGTAATCGGTGGCGCACTTATCCTTAGGGATATAGAAGGAGAACATTCTCATATTCTTCGTGTCAAGAGCCTTGCAAACGTAAAGTGCTCTCTCAAAGTCCTTCATATGTCCCTCAAGCGGCTTTTCGATGGGGTATTTACCAATGGGGGAGCCGAGAGAGTTTACCTTGATGCCGTTTTTGTCGAGCTGTGCCTTGACCTCGGTCAGCTCCTCGTCGGAAAGAGTGAGAATACCCTTGCCGCCGATATTTCTCGGCTCTATATAGCCGATGCCGTTATCCTTGAGAGCCGCTATCTGCTCGGCAAGCGAGCTGCCGGCCTCGTCGGCAAATGCGGAAAGTACAAACTGTGCCATTTTATTTTCTCCTTATCCGAAATCTTATTTATTGAAGAGCGGGGCAAGATTGCGGTAGCTCAGAGCCATCTGCTCGAAGGAATCGCCGAGCAGGGGAGCGTTATCCTGCTCCACCAGCGCGTTGGGAATACCAAGTCTGTCGCAGAGGCTGATCACGGGCGCGAAATCAATAACACCCTCGCCACAGGGGCAGATATCACCCTGGGGCTCGCTCTTCATATCCTTGAAATGCACGTTCGTGATCCTGTCGGAACCGATCCTTTCTATATAAGTAAGGTAGTCGTAGCCGCCGTATTTTACCCAATACGTGTCAAGAATGAAATTGAGCGTGGGAAAATCCTCGATAAGCATATCGAAGACGAGCCTGCCGTCATAGCTTTCAAATTCGAAGGCGTGATTATGATAAGCAAATCTGAGCCCTGCGTCCGTTATCTTTTTCGCCGCCTCGGAATAATCCTTGATAAACCGGCGCGCGCCCTCTGCAGAGTGTCTGTACTCGTCCGGCATAGAGCCGATTCCGATGACGGGACAGCCGTATATCAGATGCTCCGCTATTACGGCATCGGTTTCCTGAAGTACTCTGGCGGGTGACGTGTGGGTGCAGGTAATGGGCAGCGAGAACTCTGCGGATATATCCCGCAGCATCTCGGGAGCAATAGGGCCGATCGCTGACATTTGCACGACCTCGTAGCCGATCTCCTTCATTTTTGCAAAGGATTGGCGGATCCCCTCGGGTGTCTTCGTCTTATCTCTTATGGTGTAAAACTGAGCTCCAAGCTTCATAGCTTATTTCTCCTTTTTAACTGTCGCTGTTGGCGGCATTTTTTATCTTTGAATTAATTTTACCACACAAGCCTTCCAAATTGCAACAAAATTTCCAAAAAAATTATTGTAACAGTTGCAAAAAGCCTTGCAAAAATTGCTCGCTTGTGCTAAAATATAATAGCGTGCGTATGCTCGCGCGATGAATTTCGAAAGGTGACGGAAAAATGAAGGATTCCCTGAGCTTTAAGTTTTCCGATATGAATATGGGTTATCACGTGTGGCAGACTCCTATGCCCACCCTTGATAACAGCCACTGCCATGACAGATACGAGCTTCTCTACGTTCTTTCCGGATCAGGCAAATACGTAGTCGAGGGGGCGGAATATGCCGTTAAGCCTCGCACCATAATGCTCGTGCGCCCCTTTGAGTATCATTGCATGCGACTTGATGAGGAGGTCGTATACGCTCGTTACTGTATACATTTTTCCGCATCCTTCCTCGGTGCTGAGGGAGCTCGCCTTCTTGAAAAGATAACCACGGGCGAGTCAGGGGATAACTATTACCTCTCATCGGTCAGCGATTCCATCGATTCCATCTTCGACAGATTTGAGATAGCAGAGTCCCTGCCCGCCGACGAGCAGAGAATGTATCTTCGTTCGCTTATATTCGAGATAATCATTCTTCTCTCCGCGATCTCGGGAGAGCGGCTGCCCCAGGATGAGGCGGAGCTCGGCACCCGTGTCATTCGTTATCTGAACAACAATATAGACAAGGATCTTTCCCTTGATAAGCTGGCCAGGCGCTTCTTCGTCAGTAAGTATTATCTTTGCCGCGCCTTCAAGAAGCGAAACGGCATTTCCGTCCACGGCTATATAAACCAGAAGCGGGTAATGTTTGCAAAGCAGCTGATAGAGGAGGGGGAAACCGCGTCGGGCGCCGCCTATAAGGTGGGCTTCGGCGACTATTCCGCCTTTTATCGCGCTTACGTGAAGATCCTCGGCGTTTCGCCTACCTCGGCGCAGACGAGAAGGGAGAGCAAATGAGTAATAAATTATTAAACGGTATAAACAGTCCCTCCGATCTGAAGGCTCTTTCCGAGGCCGATATGCCTGCTCTTGCCGCCGAGATACGTGAGTTCCTCGTATCAAACGTGGAGCGAAGCGGCGGTCACCTCGCGTCAAATCTCGGCGCTGTGGAGATGACGCTGGCTATTCACAGAGTCTTTGATTCTCCGAGGGACAGAATAATATTCGACGTAGGTCATCAGAGCTACGTTCATAAGCTGCTCACCGGCAGAAGGGAGGCCTTTTCCCGCCTTCGCGAGCCCGGAGGACTCTCGGGCTTCACCTCAAGTAGGGAGAGCGAGCACGATCCCTTCGGGGCAGGCCATTCATCCACCTCTGTATCCGCGGCTCTCGGCTTTGCCGAGGCTGATGCGCTGAGCGGTGAGCAAAGGCACACGGTTTGCGTCATCGGCGACGGCGCCTGCACCGGCGGTATGGTGCACGAGGCACTTAATAACTGCAAGCCCGACCTGCCTATGGTCATAGTTATAAACGAGAACGGAATGTCAATATCCTCCACAAAGGGCGCCTTCACCTCCTATCTCTCGAGGGTGCGCGTTTCCGGAGGGTACCGACGCTGGAAGAGCGGCACGAACGCCATACTTTCGAAGATCCCTCTTGTCGGTAAGCCTCTGCGCGCTCTTGCCGCAGCGATAAAGCGCGGTGTGAAGCGCCTGGTCTACCGCGAGAATTATTTTGAGTCCCTCGGACTTTATTATATTGGCCCCATAGACGGCAACGATTATTCAAAGACCGTTAAGGCCCTCCGCGTGGCAAGGAGCCTCGGCGGAACCGTGGTCGTTCATCTGAAAACCAAAAAAGGAAAGGGCTATGAGCCGGCAGAGTCGTCCCCTACAAGCTATCACAACGTGTCCTGCGGCGATCGCGGTGATACTACCTTCCACGGTGTAGCGGCAGAGGAGCTGGTGGCTATTGCCGCCGAAAACGGGCGCGTTGCCGCCGTCACTGCCGCTATGGGCGCGGGTACGGGGCTTGAAAAGTTTGGCGACACCTACCCCGAGCGCTATTTCGACGTCGGAATAGCGGAGGCACACGCCATAACCTTTTCTGCGGGACTTGCCGCGGCGGGATATTCGCCCTATGCGGCCATTTATTCAACCTTCCTGCAGCGTGCGTACGATAATATTCTGCATGACGTCGCCCTTCAGGATCTGCCGGTCAGACTTCTTATCGACAGGGCAGGGCTTGCGGTGAGCGACGGAGCGACCCATCACGGAATATTTGACGTGTCCTTCCTTTCTCATATTCCGAATATGACGGTTCTGGCTCCAGCGGGCTATGAGTCCCTGCGCGGATTTTTGAGGCAAAGCGTCGAGCTTGACGGGCCTCTTGCAATAAGATATTCCAACTGTGCCGAGCCGACGGAGGCTCTTTCGCACCTTCACATAGTCGGTGACGGAGTTCTTTGCGATTTTGACGGCACTGTTCCCGAATACGTGTTCATCACCTATGGTGGCCTGCTGACGAGGGTCACCGAGGCTAAGCGCTTGCTTGCCTCTCGCGGCATAGATGTCGGAATCATCGTCCTCGAGCAGCTGAAGCCCCTGTCAGCTCCGGCAGACAGGATTGCAGAGCTGACCGCCTCCTGTCGGCGCATACTGTTTGCCGAGGAGGGGATAAAGTGCGGCGGAATTGCCGTGCTGCTTGCATCTGCGCTTGCAGAGCGGGGTGCTGACGTTTCGGGTGACAGATATATCATTGCCGCCATTGACGACAGCTTTGCCTCTCCCGATACCCCTACCGAGCTTTACGGCTATGTCGGCCTCTCTCCCGAACGTCTTGCCGAAAGAATGGAAGAGGGAAAATAAATTTTTTACGGACGAAAGGAGATCGTCTTGATCTTTAATATTAACGATACGGACGTGACGCAGTATATCTCCGCCGTCCGTGAGCGCAACGCCGGTACGAAAAAGCAGGCCTACGTCTTTACCTTCGGCTGTCAGCAGAACGAGGCGGACAGCGAGCGAATTATGGGACTTGCGGCTCTTATGGGCTACACTCCTGCCGAGGATCCGGAATGCGCCGACCTCATTATTGTGAATACCTGCGCCATTCGGGAGCACGCGGAGATGAAGGCTCTGTCGATGCTCGGCAGATTCAAGGCGCAGAAAAAGAAAAATCCCGAGCTTATACTCGGTGTCGTTGGCTGTATGGCGGCGGAGCCCCACAGAGTCGAGATGCTCAAGCGCGATTTCCATTACGTGAGCTTTACTCTGGAGCCGGGAGCTCTTCACCGTATTCCCGAGATGGTACTGCGCAAGCTGGACGGTAAGCGCACCTTTGCCATCGGTGAGGACAGCTGCGATATCGCCGAGGGGCTTCCTGCGGTCAGACGGGAGGCACACCGTGCCTGGGTGTCGGTGATGTACGGCTGTAACAATTTCTGCTCCTACTGCATCGTCCCTTACGTTCGGGGCAGGGAGCGTAGCCGAAGCAGCCGCGACGTTATAACCGAGTGCAAGGAGCTCATCGATTGCGGCGTCAGGGAGATAACTCTGCTTGGTCAGAACGTCAATTCCTATCGCTCGGATATCGACTTTCCGCAGCTTATATCAAGGATAGCAGAGCTTGAGGGGGACTTTGTGCTCCGCTTTATGACCAGCCATCCGAAGGACACATCCGATGCGCTGATAGAGGCTATGAGCAAATACGGTGACAAGATCGCCCCCTACTTCCACCTTCCTCTTCAGTCGGGAAGTGACGGAATACTCAAGGCGATGAACCGTACCTATGACAGAAAGCGATATCTCTCTATTGTGGAAAGGCTTCGCGCCGCGGTGCCGGGTATTGCCATTTCCACCGATATCATCGTCGGCTTCCCCGGTGAGACCGAGGCGGATCACCTTGATACGCTGGATATGCTTCGCCGCGTCAGATTTGATATGGTGTATGCGTTTATATATTCTCCGAGAGCAGGCACCCGTGCCGCCGCCTTCGACTCTCAGGTGCCCGATGCCGAAAAGACCCGGCGCCTGACCGAGCTTCTGCGTATTCAGGACGAAATATCCCTTGAGAAAAACCTTCCCTACGAGGGGACGGCGCAGAGGGTTATAGTTGACTCCGCAGAGCTTCGGGACGGAGCCCGTATCTGCACCGGCAGAACTTTGACGAATAAGCTCGTTCACTTCGAGGCAGACCTACCTATAGGCAGCAGCTGCCGGGTTAAGATCACTCGGGCCTGTCCCTTCGACCTGCTCGGAGAAATAATTCAATAAAAAATAATAGAAATAGAGGAACGAAAAATGACGAAAATTATCGAGCTCGCTCACGCTCTCGGCGAGGAAATTGCAAAGAGCGAGGAAATCAAGAATCTTGAGGCAACCAAGGCTGCCTATCAGTCCGATGCCGAGCTTCAGGCTAAGCTCAGCGAATACGAGGCTCACAGAGTCCTCCTCGGTCAGGAGTTCTCCAAGGAGGAGTCCGAGATAGACCAGAAGGCCATCGCCGATATCAGAGCAAGAATAGAGGAGCTTTCCGCAGAGATATCCGCAAGCGAGCTTTACCGCGCCTTTGCGGCCGCTCAGCAGGCTATGAACGCCCTTATGGCTGACGTCAATGCGGAGATCAAGTTCTGCATCACCGGTGAGCGCCCCTCCGAGTGCACTCACGATTGCTCCACCTGCTCCGGCTGTCACTAAGCCGAAAACGAATTTTCATCAACGCCCAAATATCGAAACGGAGGTCCAAGCTAAATGGCAGCTAAGGACGCGCAAATTATATACAACCGGAGTGAGGTGGAGAGCCTTACTCCTATGATGCAGCAATACATGGAGGTAAAGGAGCAGTACGCGGATTATATACTGATGTACAGGCTCGGTGACTTCTACGAATGCTTCTTTGACGATGCGGTGATAGCATCGCGGGAGCTGGAGCTGACCCTTACAAGCCGTGATTGCGGCTTCGGAAAGAGGGCGGCTATGTGCGGCGTCCCCTTCCACAAGTCCGACGTTTACGTTGGAAAGCTGGTGGAGCGGGGAATAAAGGTGGCCGTCTGTGAGCAGATAGGCGACCCCAAGGAGTCCGTCGGCCTCGTGAAGCGTGAGGTCACCCGTGTGGTCACCCCCGGTACGGTTACCGATGCGTCGCTTCTCTCCGACGAGAAGAATAATTTCCTTCTTGCCATCTGCCTCTCCAATACCACCGCAGGCGTTGCCGCCGCAGATATCTCCACAGGTGAGGTTTCCGCGACCTACGTGTCCGGCGATAACGTGGAGATGCTTGTTAAAAACGAAATAGCCGCCTACGCGCCCTCCGAGATAATTCTGAACGTTTCTGCCGTACAGTGCAGAGGTCTTACGGATTTTGCCGTCGAGCGCTTTAATTCGCTTATAACCGACGATGCGGCAAGGCTCTTTAATTACGATAAGGCGCGGGTTTCTCTCGACCGCGTTTTCGGCGACGAGGCAAAGCGTGTACCCGAGGCCGAAACCACGATGGCTGTGGGCGCGCTCCTCTCCTATATTGCCGAAACGCAGAAGACCGAGGTCGCATACGTTAAGGAAATTAACGCCTATACTCGCGGCCAGTATCTTGAGATGGATATAAACACGAGGCGTAACCTTGAGCTTGTGGAGTCTATGCGCGCGAAGGAAAAGCGCGGCTCGCTTCTGTGGGTGCTCGATAAGACCAAGACCGCTATGGGAGCCCGACTTATGCGCTCCTTCGTCCTCCGTCCTCTCGTTGACCCCGTGGCTATATCCCATAGACAGAACGCCGTCTCCGAGCTCCTCGAAAAGCGTAAGATGCGGGAGGAGCTGACCGAGCTCTTTGCCGATATTCTTGATATCGAGCGACTCACTGCAAAGGCGGTCTACGGCACCGCAAACGCCAAGGACCTTCGCGCCATATACCAAAGCATTTCCCGTCTGCCCGAAATTAAGTCTATAATATCTAATATGACCTCAGGTAGCATAAAGCTCATCAGCTCGCAGATGGATACCCTCGACGATATCTCCGACCTGCTGGGTGAGGCAATAGTAGAAAATCCCCCCTTCTCGGTCCGAGAGGGAGGAATGATCAAGGCGGGCTTCAACGGCGACGTGGACTATTACCGTTCCATTAAAGAAAACGGTACGGATATTATGGCCTCCATCGAGCAGAGAGAGAAGGAGCTCACCGGCATCAAGACGCTGAAGGTGTCCTACAACAAGGTCTTTGGCTACTATATCGAGGTGTCAAAGTCCTTTATCGACCAGGTGCCCGACCGTTACGTCCGCAAGCAGACCCTTGTAAACTGCGAGCGCTACATAACCCAGGAGCTCAAGGAAATGGAAACCACCATACTCAGTGCCGACGATAAGATAGTCGAGCTTGAGTACAACATATTCAGAAGCCTCTGCCGCCTCATAGAGGATAACAGAGAGCGTATTCGCAACGCCGCCGCTCATATTGCGGAGCTCGACGTTTACCGCTCCCTTGCCGAGGTGGCCGATAAGAATAATTACGTCTGCCCCGAGGTAGACCTGTCCTCGGATATTGTCATTAAGGACGGCAGACATCCGGTTGTTGAGCGCTTCGTTAAGGATACCTATTTTGTTCCCAACGATACCACCCTCGACACCGGCGCAAATAAGGTAATGATAATAACCGGCCCCAATATGGCCGGTAAATCCACCTATATGCGTCAGGTTGCAATAATCACAGTTATGGCGCAGATTGGCTCCTTCGTCCCTGCCAGAGAGGCGCGCATCGGCGTGGTGGACAAGGTGTTCACCCGTGTCGGCGCATCGGACGATTTGGCGTCTGGACAGTCGACCTTTATGCTGGAGATGAGCGAGGTGGCGGCGATATTGAAGAATGCAACCGCGCGATCTCTTATAATCTACGACGAGGTAGGCCGCGGCACCAGCACCTTTGACGGTATGGCAATTGCCCGCGCCGTAGTAGAATATACTTATTCAAAAAAGATAGGCGCAAAGACCCTCTTTGCCACCCATTATCACGAGCTTACCGATATGGAGGAGCAATTCCCGGGAATCGTGAACTATAATATAGCGGCAAAGAAGCGCGGCGACAGCATTAACTTCCTGCGTAAAATAGTCAGAGGCGGCACCGACGACTCCTACGGTATCGAGGTCGCAAAGCTGGCGGGGATCCCAAGTGAGGTCGTGAAGCGCGCAAGACAGATACTTGACGGTATCGAAAAGGCCGTTCCCGGTGCGTCTGCGCCTGCGGTAAAGACCGAGGACAAGCAGATGGACCTGTTCACAGGACTCCTTCAGTCCAAGGACAGCGAGGTTGCCGAGCGTATACGAGCCCTTGATATTAACACAATGACACCCATAGAGGCAATAAGCGCACTCTATGAATACAAAAAGCTTTTAGACAGCTAATTCTCCCGAAAGGACTTGCAAAATGGGAAAAATCAACGTTCTCGATTTTGAAATAGCCAATCTTATCGCGGCTGGCGAGGTTGTAGAGCGCCCCAGCTCGGTAATGAAGGAGCTTATCGAAAACGCGATAGATGCAGGCGCGGACAAAATAGTCGCCGAGATAAAGCGTGGCGGTGTTGCACTTATCCGCGTGTCCGACAATGGGCACGGAATGGAGAGGGATGACCTGCCCGTAGCTCTCAAGCGCCACGCCACCAGTAAGATACGTACCAGAGAGGATCTGGACGGCATCAGTACCCTCGGCTTCAGAGGCGAGGCTCTGGCGGCTATTTCCTCGGTCTCCGAGGTCACCATCATCACCAAGACTGCCGAGGCGGATACCGCTTATATGCTGACCTCCGAGGGCGGCAGAATAGTTGATATATCCGAGGTTGGTGCCGCCGACGGAACGACAGTGGTGGTGGAAAATCTGTTCTATAACGTTCCCGCCAGAAGGAAATTCTTAAAGAAGGACTCCACCGAGGCGATGAACGTGGCCGCTCTTGTGGAAAAGGTGGCGCTTTCCAGGCCCGACGTGTCAATTCAGCTTATAATTGACGGAAATCAGCGCTTCAAGACTCCCGGTGACGGAGATCTTCACGCCGCGATATATGCCGTTCTCGGCAAGGAATTCGCAGGCAAGCTGATCGCCGCCGACGGAACGGCCAACGGAATCCGCGTACACGGCTTTATAGGCCGAAGCGATAACGTAAAGAAAAACCGCAACCTTCAGAATATATTCATCAACGGCAGATACGTAAAGAGCCTGACCGCTATGGCGGCTCTCGAGAAGGCCTATACCTCTTATATCGCCCCCGAGGCCTTTCCCACCTGCGTACTGTTTCTGGATATGAACCACTCGGACGTGGACGTCAATGTCCACCCGGCAAAGCTTGAGGTGAAATTCGCCAACGAGCAGCCCGTGTTCGAGGCGGTGTATTATACCGTGAAGCGTGCTCTTGAGGAGCACGAATACCGCCCCGAGCTTACTCTCGGAGGCACAAAGAGCGAGCGCAATCCGGTGGCCGCCTTCGTCCCGATAGGTGAGGATACGAAAGGAAAGCAGCTCTCCTTTGATACCCATTCTGCACAGCGCCCTGTGCAGACGCCTCCTGCCATAACCCGCGCGAGCCTTGGCGGCAGCAGGACAGCAGGGCCCGCGCTCGACCGTCCTATCCGTGTATCCGGCGGTGCAGGCGAGAGCTTCGGTAGGAGGGAGACGCAGCCCGAGCCACGCCGCTCGGAGCCTACGATGACTCCGAAAAACTCGGTGGAGCTCCTTGAGCGCTACGCAGCATCTACTCCCGCGCCCGCGGAATCAAGACCGTCACCGACGGTAGCTCCTGCCGCACCCACAGTCAACGTTGCAGAGCATATCCCCCCCACCTTTAAGATAATAGGAGAGGCCTTTGATTGCTACGTTATGGTGGAAGAGGAAGATTCGCTTCTCGTCATTGATAAGCACGCCGCCCACGAGCGTGTAATATTCGAGCAGCTGAAGGCGGATAGGGAAAAGGACGGCAGAGTGGCCTCTCAGGTGCTTCTTCTGCCCATAACCGCAATTCTCACCCCCGATGAGCAGAGCGCCGCCGCAGATTTCCGCGAGGAGCTGCTTTCGGTGGGATTTGAATACGAGCTCGTCGCCGGCAGGGCGGATATAACCGCCATACCCGATGCGCTCAGCGCTGAGGACGCAGAGTCCTTGTTTATACAGATGACCGACGAGCTTTCGGAGGGCAGGGGAAATCCCGATACCACCGAGAGCATCAGACGTGAGCGTGCTCTTTATCAAGTGGCCTGCAAGGCGGCGATAAAGGGTGGCAGAAGATATGACCCCGCCGTAATAGAGTGGCTGGTCGGCCGCGTGCTTGCGATCCCCGATATTACCGTTTGCCCTCACGGCAGACCCATAGCTTACAGGCTGACCAAGCGCGAGCTTGACCGTCAGTTTGACAGAATTAAATGATTCAAAGGGAAATAAAGATGGCAAAATTCACTTTACTTAAAACCGAGGGCAAGGCTCGCCGCGCCCGCTTTGAAACCGTACACGGAACGATCGAAACTCCCGTGTTTATGAACGTCGGCACCTCTGCCGCAATAAAGGGCGGTATCTCTACCGAGGACTTAAAGGAGGTTTGCTGTCAGGTCGAGCTTTCCAATACTTATCATCTCCATATCCGTCCCGGTGACGATCTCGTTTACCGTATGGGCGGACTTCATAAGTTCTTCAAGTGGGACAGACCTGTTCTCACCGATTCCGGCGGATTCCAGGTGTTCTCGCTGGCAAAGCTCCGTAAGATCACCGAGGACGGAGTTGCCTTCAACTCTCATATTGACGGAAAGCGTATCTTTATGGGACCCGAGGAATCTATGCGTATTCAGTCCCACCTGGGCTCAACTATTGCTATGGCTTTCGATGAATGTGTTGAAAACCCCGCGCCCTATCAGTACGTAAAGGCATCTCAGG
>CAZABU010000038.1:5053-14182 GCA_964483225.1 uncultured Ruminococcus sp. | reverse complement strand
CTTTCGACAATAAACAGATCAAAAAACGGAGGATTTACAATGGAATTCGCATTCGAGCAGGTATATGACAGCGGCGTCAGCATCAAGGTTATTGGCGTCGGCGGCGGCGGAAACAACGCCGTAAACCGTATGATTTCAACCAATATTCGCGGCGTGGAATTTATCGCCGTTAACACCGACAGTATGGCTCTTGACGCATCTTGCGCGGCAAAGAAGCTTGTTATCGGTGATAAGATCACTCGCGGAAAGGGCGCAGGCGCAAATCCCGAGGTCGGTAAGCGCAGTGCTGAGGAATCCATCGAGGCTGTCAAGGCTGCTCTTGACGGTGCGGATATGGTATTCATCACCGCAGGTATGGGCGGCGGCACCGGTACCGGCGCGGCTCCCGTTATCGCAAAGGCGGCAAAGGAGATGGGCATTCTCACCGTTGGTATCGTTACCAAGCCCTTCGCCTTCGAGGGTCGCAGAAGATACGCCCAGGCAGAGCTCGGTATCGAGGAGCTTTCCAAGCACGTTGACTCGCTTATCGTTATCCCGAATGACCGTCTCAGACAGGTTGAGGATACTCACATTACCCTTGCAAACGCATTCGAAATTGCAGACGACGTTCTCCGTCGCGGTGTTCAGTCGGTGTCCGAGCTCATTAATGTTCCCGGCTTCATCAACCTCGACTTCGCCGACGTTACCTCTATCATGAAGAATGCGGGCTATGCTCATATGGGTGTCGGCGCAGCTAAGGGTGCAGACAAGGCCCAGGTAGCAGCTATGCAAGCCATCTCCTCTCCCCTGCTCGAGACCAATATCACCGGCGCTACCGGCGTGCTCATCAGCATCACCGCGTCCGAGGATATCCAGCTTGAGGAGATCGACATCGCTTCCAATATGATTTATGAGGAGGCTCATCCCGATGCAAATATCATCTGGGGTGCAACCTTCGATCCTTCTCTTCAGGACGAAATGAGAGTCACCATTATTGCAACCGGCTTTGTTTCCGATAATGCAGAGGTTGCTCCCGCGGCCCCCGCAGCTGCTACCAGAGTGGCTCCCGCGCAGGTAACCAATCCCGCACCTGCTGCTCCTGTTGCAACCGCAGTACCCGTTGCGCCCGTCGCTCCTGCGACTCCTGCGGCGGCTCCTGTTGCAACCGGTATCGATGCTGTTCTTGACACCATTTCTGAGATTCCCGAGGTAGTCACGGAGCCTGTCGAAGAAGCGGTTCCCGCAGCAGTTGAGGCTCCTGTTGCAGCCCCCGCAAGAAGGACCGTTATAGAGAACAGAACACCTACCACCGTGGCAGAGGCTAACGCATCCTACGAGACCCTTTTCAACTCAAAATTCAAGTGCATCACCAAAACCAAGAAAAAGCCTCAGTAACACGTTAAGCGCGTAGACAACTATACACAAAAAGAGAGCACCGCCGTGTATTTATACACGCATCTGCGGTACTCTCTTTTTTCAGTTTTATAAAATTCCGTTTAATCGCAATTATACTTTTCCGTTGTCAGATTTTTTGTGTCTTTTCGGGCAAGTATACAATTCCGCTGTGGATTTTCGGCGGTTTTTCTCTTAAAAATCGGCGTTTTGGCGGCAAAATCACGGAATAGTATACTTTTTGGGGTGTTAAAAACCTTGTTCGTTTTTTGAAAGTCGGTGCTTTTCCACACCTGCAAACAGATGAATTGTTGAGAGCCGGAAAAGTATAATCTCTCCTCTTCCCCTCTCTTTCATTACCGTTTTTTCTCCTCACGGATAGTTATAGGCTCCCGGGATTTCTTCCCGGACTTCGTGCCGGATTTCTTTCCAATTGCGTCGGTGTTGACTACCGCGCGGAGGCCGTCATGGCTCTCCAAGTCCGCCCGGGTCCGGCTCTCGGCCGCGGCTCTTGCTTGGGTACCGGCCTTCTCATCGAGGTATACACCAACGCCAACTTTTATTGTTTTTTGCTCTGCAACTTGACATTAGTAGCAATTTGTAGTAATATTAGTTATGAAGAGGCGTGAATTGCTTTCATCGAACCAGTTCGTAAGACTGTTATCTTGTGAAAGTGATACACCCTCTTTTTCTATTGCCACATTATGCAGACGTAACCTTTGATTTTGAGCATCATGTTGTAAAAAGAGAAGGACGAACAGTTGCGACCGTCCGTCCTTTTCACCGAAGCACCGTCTTACGCAGTTAATATCTCTCCGAGAAACTGCATAGAGGCTTCTTTTTCTATCGTCTGAAGTCAATCAAAGAATGCTCATAAGGAGCACGGCAACTACGCTGACTATCATAAGTCCGGCAAGAATGCCCGCCATAATTTTTACTGCCAACGAATCCTTTTTCATCGTTATTCCCTACCTTTCGTTTTCCTGTTTTTTCCTGCGAAAATTTATTCCATCGACTTTTTGCTTTCGTAATACTTTGCGACCTGCGAGGTAATGTTCTTGCTGGTTCCCTTCCCTTTTGCAGGAATAAATGCGTTGATCCTTGAGAGCCCCTTTGCGACGCAATCTATTGCATCTGCCGGCTGTGTCACGGGAATACCCAGCACGCGGCTCATCATCTTGTCAAGACCGAAGATAAGCGATCCGCCACCGGAAAGAATGATACCGTTTTTGAAAATGTCCTCAACGTGATCGAGAGGTATTTTCTTTACAACCTCAGCAACTGCCATAAGCAGCTTGTGTAGCGGCTTCTCGAACACGCCTACTATATCCTCGGAGCAAACGCTCATACGCACCTTATTACCGGTCAGCGAAAGCGTACCCTCGATATCCACGCTGTCATTATCCTTGCCCTGCCATACGGCACCGAGGCGCTCCTTGATAGCTCTGGCGACGGACAGGGACACGTTTACGTCACCCTGCTCGAATACGTACTGCTTCACGGCCTTATCAAAGTCCTCACCGCCGATCCTCTCACAGGAGGTCTGGGTAATGACTCCGTTATGTAAAACGGCAATCTCTGTATTGGCTGCTCCAACGTTCACCGAAATGACGCTCATAAGAGGAGAATACCCCGCCCCGATAAGCGCCGCCAGCGCGCGGTTGACGGTAAAGCAGGTAGTCACACCTGCCAAATTCAGCATTCCCATAAGCTCCTTCTCCTGCTTCGGAAGCAGGTCGGAGGGAACGCCGAGGACACAGCGCACCTTCTCTGCAGGAAGAACAGCCTTCACCGCATTGTCAATAATGCTTCTGGTTATCTTGCCGTCAAAGAGCAATCCGTTCTTAAACGGTCGGACGAGCAAGGCGTCACCGCCGACATCACCGTTCATCGCCGAGCTTCCCACCGAAACGATGCGGTGTGTTTTTTTGTCCAGCAGCGCAATCGACGGCTCACGGTAAATACCGGCGGCCGCATCGCTGAGGGTAATATTGGCATAACCGAGGTCCAGCCCGATTTTTGTAATCATACCGCATTCCTTTCGTAGTTTTTCGACCAATCACAAAACGTGCTTATGAAAATTATTATACTATACTTTCGTGCGAATTTCAAGTCTATTTTCAAATTAATGTCAATAATAATCGCAAATTTTCTCGCGTAGGGTCGTATACCGCAAAACCTCGCGGTTGTTTTCAACCATTCTTGCGGGGATATCCGAGCGTCCAACGAGTATAACCATGCTTTTGGCACGGGTCACGGCGGTATAGAGCAGATTTCTCGTCATAAGCATCGGCGGGCAGTAGTACATCGGGATTATCACCACCGGGTACTCACTTCCCTGGCTCTTGTGTACGGTTATAGCGTAGGCAAGCTCCAGCTCGTCAAGCATATCGTAATCATAGGCCGCGACTCTGTCGTCAAAGCGGACGGTCACCTTCTCCTCGTTTGGAGATATCTGCTCGATCACGCCGATATCGCCGTTAAAGAGTCCGTAGCCGGTAACGCCGTTTTTTTCCCATTCTATATCGTAGTTGTTCACCGTCTGCATGACCTTATCTCCCTCTCGGAAGACGGTGCTGTGACGCGTTTTTTCCCGCTTAAATTTGCCGGGAGGGTTTATACGCGCCTGTAATGCCGCGTTGAGGCTCTCAACGCCTCCTGCGCCCTTTCTTGAGGGCGTGATGACCTGAATACGGTCCTTAATACCTGCTCCGTATGTTCTCGGCAGTCTTTCGGTAAGGAGCGTGGCTATCGTTTCCGGAATGTCCCTCTCGTTTTCGCGGCGGACGAAGAAGAAATCGTTGTCGGTAACGTTAAGCGTCGGCGCCTCACCACCGTTTATCTTATGCGCATTGGTTACGATAAGACTCTCGCCCGACTGTCTGAAAATCTCGGTGAGTCTTATGGTTTTAATTCTGTCGGTGGCTATGAGGTCGGAGAGCACGTTACCTGCTCCAACGCTGGGTAGCTGATCTGAGTCGCCTATAAATATAAGACGGGAGCCGCGCTTGAGTGCCCGTACCAAGGCCGCCGTGAGCGAAAGGTCCAGCATTGACGCCTCGTCCACTATAACGGCGTTTTCAGAGAGGGGATTTTTTTCGTTGCGATTGAAGCGAAAGCTGTCATCCATAGCTCGTTCCATCTCAAGCAGGCGGTGTACAGTCCTTGCCTCCTGCCCGGTAGCCTCGCTCATTCGCTTTGCGGCTCTGCCCGTAGGGGCGGCCAGCACAGGCTTTAAGCCAAGGCTGTTAAATATAGAGATTATGGCCTTTATTACGGTAGTCTTACCTGTACCCGGGCCTCCGGTAAGTATCATAACGCCTGATGAGGCGGCGGCAAAGAGTGCCTCACGCTGCAGGGGTGCAAAGCTTATGTCAAACGAGCTCTCAACCTTTTGTATCATCGAGGAGATATCCGAGGTGGAAAAATGAAGCATCTCATCGGAAAGCGATGACAAACGCTTTGCCACTGCCGCCTCGTCATCGGCCACCTGATTTGTCATAACGTACTCAACCCCGCCCCTTCGGTAAACCGAAAGCTCACCGTCGTTAATAATATCGGCAAGGGTGCCCGACACCGAGCTCTCTGTGATTTCCAGAAGCTGTGCGGCCGCAGAGATGAGCTTATCCTTTGGCAGAGTGGTATGTCCGTTAGTAGTAGCGTTGTATGACAGAACGTATAAAAGGCCGCTGATTATGCGGTTCCTGCAATCGGGGGCTATTCCCATTGACTGCGCCAGAGCATCGGCCTTTTCAAAGGAAATTCCGTACTCGCCGTTACAAAGGATATAAGGGTTCTCCTTGATTATTCCGACGGCGCTTCCGCCAAGCTTCTTATACACCTTCGTAGCCTCGCCAACCGCCATATAATCCTTACAGAACATCATAACGCCGCGAAGGCCGGTCTGCTCCCTGAAGGACTCGGAGATCGCCGCAGCCTTTTTCGGCGTTATACCGGGAATATCCGCAAGCCATTCGGGATGGTTTTCCATAACGTCAAAGGTATCGGTGCCGAACTTATTCACTATCTTTACTGCGGTAACGGGGCCTACGCCCTTGACCGTGCGAGCCGAAAGGTATTGTAATATTCCCTCTATCTCCTCGGGCAGGAACTTCTCGAAGCTCGAAAACGCAAACTGACGGCCAAACTCCTTGTGATAGGTCCAATGGCCGGTAAGCTCTACCCTCTCGCCCTCAAAGGCCATAGGAATAGCGCCGACGGCTGTAATAAGATTATTATCTCCGTCGGCTATCTCGAGCACGGTATAGTCGTTTGCATCGTTGCGATAAACTACGTTCTCTATCGTGCCGCTTATTTTTTCCGTAATATCGTAATCGTTCATAATCTTCCCCGATAAAGCTTACTGCATATCATTATATCATTTATGCCGCCGTTTTTCAAGTACTTTTCGGTATTGACTTTATTTCATGTAGGTGATAAAATATCCGTGGAGGTGCGCTATGAGTATTGATATAAAGAATTTTTTACTCTCGTCGGCGGATCCTGAATACAAGACCTTTCAAGCCGCGCTTATCCCCACGGTAGATCCAAAACGCATTATAGGTGTAAGAGTACCCGATCTGCGTACACTTGCCAAGCGGATAAGGGGCACGGATGAGGCGAGGGCCTTCCTTGCCGAATTGCCACATACTTACTACGACGAGGATAATCTTCACGCGTTTCTTATCGAGCAGATACGTGGCTTCGACGACTGCGTGATGCTGATTGAAAGATTTCTCCCTTACGTTGATAACTGGGCTACCTGCGACTCTATGTCACCGAAGGCTCTTTCAGCCGCCCCCGACAGACTGCTGAAGAAGATAGAGGAATGGATAGCGTCCTCGCACGTATATACCGTCAGATACGGCATAGTTACGCTTATGAAGCACTTTCTCGACGAGCGATTTTCGGGTGACATCCTCTCGCTTGTGGCAGGAATACAAAGTGAGGATTACTACGTAAGGATGGCGGTAGCATGGTTTTTCGCCACAGCACTTGCAAAGCAATACGCAAGCACTATACCCTATTTGGAAAACAGCGTGCTTGATAAATGGACCCATAACAAAGCGATACAAAAAGCGCAGGAAAGTCTGCGGCTTGACAAAAAGCAGAAAGAATACCTCAAAACGCTAAAGCTTAACTAAGCTACAAAAGCGAGCAGGTCATACAATCAGCCTGCTCGCCATTTTTATTTTTACATTAAGTCGTCGATTACGCCAAGATCAAAGGCGAGCCTGGATATACCGTACTTATCCCGCAGATCCTTTGTGGCACGGAAGATGCTCGGTATCAGCTCATCGCTCTGCCCGACGTCTGCCGGGGTCTTAGGACTGTCAAAGCTGTCGAGCAGAATCTCAAGCTCCTCTGGTGTGGGAAGCTCCTCATCTATTATTCTGACGATCTCCTCCCAGTTATCCATTATACGATCAAGCCTATCGGCGTGCTTTTTCTTATCGTACTTCCCCTCGCGCTTCTCCAGCGCTATCATATTTTCGGCCGCATCGCCGAAGAGCTCGCGCAGGCTATCCGTATATTTATCATAATCAAAGGCGGAAACATACGCCAGCGCGCGTTCTCTATCGGGAGAGATGCGCTTTAACTTATCGTAAAGGGCGACTGCAATAACCGTACCGACGGCGCACTGAAGCCCGTGGAGCTCCACGGGAGTACCGAAGGCAAGCCCGCGCATATCCCATATGTGAGAGAAGTAATGCTCCACCCCGGAAGCCGGACGAGTCACTCCCGCATAGGACATTGCAACGCCGGACGCTACAAGCCCCTCGAAGACCGCCTCGATTGCAGCCTCGTCACGGCGCATAATACCTGCGGCATTCTCGGCACACTTTTTCAGAGAGTTACGCATAATATCTGCCACTCCGTCGCAATAGTATTCATCCAAAATCAGGTGAGCTATACGCCACTCGCAGATGCTCACGTACTTTGCGATAATATCTCCGAGACCCGCCTTTATCATCTTCAGCGGCGCCTTTCTCAGAATATCGGTATCTCCGATTATTACCTTCGGGCAAGCCGAGGGCAAGGATATCTTCACCCCGTCTCTTGCCATAGACGAGGAATCGGAGGCGAAGCCGTCCATCGAGGGAGCCGTGCCGACGATGACGTAGGGCTTTCCCGTAACCTTAGAAAGTATCTTGCCTATATCATTGATCACGCCGGAGCCGACGCCAATGATTATATCCGCGCGAGTGTCATAGTGCATTACCGCGGAGCCGACGCTGTGCTCGTCGGGCTCGAGATGCTCCTCGGGAAAAACGTAAGAGCTGTATTCTATCCTGCCCTCGCGCAGAAGCTCGCAAACTCGCTCTCCCGCGGCGGCATAAGTATTTTTATCCGAGATCACATATGCATGCCTTGCACCGTATTCGGCGACAACGGCGGCGATCTCCTTAACAACGCCCTTGCCTATCAGTACCCTATCCACCGGCATAACGTGAGGTCTGCCGCAGGAGCACCTTTGTCCGTTCATTTTGTGAATCATGGCTCTACCCCTTTCTTTTTACACCTAAATTATACACAACCGGGCACCGCGAGTCAATATTTTCAATAAAACTTGACAAAATGCTCACGAATTGATTATAATAATGAGTATGATGATTATTTCGATGATAAAAGGAGATCGCCATGCCCATATATAACAGAGAAAACGAGTATCTTCAGCTGCTTTCCGAGCGGGAATACACGGTCAGCGAGCTGGCACAAAAGCTCTACGTAAGCGAGCCGACGGTCAGGCGCGATATTCAGGTGCTCAAAAAGAAGAACGTTCTGGAATGCAAAAACGGCAGAGTTTCGCTCCGCTCGATTTCTCCCGACGTTCATATTCCGCTGATAACCCGCGATATGACCGAGCAGAGAGCGAAGCACCAAATTGCCGAGATCGCCGCCACGAGGATCAAGGACGGATATACTATTATGCTTGACGCCTCCACCAGCGCGTACTGTCTTCTGCCACACCTTGCCAAATTCCAGAACCTGTTCGTTATCACCAACGGCGCAAAGACGGCAATCGCCCTTGCAACTATGGGCATTAAGACTCTCTGTACCGGCGGCGAGATGGTATCCCAGTCCTTTGCCTACAAGGGACCGGATGCGGAAAGAACCCTGGCGGGGTACAATGCGGATATCGCCTTCTTCTCCTGCCGCGGTCTGTCCGACGAGGGCGTCGCTACCGACAGCTCCATTGACGAGAACAGCATGCGCAGAATTATGATGAAGCACTCGAAGAAAACGGTCATGCTCTGCGATTCCAGCAAATTCGGCCTCATCTACCTCAACACCCTCTGCAAAGCCGACGAGGTAGACGAGGTTATTACCAATTCTCCGCTCCCCGAGAGTGTACCGCTAAAGCGGTAAAAAATGCGACCCGAGATTGGGTCGCATTTTTATTTACTTGCAAAGCTCTGCGAGCTGATCTGCGATATCGCACTCCTCCCACTTGACACCGAGCTCTTCTCTGCCCATGTGTCCGTAAGCGGCAAGCTGCTTGTAGATCGGCTTTCTAAGCTCGAACTTACTGATTATAGCGGCAGGACGAAGGTCAACGAGCTTGTCCACTGCGGCACAGATCTTCTCCTCCGCTACGGTAGCGGTACCGAAGGTATCGATCATTACCGATACGGGCTTTGCAATTCCGATAGCGTAAGCGATCTGTACCTCGCACTTTCTTGCAAGGCCGGCCTTGACGATGTTCTTGGCAACGTAGCGTGCCGAATAGGAGGCAGAGCGGTCAACCTTGGTGGG
>CAZABU010000038.1:0-5043 GCA_964483225.1 uncultured Ruminococcus sp. | reverse complement strand
GATGATCTTTCTGCCGGTAAGACCGGTGTCGCCCTGAGGTCCACCGATAACGAATCTGCCTGTGGGGTTAACGTAGATGTTCACCTTTCCGTCAAGAAGCTCCTTGGGGATAATAGGAAGAATGACCTGATCTATAATATCCTTTCTGATGGTTGCGGAATCTATCTCCGCGCTATGCTGGGTGGAAACGACGACGGTATCAACGCGCTTCGGCTGACCGTCAACGTACTCAACGGTGACCTGAGTCTTGCCGTCGGGTCGGAGATAGGAGAGCTTGCCGTTCTTTCTGACCTCGGTCAGGCGCTTTGCAAGCTTATGTGCAAGAGAAATAGGGAGAGGCATAAGCTCGGGAGTCTCGTCGCAGGCATAGCCGAACATAAGGCCCTGGTCACCGGCGCCGGTATCAAAGCCGTCGGTCTGCGCCCCCTCCTTCGCCTCAAGGCTCTTGTCAACGCCGAGGGCGATGTCCGCGCTCTGTTCGTGAATAGAGCTGAGAACGGCACAGGTGGTTGCATCGAAGCCGTACTTTGCCCTGTCGTAGCCTATCTCTGCCACGGTGTCACGCACGATCTTCTGCACGTCGATACGGGCCTTGGTGGTGATCTCACCCATAACGGTGATGATACCGGTGGTGGCGAAGCTCTCGCAGGCTACGCGGCTCTCGGGATCCTGGGCAAGGATCTCGTCGAGAATGGCGTCGGAGATCTTGTCACAGATTTTGTCGGGATGTCCTTCGGTCACAGACTCAGAGGTAAAAAGCATTTTTCTCATAATTTTTCCTTTCCTTCAAAAGCAAGGTGCTTGGGACCGACTACCAATCCCAAGCACCAGAGCATAACTCATCTGTCAGGAATTGGCACCTTATAAAACTACAGGTTGCCGGGCTTCACAGGGCCAGTCCCTCCGCCTCTCTTGATAAGCGTATTTAATTTAGCGGTGCTATTATAGCACACTTTATTACAAAAATCAACCCCTTTCGTGAAAATATTTTGCAGGTTTATTTTTCCTAAACACTTGATTTATGCTGTGAACTTTGCTAAAATGTATTTGTATCTTAAATTTTTACGAAGGGACACGCTATGATCAATCTTGACAACTTTATCGAGCGGGTGTACGAGGTAGTCGAGCGGCATTACCTCGGTAACGGTGCATACGCACGTTATCTTTGGCAAAACAAGGACAACTCCCGAAAGCTGGGCGTAAACGAATACGGCTGTGCCGACGCTATGAATATTCTTTACACCATTAACCGATTCCCCACCGGGAAGGCAAGAGAGGAGGCTCTCGAGGCCCTTTCAAATCTCCAGGACAAGGAAACCGGACTTTTTGAGGAGCACACTCACCACTTCATTCACACCACGGCGCACTGCACTGCGGCGATAGAGCTCTTTGATGCCGTTCCGAAATACCCGCAAAAGAGAATGCTCGAGTATTTGTATTTCACCAAGGAGGGGTTAAAAAAGCTCCTTGACGGCTTACGCTGGACCGAGGCTCCCTGGAGAGATTCCCATGAGGGTGCCGGCACCTACGTTATCGGCGTGCTCACCGGCAACGTTGATCTCGAGTGGCAGCAGTATTACTTCGATCTCCTTTACGAAAACACTGACCCGAAATGGGGAATGTCGAGAAAAGGCACCATTGACGGCCATCCTGCGCCGATGAACCATCATCTCAACGGCTGGTTCCACTATATGTTTAACATGGAATATGCGAAAAAGCCGCTGAAATACCCCGAAAAGCTTATCGACACCTGCATTTATATGTACGACAACGGGCTGCTTGGCAAGGGCTTTGGAACCGGAGTGGGCTTTGCCGAGATAGACTGGGTGTTCGCGCTCAACAGAGCTACCCGTCAGTCGCCTCACCGCTTTGCGGAGGCAAAAGCAAGACTGCTCGATTTCGCAAAAACCTATATTGCAAATCTTGAGGCTATGGACTTTGCTACCCACGAGGGTATCAACGACCTGCACTGTCTGTTCGGCGCTATGTGTGCCGTAGCAGAGCTCCAGGCTGCCCTGCCCGGAGAAATTGTAAGCACGAAGCCCTTACGCCTGGTGCTTGACAGACGTCCTTTTATATAATTAATAATGTAAACCGTGGAGGAAACAACAAAATGATCAATCTCGATTCTCTCATTGAAAAAATCGCAGGCGTGGTAGAGAGCCACTATCTCGGCAACGGCGCATACGCCCGTTATCTCTGGCAGGATTCCAATAATTCCAGAAAAATGGGCATCAACGAGTACGGCTGTGCCGATGCCATGAACATTCTTTACACCATTAACCGATTCCCCACCGGAAAGGCAAGAGATGAGGCCTGCGAGGCACTTCAGAGCCTTCAGAATGAGGAAACCGGACTTTTCGAGGAGCATACTCACCACTTCATCCACACCACGGCACACTGTACCGCTGCGCTTGAGCTTTTTGATGCAGTTCCCAAGTATCCTCAGAAGACCATGCTTCAGTTCTTCACCAAGGAAGGTATCAAGGGACTTCTCGATTCTCTCACCTGGGTTGAACAGCCCTGGAGCGCTTCTCACAGAGGTGCGGGCGCATACGTTGTTGGCGTGCTTACTGACAATGTGGATCTCGAGTGGCAGCAGTATTACTTTGATCTCATTTATGACAACACCGACCCGGAATGGGGTATGTCGAGAATCGGCACCATTAACAAGGGCCCTGTTCCCGAGTACTTCCATCTGAACGGCTGGTTCCACTATATGTTCAATATGCAATACGCAAAGAAGCCTCTGAAGTATCCCGAAAAGCTCGTTGATACCTGTATATATCTCTACGACAACAACAAGCTCGGCGAGCACTTCGGAAAATGGATCGGCTTCAACGAGATAGACTGGGTATTCGCTCTCAACAGAGCTACCCGCCAGACTCCCCACCGCTTCCACGAGGCGAAGGACAGAATCAGAGATTTTGCCGGCAAGTTCATCTCCTGGATGGAATCCCTCGACTACGATACTCACGACAGAGCAAACGACCTGCATATGCTCTTCGGCGCGGTTTGCGCTCTGGCTGAGCTTCAGGCTGCCCTTCCCGGTGAGATCGTCAGCACCAAGCCCCTCCGTCTTGTTCTTGACAGACGCCCCTTTATTTAATAGATTTTAATAATTAAGCGACGGCTCCTTCTTCGAGAAGGGGCCGTTTTTTAATAATATTTAATAATACAAATATTTAAATATCTTAAGTATTCTTAAAACAACCTTAATTTTGCCATTTATTGTCAAAAATGCGAATTTTGACAGTTGACAAACATATTTTAAGGGCGTATAATCAACTTGGTTGGCGAAAGTCAATAATAAAAAATAGATTTGGAGTAGAAATGAAATTCGTTTATATACTCGCGGCACTCACGCTTGCCGCATTGCTGGTAGGCGGTGCTTATCTGGCAAAGAGGAAAGGAGTTTCCTTGAAGTGGCCGAGGACCATCGCGGCAATACTGCTGGTGATAGTGGCAACGGTACGGTATCTGCTTGAACGAGAGGCGATATACTACGTACAGGGACTCAATATGTATTCCCCCTTTGGTGACAATATAGCGCAGACGGTGCTCGCGCTCTTCCTCGTCTGGTTCACCTTCACCGCGCTGATGTGCATAGTGACGGATCAGATCTACGAGTTTGAAACTCTGAAGAACATCTCCAAGTTCTTCTCCGTTCCGATGCTGTTGCTGGATCTCGTGTTCTTTGGAACCTACGCCGTTGCGATCTCCGGCCCCGAGGCCTTTGAGGTTTTTGACGTACGTACTCTGCTGCTGGCGATCGAGATCGGACTCGGACTCGGACTTGCGGTATCCAAGGTGCTTACCGAAAAGGAGCATCTGCCCACAAAGAAGGCGATCATCAATATGCTCTGGATACTGCCCTTCGCAATACTCGCGTTTATGCCGGGCTACATACCTCAGGCGCTCATAGGCTACCTTGACGCGTCCGTCAACGTAAACGACCTGACCTTTGAGCACAGGATGGTGCTCTACATAGGAATAATTCTTCCCTTCGTCATCTTCCACGTTCTCAAGGACAAGAGCTACGAAGTAAAGCGCTTTGCTATGATCTATATGTCCTTTGCATGGCTTTGGACCTATCTTTCCAGCTTTACCTTCGAAAGCTTCGCAGATCCGCTGGCATGGCCTCTGCATCTTTGCAACACAGCAATGTTCCTCTTCCCTCTTTGCCTGACGCTGAAGCTTGACAAGCTCTTCTACTTCTGCTTATTCATAAACGTACTGGGCGCGTTCCTTGCAATGCTTATGCCCAACACCTCCGACAGCGTCAACGCGCTGGCAACCTCGAGAATAATCTACTGGGTCAACCATTATCCCGCATTCTTCAGCCCCGTTCTCTTTATCGCGCTGAAGATATTCAAGCGGCCGAAGTTCAGGGAATGGGTGTACTCACTGATAGCATTCTGCGTTTACTTCGTCCTGATGCTCATCATCAACGCCTGGTTCTCCAACTACGGCAGTGTCGATTACTTCTTCCTTAACAGTGATTTCATCGTTGAGAAGCTTGGAAAATGGGCGGAGGATACCAGAAACTTCACTTTCACCTTCAATATCAACGATCTGAAGTTTACCTTCTACCCCATATATCAGGTTATATTCTTCTGCGTTTACATACTTCTTACCGCGGGCGTGTGGTTCCTTTACGAAATACTGTTCACAAGCTGGGACGCAGCAGAGGACAGAAGACTTAGAGAAAGAGATTATAAGAGAATGAAAAAAGAGCTTTTAGTATTCCTCGGTGGCAAAGCCGAGAACGAGCCCGTAAGCGGTGACGATTCGCCTCGCATTCAGCTCAAGGGCTTCTCCAAGAGATACGGAAACAACAAGCATTATTCCGTTGAAAACGCCTGCCTTGACGTACACGGCGGCGAGATCTTCGGCTTCCTTGGCCCCAACGGCGCCGGAAAATCCACCATAATTAAGAGTATCGTCGGCATTCAGACAATTACCGCAGGAAGTATTGAGATCTGCGGCTACGATGTAGAAAAGCAGCCCGTGCAGTCCAAGCTGAACATCGGCTTTGTTCCC
>CAZABU010000037.1:0-14334 GCA_964483225.1 uncultured Ruminococcus sp. | reverse complement strand
TACGGGTACGGTAATGGAAAATATCCGTTACGGCAGGCTTGACGCCACAGACGAGGAGGTTATAGCCGCCGCAAAGACTGCCAGCGCCCATAGCTTCATTATGAGGCTGGAGAAGGGCTACGATACCGTTCTTGAGGGCGACGGGGCCAATCTTTCCCAGGGGCAGCGCCAGCTTCTTAATATTGCAAGAGCGGCCCTTTCCAATGCACCGATACTCGTTCTCGACGAGGCCACCAGCTCCGTCGATACAAGGACCGAGCGCCATATCGAGCACGGTATGGACAGACTGATGAAGGACAGGACCACCTTCGTCATAGCTCACCGTCTTTCCACTGTCCGCAACGCCAACGCTATAATGGTGCTTGAGCGAGGAGAGATAATAGAGCGCGGCGACCATGACGATCTCCTTGCTCAGAAGGGAAGATATTACGAGCTTTATACGGGTATTGCCGAGCTGGCATAACCGACTGTATAACCAAAACTAAAAAACGGTAAGGAAGCCCAAAACAACTCCTTGCCGTTTTATTTTTGTCAAAAATCTCAAATCTTTAGGTCGAATAGTTCGACAACACTTGACAACAATTTGTATAATTGTTATAATAAATATGTTAAACTTTTGTGAACGGAGCTTATCATGAAAGGTTATAAATCCGAAAAATTCACTTATATCGATAAAGTGACGGGCGCCACGGTTACCCGCTTGACCTCTCTGCGTACTAACTCAAATCACCTGTATTTTACTAATAATTGCTTCTTTGACGGCGGTCGCAGCCTTGTTTTTTCAAGCGACAGAAGCGGCGTACCAAATCTCTATACCCTCGAGCTTGAGAGCGGCGAGATAGAGCAGATAACCGATCTGCCAGATCCCGGTTACCCTGCGGGTAACGCCCTTCAGCTGACCTTCGTACACAGCGAGTCGGCGGTGGCTGTATTTTTCAGTAAGAGAAAGCTCTACGCAATCGATATTAAATCAAAATCGACCCGCGTTATTTATAACGTACCCGACGGATACAATAATCATATCGTAAGTATAGGCGCCGACGGGAAATACGCCTATACCTCGGTTTTTGAGGACGTGAGCGGCCGTCGCAAGGAGAACACCCTGCAGGGAACATTCGACTGTCACCCTCATTCCATGATAATGAGGATAGCCATTGACGGCTCGGGCGCCGAATGTATCTTTGAGGAGAATAACTTCATCGCTCACGTCAACGCTTCGCCCACCGACCCCAACAAGCTGACCTTCTGTCACGAGGGCTTTTGGGATAAGGTGGATCACCGCCTTTGGGCGATGGATATCGTGGAGCGCCGTGTATGGAAGCTTCACCCCTGCGCCGAGAGGGAGGCTATCGGTCACGAGTATTGGTTTGCCGACGGCAAGCGCCTTGGATATCACGGCGTGCTTGAATGCTGGCGTGACGGCCTTACCGATGAGGATCTACACGGCAGGGTACAGCTCGGAGCGGTGAATTTTGACGGCACCGACGACCGCGCCTACGAATTCCCCTTCCATACGGGGCATATCTTCTCGGCGGACGAGAATCTCATAATAGGTGACGGCGACCGCAGGGGAATGTATCTTCGCCTCTGGAAGCTCGGTGAGGACGGCTACGAGCAGCCCCGCGCCCTTTGTATGCATCGCTCCTCCTTCAAGCAGCAGGAGTGCCACGTCCACCCTCGCGTAACTCCCGATGGCCGTCACGTGCTCTATACCTCTGACGAGTCGGGCTATATCAGCTTTATCTTGTAGAAATACCCGACGACGTAAATACGCTCCCGCTTCTTTCGGATATCTGGGAGTGTTGATAGATTTATCGTGGTGTGGAAAAATCACCGCAAGGTGGCATATAGTTCATGAGTGTGTCGCCTTTGGTGTTAGTTCTATGTATTGCAGGCTGTGTCAGATATGGGCGAAAAATTACGTTTGATAAGCATTTTCATTAAGACATTCCAAAATATTGTGGAGAAATGTAAAAATGGCAAAAGCGTACGCTGAACCGAAATTGATATATAAGCTGAATGCTGACGGCAGATCTTATAAGGTTGTCGGCTGTGAGACATCGGCATCTTTTTCTATCGCAAACATAAAAATTCCCGACATATATTCAGGTCTACCGGTAACAGAGATCGGTGCCGGAGCTTTCAAGTCGTTGAAAATAGAGAGCATAACGATACCCGGTAGTGTTACCACTATTGGTAAAGCGGCTTTTTCGGGTTGCGTGCTTTTAACTATGGTGAAAATACCGAACGGAGTTACTCATATCTGTGGCGATGCGTTCGAATACTGTAAACGGCTTAAAATCGTGCTGATATCTGCCAGTGTAATCAGAATTGACGGATTTATATTTAACAAGTGTGATAGCTTGAAGAAAATTTGGGTTGAAGAAGACAACAAAATATATAAGTCGATAGATGGCAATCTCTACTTTGAGGACGGCAAAACCCTTTTGCAGTATGCTATGGGTAAGATTGCGTCCCGTTTCGTCATTCCGGACGGCGTTGAGAAAATTGGAGATATGGCCTTCTATGACGGCAAGCATTTGAAGACGGTCATTATGCCTGACAGTCTTAAGGACATAGGCTCTTCGGCTTTTATGGGTTGCAAAAAACTTAAAAGCGCAGAGATCCCCGCAGGAGTTGTCAATATTGGGGATTCTGCTTTTATGTCCTCCGGAATTTCGAGCGTGAGGATCCCCGACGGTGTAACAAAAATTGCTAAGTCGACCTTCGCACATACAAAGCTGAAGAACGTTACGGTTCCGGAACGCGTTGTGGCGATCGGTGATTCAGCCTTTGAAGGATGTCCGCTTACGAGTGTGGTTATCCCTGAAAGCGTTGGTGCGATTGGTAGGGAAGCTTTTTTTGAATGTGTAAAGTTACGTAGCGTGGCACTTTCAAGGAATATCGTCAGCATTGGCGAACGCGCATTTGGCCGATGTGACAAGCTGAGCATATATTCCGAGTCCGAAGCAAGGCGTGGCGGTTGGAGCAAAGGATGGAATATTGATAATAACCCCGTGGTGTGGGGATACACTTTGCGCGAGGTATCAAAGGCAGAGTTTGTCGCAGATGCATCTGATTATACTATTGAGCCTGAAATACGAAGTCGTCTGAATGCCGCGTCGGCGCTGCTGATGGCGAAGAAGTGGCGGAGGGCAATGGAGATCTACGAGAAAATATCGGTTGATCGTCCCGAGTTGCCTGCGGGTTATATAGGACGTCTTCTTGCAAGGCTTAAGCTGGTTGATGAGTCCGAGCTTATCAAGCAGACTAAACCCTTTGATAAGCTCGGGGAGTATAAAGACATAACGAATCTTGGTGACAGAGGGGTCGCCGATAGGATAATTGCATATAACGAGGAAGTTAAGCATACCGTAGCGGTAAATAAACAGGGCTTCAGATTTAGAGATGACGGTGGTGTCTATGCCGTCAGCGGAATGAAGTTCTTGGCACGATTCAAGAGGCAGATAGATATTCCTTCTCATTATATGGGAAAGACTGTAAACAGAATTGACGACGGCGCTTTTTTGTGGTACTTCCTTCTTGGAAGAGTGGGGATCCCCGATACTGTCAACCTGATTGGCAAGTCGGCCTTTTCCGGTTGTGTAATGCTTAGAAAGGCCGAAATCCCCGTTAGCGTAAAAAGTATAGGAAAGCAGGCGTTTTCCTCTTGCTTCAGCCTCAGAAGAGTATTGCTTCCGAAAAATGTCACCAACCTATCAGCGTGTGTTTTTGATCATAGCCTGTTTTTGTCTGTGTACTGTGAAGCAAAGAAATGTCCCGAAGACTGGGCAAGTGATTGGGATGCGGGTGTGAGGAACGTCGTTTGGGGACGACTGACAGACGACAGTATGGAGACCTCAAAGGATAATTCAATCTATCTGCTCAACGAAGATGAGCGACGTATGATCGAAGAGGCCGAACTGCTTTTGAAGTCTGGAAAATGGAAGAAGGCTAAGATTGCCTACAGGGCGATAATAGATGCGCATCCGGACATTTCCGAGGGATATATCGGCAGTCTGCTCGCCAAATTTCATCTTTATGATGAGTTTGAATTATCCTGCAGACTTAGGCGCTACGAGAAGAGCGCGGAGTACATTGAGCTTATGGCAAAGCTCGATGTGGATACATATAATAAGTTCAAGGAGTACGAGCGTCAGGCACAAGACATACGGAGAATAATCCGTGAACGTATCAAGGAAGAGTCGAGTCGAATAGCAACAATAGTCCTCAACTGTATAACCACAGCGCTCCGCGCTATTGGTAGAGTGTTGTTTACGATACTGAAGTATACGTGGGTTGGGCTTCTCTTTTTTGTCGGTTTTGTAAAGGAACTGATAATATCCGTATATGTGTGGCTTAGGGATGATGGGTTGCCGTCGCTTGGCCGAACAATTGTCAGCGGCTTTAAGTGGCTTTGGCATGAAGGTTTTCCCGCTTTTGGCAGGGCGTTGCTCATAGGAATAAAATGGCTGTTTTTAGAAGCTCTTCCCACGGTTGGAGTTTTTCTCCTCGGTCTGCTTGAATTTATATGGGATATTATAGTGAGTGTTCTCGAATGGCTATGGGAAGACGTAATACTTAACGTATGGGAATTTTTATCGGACGTATTTGGCGGATTGTTTGAATTTATCGGTGATGCCTTCGGGACTGTCGGTAGGATTATTCTTTGGATATTAAAAATTGGCGGAATAATATTGCTGATATACTTAGGTATTGCGATTCTCGGCCTTATATTCTCGTTCTTCTGATCAAAAATCATAGCAGTCATTGATCAGATGAAAGGCAAAAACTAATGAAAACAACAGCGAAATTCAAACTTTAGTTTACATTGGAGATAGAAAATGTCAGAAAATAGCGTAGTAGAGGCAAGACTTGCCTACGAGCTTTCCGCGGACGGAAAACACTATAAAATAACCGGATGCGACAGGTACGCAACCCACGTGATTTTTCCCGAGGAGCATCAGGGACTTCCCGTAATTGAGATTTGTTCCGAGGCCTTCAAGGGGTGTAAAAAACTTGGTGAGGTTGCCATATCCAAAAAGATTAGAGTTATTGGAGATGCCGCCTTTGAATCCTGCGAGAGCCTAACAAGGGTGACTATTCCCGATAACGTAAGGATCATCGGCGAGGGAGTTTTCAAGGGCTGTCGCGACCTGCAGGTCTTTGCGCAGGCAAAAAAGACTCCTGTCGGCTGGAGTACGAAATGGAAGGGCTGTCGCTGTACGGTGGTATGGGGCGCCGATTTGAGTGCTCCGATCTCGGAGCTTACTAATGGGGCGGCATTGGAAAAGGCCTTGAAGGAGGTCGTCGACAATCAAGCCTCCACTGCCGCCGAGGAGCCTGTTCTCAATAATAATTTTGAGTCGGTCGAGCAGGGACTTGTAAATTTGCTGGCCGAAACGCTTAGTGATCAGGGATCCCCGGATAATAAGGAGAGTGTGGATATAAACGAGGACCTTACTTCTGCGACCGAAATCGCGGAGGAGTCCGACTCACAGGCCGGCGCATTTGAATCAACGGAATCCTTTGAAGAGATCTCCGAGGAGCTTCTGCCCGAGGAACCGGAAACTTCCCTCGTCACTGCACGTGAGCTGCCTCCCGAGGTGCGGGGCAAGGTAGATGCGGCGTCAGCGCTTCTTACTGCTAAAAAGTGGAGAAAGGCTAAGGTTGCATATAAAAATCTTGCCACGGAGCATCCGGAGCTGCCCGACGGTAGCATAGGCCTTCTCCTCGTCGCACTGAAGCTTACCGACGAGGCTCTGCTTCCCACCCTTAGAAAGCCCTTCGATAAGCAGGAGGCGTACAAGAATATAATTAACGGCAGTAATGCCGAAGCCATAGAGCGTGTTATCGCATATCACGATGACGTTATGCATACCGTGGCGTTGGAAAAGGCCGGCTATACCTTTGAGGAAAAGACTAAAGGCTATGTGCTGACCGCCATAAAGAGCCGCAAATTGCGCCGTCAAAGGCAACTTGAGCTTCCGTCAAGATACAGGGGAAGGCCTGTGATCGAGATCGGCGAGCGAGCGCTCTACAAATTCAAAAAACTTGAGAACGTTATAATTCCGGACACCGTCGTGACGATAACCAGGTATGCGTTTTCCGAATGTAAGCGCCTGCGCAAGGTGGATATCCCCGGTAGTGTCACGTGGATAGGAGTCGAGGCGTTCGCTCATTGTATAAGCCTGCTGAAGGTTACAGTGCCGGCGAGTGTGGAAAAGATTCAAACGAAAGCCTTTTATGACAGCCCCTTCCTTAAGATATACTGTGAGGCAAAAAATAAGCCTGACGTTTGGGTAAACGAGTGGAACTCTTTGGTAAATGAGGTGGTATGGGGGCGCTTGTCCGACGAGAGCACCGAAACCTCGAAGGATAACTCCATCTATATTCTCACCCCGGAGGCAAAGACTCTTGCAGAAGCTGCAAACGAGCTTCTCCGGATGGGAGCGTGGGAAAAGGCAAGAGACTCGTTCAAGGCCTTTCTCGAGAAATATCCGGACGTCCCCGATGGCTATATCGGTTATCTGCTCGCCCGTTATCATGCTTACGAGGAATACGAGCTTGGATATTGCACCGCTCATTTTGAAAAGACCGCGGAGTATAAGAGGCTTCTGGAGCTGGTGGACGTAGATGCCTACAACCGCCTCAAGCAATACGAGGCGCAGGCCGTGGATACCAGGCGTATCGTCCGTCAGAAGCGCAAGGAAGAATGCAAGCGTATAGTGGTCGGCATATTCAAGGGTATCGGCAAGCTGTTCGTGGGTCTGTTCCGAGCCATTATGTTTATACCGATGTGTATTTTGAAGTTCATCGGCGGTATTTTCAAGACGATCTGGCGCGTTATCAAGTTTATAGGCAAGGTTATCTTCCTTATATTCAAATACATAGGTCTTGGAATTTTCCACATAGTAAAAATCCCGTTTTTGGCCGTGTATTACGTTTTCAAAATACCGATCCTTGCTGTATATCACATTCTTAAATATCCCGCCATCGGCCTCTTCTACGTGATCAAGTACGCCGCTATTGGTGTGGGATATGTTATCGGCTTTGGGTTTGTTTTCATTTGGGGAATAATTGAAGGCTGCCTAGATTCGGTTTAATTTTGAAAATACCTGCGAGCCTGATAACTCTGAACTGAAGATCAATAGAAAAGAGCAGACAATTTGTCTGCTCTTTTTGACTTCGCTCTATGGACGAATCGGTTAGGAAAGCTTTTTCAGCGCCTTGTCGATTCTCGCAAGACTCTCGGACTTTCCTATAACCTCCATGATCTCCGTTGCGCCGCCGGGAGTTGCCGCCATACCGGAAACCGCGATTCTGATGCACCACATCAGCGTACCGGTCTTGATAGCCAGCTTCTCCGCAATAGGCATCAGAGCCGCAAATAGGGTGTCGTTGTCGAAGGATTCGACTCCGGAAAGCACGGCCTTTGCCTCGCCGAGCACCGTCTTTACAATGCCGAAATCGGCGATCTTGTTCTTTTTGTTGAGGAAGAGCTCGCACTCGTACTCGGGAAGTGCGAGGAAGAAGGCCATCTTGTCGTTGATCTCCTTGAGAGTGGAGATTCTCGTCTTGAGAAGGCCGAGCATCTTTTCCTTGTTGATGTTTGCGGGAATATCAGTTGTGATAAAGCCTTCAATCTTTTCGGCGAAGGTCGCATCGTCCAGCTTGTGGATATACTCGCCGTTGAACCACAGCAGCTTTTCAAAATCGAAAACAGAGGGCGACTTGGAAACGCCGTCAATGGTGAAGGCCTCCTTCAGCTCCTCTAAGTTGAAGAACTCGGTCTCGGAGTTCTTCGGGCACCAGCCGAGCAAAGCGATATAATTTACGATAGCCTCGGGCAGATATCCGTCGGCGACAAGGTCCTGGAAGGATACGGCACCGTGACGCTTGGAGAGCTTTGACACGCTTCCGTCGGCGTTCTTACCCATAAGCAGGGGAAGATGCACATAGGTAGGTCTGTCCCATCCGAAGGCATCGTAAAGAAGCGCATATTTGGGGGTAGAGGTCAGATACTCGGATCCGCGCACAACGTGGGTCACGCCCATAAGATGGTCGTCAACTACGTGGCAGAAGTTGTAGGTGGGATAACCGTCGGCCTTCATAAGGATCTGGTCCTGGAGCTCGGAGTTCGCGGTAGATATCTCACCGAACACCTCGTCGGTGTAGCTGGTTACGCCTTCAAGAGGCATTTTTTGTCTGATAACGAAGGGAAGTCCTGCGGCAAGATTAGCCTCGACCTCCTCCTTCGAGAGATTTCTGCAGTGTCTGTCGTAGCCGCCGGTGGCATCCTCCTCGTGAAGCTGCTCCAAACGCTCCTTGGTACAGAAGCAGTAGTAGGCAGCGCCCATATCCACAAGCTTCTTTGCATACTCCATATAGATCGCCTTACGCTCCGACTGAACGTAAGGACCGTGATCGCCGCCGACGTCGGGTCCCTCGTCGTAGGAAAGTCCGGTCATTTTGAGCGTGGACTTTATAACGTCGGTGGCTCCCTCCACAAGTCGCTCTCTGTCGGTATCCTCGATACGGAGTATGAACTTACCGCCGTCGTGCTTTGAAATGAGATAAGAATAGAGCGCCGTGCGCAGATTGCCTATATGCATATAGCCGGTAGGGCTGGGTGCGAATCTTGTAACCGTCATTTTGTTTCTCCTGTTATATGCGGCAGATGGCCGCTTTTTTATATCGACATACATTTTAACACAAATTTCAAATTTAGTCAATCTTATTTGCACAAAATATTTGACAATACGTGTTAAAATATGATAAAATAACTGTGAACTTGATAAAAGAGGAGGTAGAGTAATGTTCAAAACATCGTTCTCGAAGTATCTTACCGCATTTATCGTAATAACCTTCGTGAGCTTCTTGATCCTTTCGGGAATAATAACCTCTATTATCCGTGACTACGTAAACGAGGACGTCGAGGAAAAGCTGGAGCTTTCCGGCAGAGTAATAGTTGACCATCTTGTGGAAAGCGAGGTTGAGGATCTGGAAACGGCTGTAAAGTTCGGCAGCCTACCCTCGATCGTCGACCCTGTAGTTAATCTCGATACTCAGGTAGATATAGTTATAACAGGAGTCGACGGAAGAATATTTCTTTCCACCGCTGTTCCGGAGGCTATCCGTTCCGATGGCGTAAAGGAATCGGTCGTGAGCGGAGAGCTCGGCTCGGTTGATCTATCGAGCTTTAACACGGTAGCAGACCAGGACGGCTACGGGCATCTTGAGCATCGAGGCACGCTTGACGGATTACTGAAGGAAAATTCTATCGTCCACGCAGAACAGGTGATAACCGCAGGTGAGCTTCGCGGCTACGTTATGACGCTGGTATCTACGGCAAACGAGGACGCGCTCACGAGCGTTACCCGTCAGACGGTCATTAACAGCTCGGTGTGGGTCATGCTTGCCGCCGTTATCGCGGCATACTTTATTACCGAGAGAATAGTTCACCCCCTGCGCACGATGACCGGTGCGGCGAAGAAATTCGGAAAGGGCGATTTCTCTATCAGAGTTCCCGTCTACGGTAAGGACGAGGTGTCCGAGCTTGCTGTGGCCTTTAATAATATGGCCGATTCTCTTGACAGCCTTGAGAAAATGCGTAACTCCTTCCTTGCAAACGTCTCTCACGAGCTGAGGACTCCGATGACAACGATAGCCGGCTTCATCGACGGCATAAACTCCGGTGCCATTCCTCCCGAAAAGCACGAGTACTATCTCGGTGTTATTTCCTCCGAGGTACACAGGCTCTCAAGGCTCGTTTCTCAGATACTCGACGTATCGAAGCTCGAATCCGGAGAGCGAAAGTTCAATTATACAGACTTTGACGTGGCCGAGATGGCAAGACTCGTTCTCATATCCTTTGAGCAGAAGATAGAGGACAAGAAGCTTGACGTGGCCTTTGATGCAGAGGACGATATGATAGTCAGCGCCGACAAGGATGCTATCCATCAGGTCATCTACAATCTTTGCCACAATGCTATAAAATTTGCAAAGGAGGGCGGAGTCTTCTCAATAACCGTCAGCCGTATCGCTAATAAAAAGATATCCGTCAGCGTTTACGACGAGGGGCAAAGTATTGCCACTGAGGAGATGAAGCTGGTCTTTGACAGATTCTACAAGACCGATAAGAGCCGTTCTCTTGATAAGTCCGGCGTAGGCCTCGGCCTTTATATTTCCAAGACGATCATCGATGCCCACGAGGAGAGTATATGGATAGACCCGGAGGCTAAGGATGGCACTCGCTTTACCTTCACTCTAAAGGAAGGCACTCCCAAGCGTAAGCAGCCCTATAAGGAGGCAGACTGATGGGAAGGGTAATACTCCACTGTGACTGCAACAGCTTTTTTGCTTCGGTGGAAACCGCCCTGCATCCTGAGTATCGCGGCGTTCCCATGGCCGTGTGCGGAAGTCAGGAGGAGCGACGCGGCATAGTCCTTGCCAAAAACGAGCTGGCAAAAAAATACGGCATACAGACGGCGGAAACCGTCTATTCCGCAAAGAAAAAATGCCCCAATCTCGTTATAGCAAGACCGCATCACGGCGAGTATATAAAATTCTCCCGCCGCGTCAATGAGATATACGCCCGATACACCGATATGATAGAGCCCTTCGGCATTGACGAGAGCTGGCTCGACGTTACCGCCAGCAAAAAGCTCTTTGGCTCCGGATTTGAGATCGCCGAGCGGATACGCGAGGACGTGAAGCGCGAGATCGGTATTACCGTTTCCGTCGGCGTATCCTTCAACAAGGTTTTTGCCAAGCTCGGCAGCGATTATAAAAAGCCGGATGCAACGACGGTTATAGATGAAGAAAATTTCAAGGAAATCGTATATCCTCTGCCGGTGTCAGACCTGCTTTTTGTTGGTAGAAAAACCGCAGAGCAGCTGAATGCCCTCGGTATACACACTATAGGCGCTTTGGCGAACGCCGACGTATCAGCCCTCACGATGCGCTTTGGAAAGATAGGCGAGCAGCTTCACAGATACGCCGCGGGCCTTGACGACAGCCCGGTGGCAACCGAGCGCGAGGACGCCAAGAGCGTCAGCTCCGGCTTCACCTTCAGACACGATCTGGTAGGTAAGGAGGAGTGCCGCGTGGGTATAGATTTTCTCGCCGACGATATCGGCAGACGGCTTCGTGCTATGGGTATGAAATGCGGCACCGTACAGCTGACGATAAAGGACGAGTATCTCCGATCCGTCCAACGCCAGCGCCCGCAAAATCCCCCGACCGATATCTCCCGTGAGATCGCCGACACCGCTTATCGGATATTGCTTGACGAGTGGGTAGAGAAAAAGCCTGTACGTATGATAACCGTCGGCGTTACCTCTCTCGTTCGCAACGAGCATTCCTGCGAGCAGCTGGATATTTTTGGCGCCGCCGAGTCGGAAAATCGCGAGAAAAGTAAAAAACGCGAAGAAACCATAGATAAAATAAGGCAGAAACACGGAAGCACCGCAATAATACAAGGCGCGGTTTTGAATTCCGACCTCGGAATTTACGATGCGGATGGCCATATTCCACCTCCGAACGGCACGAAAAAATATAATTGATACCGCTATAGGGCTTACCACCCGGAAGGCGGAAAAGAAGACGTTAAATAAAAAAAATCAATTTTTATCAAGGGGATTTTCTAATGCTTAAAACTAAAATCGTTTCTTCACAGATAAAGGCGTTTGTCGATGATCAGATCGACAGCTTTGCGTCGCTTTCAAACATTTCCGCGCTGGCGGGAGAAAAGCTTTCGCTTCAGTTCCTTTACGTTGATGAGGGGAAGGATCCTATCCCCTCCCGTCCGTTCTGCACGCTGAAGATCGACGGTGACCTTGCCCCTTACGTCAGTCTTCGCGACGTGCGTAGCGTTCCCGTGGAGCGTCCCGTTGATCCGAACAAATTCGATTCTCAGAACTTGCGTACCTCCCCGGGCATATATCCCGATCTGCTTACGCCTCTGCGCTACGGCGGATACGTTGTCGTTTCTCGCGATAAGCTTCGTTCGGTTTGGGTCGAGATAGATATTCCGAAGGGCTTTTCCGGCGACGGAAGCCTCACCTTCTCGCTTTTGCTCACACGCTCGAGCGTTGGTGACACGGGTAGTAAGATCTTTGACGAACAGCCGAAGCTCTCGGAGAACAGCGTGAAGATAGACGTCATCGGCGCAGATCTTCCCGAGCAAAAAACGCTCTTCACTCAATGGTTTTATGCGGACTGCCTGGCCTCCTACTATAACGTTGAGGTATGGTCGGACAGACATTTTGAGATTATAGAGATTTCCTTCGCATCGCGGCAGAGCGCGGAAGAAATATGGTCTATACGCCTATTCTCACCCCTGCACTCAACGTATTTCCGCCGTATCTCAGAAATCCGAGCCAGCTCGTTAAGGTAGACCTTACGAATAACGTATATTCCTTCGATTTCTCGCTTTTGGACAGATGGATAGACATTCTTGACAGGGTAGGTATTAAGTATATCGAAATGTCACATTTCTTCCATCAGAAGCCCGTACAGTATTCGGCTAAGGTGTACGCCACGGTGGATGGAGAGTATAAGCTCCTGTTTGGCTGGGACACTATGGCTCTTTCTCCCGAATACATCCGCTTCCTTCGGGAGATGCTCACCGCGCTGGTGGCACATCTTAAGGCGCGCGGCGATGATCACCGCTGTTATTATCATATCGCCGACGAGCCTACCCCTAAAACGCTCGAGCAGTATATGAGCGAGAAGGCGGCTATTGCCGATATTCTCAAGGGATATAAGATAATGGACGCGCTCTCGGAGATAGAGTTTTACGAGTCCGGAGCCGTGGAGATCCCCGTTCCCGTTACCGCGAGCATTGAGCCGTTCATTGAAGCCGATATAGACGAGCGCTGGACCTATTACGCCTGCAATCAGGTCATAGGATATTCCAACGTATATCTTGCAATGCCTTCCTGGCGTACTCGCTCACTGGGTATGCAAATGTATAAATTCCGCATAAACGGCTTCTTGCATTGGGGCTATAACTATTACAACAACAGAGCCTCCGGTGATGCAATAAACCCCTTCCTTGACCTGAGTGGCGAGGATTGGGTGTGCGCCGGCGATACCTTCGTCGTTTATCCCGACCAAAACGGAGAGCCCCTTGAGTCCATCAGAATGATGACTCTCGAGGAGGCTATGCAGGATATAAGAGCGATGGAGCTTTGCGAGAGCCTGTACTCTCACGCCGAGGTAGTCGCGGCTATGGAGGAGGAGCTTGGCGCGGAGATTACCTTCCAAAGATGCGCGCATACCGAGGACGAGATGCTTAGGGTACGCGAGCGGATAAACCGAATGATAAAGGCGAAAATAGGCTGATATGTACGCATTAAACATACTTTACATTTTACTTATAATTATAGGAACGGCCGCGCAGAGCGTAATAAAGAAAAGCTACGGCAGAAATGGCGAAGGGGAGTGTTCATCTTCAGCGCAATGTCGGTTACCTGCGCCTGTCTGTTTTTCCTTATAAAAAGCGGCTTCAAAATCACCGTAAGCGGCGAAATAGTTCCTTACGCTATTCTGTTTGCGGTTGGATACTCGATGGCTGTCGTTTTCAATTTCCTTGCTATCAGCGCGGGCTCCCTGTCTCTGTCCTCGCTGGCAATGTCTTATTCGCTGCTTATACCTACCGCCTACGGCCTTATTTTCGATAATGACAAGGCTAGCCTTTTCTTCTACCTCGGTATTTTGCTCTTGGTAGTCAGCCTTTTCCTTATCAACTCGAAAAAGGGTGATAACGAGATAACGCTCAAATGGGCGGTATTCGCAGTTCTCTCATTGATCGGAAACGGAGCCTGCTCCACGGTGCTGACCGTGCAGAGCGTGCACTTTGACGGTAAATACGACTCGGGCTTTATGGTGATAGCCCTTTCGATTGTCGCCGCGGTCCTCTTTACGGTTGCATTTTTCAAAGAGAAGGTAATCACGACCTGGCTTATAGCGGCGTTCGTTTATAAAGAAAAACTAATGAAAACGCAGAATATAGGTATGCTGCTTGGAGTAGCGTCTATCGTACTTCTAAATCTTAACTAATAAAAAGAGGCACTATGGTTTAGCTGATGTCCGCAAACGCAGGTTTCAAAAATAACAAGTGGTAAAGACAATCGATACAGTATATCGCAAATAATAATTTGAATGGAGATACTGTAATGAAAACATTGTATGAAACACTTGGTGGAACCTATCGTGAAGAAAATGGGCATCTCGTTCCCGAACTTGAACTGCCCGAACAAACCAATTATCAAATTGGCAAGTACGGGCAGTTTTATCTTGACTATATAAAAAATCATCGTCGCGGAA
>CAZABU010000036.1:0-14563 GCA_964483225.1 uncultured Ruminococcus sp. | reverse complement strand
AAGCGAATCCGCGATGTCGAGAATAAGCTTTTCGGTCTTTTCCCAGCCAAGGCAGGGGTCGGTTATGGACTTTCCGTAGACCTCGTGGTCGGATATCTTCTGGCAACCGTCCTCAATATAGCTCTCGATCATAAGACCCTTCACGATGCTCGCAACATCCTTGGAATAACGGCGGCTGTGAAGCACCTCCTTGGCAATTCTGATCTGCTCGAGATACTGCTTGCCGGAGTTCGCGTGGTTTGTGTCAACTATGACTGCGGGGTTTTCAAGGCCCGACGCCGCATAGGTCTCATAGAGTGAGTAGAGATCCTCGTAGTGGTAGTTGGGGTGGGACTTGCCCTGCTTATCAACGTAGCCGCGAAGGATGGCGTGGGAAAGGGGATTTCCGCTGGACTTAACCTCCCAGCCGCGGTAAAGGAAGACGTGGGACGACTGAGCAGCCTTAATGGAATTCATCATAACCGTAATGTCGCCGGAGGTGGGATTCTTCATACCAAAGGGAATGTCACCGCCGCTTGCAACGAGTCTATGCTGCTGATTCTCTACCGAACGTGCACCAACCGCAACGTATCCAAGTATGTCGGACAGATATCTGTAATTCTCGGGATAAAGCATCTCGTCGGCACAAGCAAATCCAGTCTCTGCAATCGCTCTGATGTGCAGCTTTCTGATAGCAATAATTCCCTTGAGCATATCGGGCTTCTGGTTGGGGTCGGGCTGGTGGAGCATACCCTTATAGCCCTCACCGGTGGTTCTGGGCTTGTTGGTATAGATACGGGGTACGATAAGTACCTTGTCAGCAACCTTATCCTGAACGCCGCGTAAGCGATGGATATAGTCCATTACCGAGTCCTCGTTGTCTGCGGAGCAGGGGCCGATAACAAGAACAAATTTGTCGGATTCACCGCTGAAAACGCTGTTGATCTCAGCCTTCTTCTGTTCGAGGGTCTTTTCGACCTCTGCGGTGAGGGGGAACTGTGCCTTTACGTCCTTGGGTATAGGCAGCTTTCTGTAGAATTCCATATTCATTTTATTTGTACTTCCTTTCTTATGGAAATTTCTTTATTTATATTAGTGGACGGGCTTATCAAAAAGCGAACGTCTTGCGGTAGAGGAGCGCATCTTTTCCCGCATACGCTTGCCGTCCTCGTTGGCAAGGTAGGTGCGGAACTCGGTAAATTCCTCAATAAATCGATCCATCTCAGTGAGAAGAGCGTCCTTATTCATCAGGAAAAGCTCGGACCACATGCGGTCGTTGATCTTGGCTATACGGGTCAGATCTCTGAAGGAGTCACCGGTATATTTTTCCAAGCCCTCGGAATCGTTGCAGTTCATCAGTACCACCGCGATGCAGTGCGTAAGCTGAGAAAGGAAGGCGATCATCTCATCGTGTGCCTCGGGCGTAAGCTCGGAAATTCTTGCAAATCCCAGCTCAAAACCGAGCTTTTTGCATATCTTGACAGCCTCGCGCGTGTTCTTGTCCGTAGGGGTAACAATGTAGTTAGCACCCGCGAATACCGAGTTGTCGGCAAATTCCACACCGGATCTCTCTCGACCTGCCATAGGGTGGGCCGGAATGTATTCAACGTCGTCGCGGAGCATTGATTGTACCTTGTAAACTACGCTACTCTTTATACCTGTAACATCGGTAATAAGAGTGCCTTTTGTAAATAAATGTTGATATTTTTTGATCCATTCCACAAAAATTGTGGGATAGAGTGCGAAGATTATCAGCTCGGAATTTGCAATCAGATCCTCCTCGACCTCGGTGGTGCCGTACTTGATCATGCCTTTGTCAAGGGCGTATCTGATGTCCGATTCCTCCTTCGTAATGCAGGATACGTCGTATCCCTTGTCGGTCAGAGCCTTGGCGTAGCTTCCACCGATAACTCCAAGACCCACGATCAAAATTTTAGTGTCCTTATCAAATTTCATATCTTCTCACCTTGATTCCAAGCTTAATTATATCCTCGAAGAACGCGGGGTAACTCTTCTTTACCGCCTCTGCGCCGTCGATCTTTCCGCCGTACAGAGTGCACAGCACCGCCAGCGACATAACGACCCTGTGGTCGTTGTGTCCGTAAAGCATCTTCTCCGGTGTGTGAAGCGCGGCTTTGAACACGGTTACCTCGTTTTCCTCAACGGATATATTTGCGCCGAATTTTGAAAGCTCCTCCGCCATAACGGCAGCTCTGTCGCTTTCCTTGATTTTAAGTCTGCGTGTTCCGGTGAATTTAGCACCGTGCAGTGCCGCAGCCACCGTAAATAATATCGGAGCAAGATCCGGGCAATCCTCAATGCATATCTCGCAGTATCCCGAGTGTAGCTTCTGCAACAGCTCGCCGCAGACGCGATCACCCTGAGTGCTGCTCTCGCTAAGGCCGCAAATATCAACCTCGCCGCCCAGCGTGTTCAGAGCCATAAGGAACGCCGCACCTGAATAGTCGCCCTCCACCGCCACGCTGTGGGGCGTGTAGCGCTGGCCTCCGGGGATAAGCAGAGTTTGCTCGTCCTCCCAAAGGACGCGAACCGAAAATTCCGCCAGCGCCGCGATAGTCATATCAATGTACGACTTGCTCTCTATCTTAGTGGTAATGTGTATCCTGCTATCTCCGTCGCAAAGAGGGAGTGCAAAAAGCAGTCCTGTAATAAATTGGCTGCTGATATCGCCGGGCAAATAAACGTCACCCGAAGAAAGTCTGCCGCAAACCGAAAGCTCACCTGCCGATAACCCGTAGGCAAAGCTCTTTTCCTTGCATAAATTCTCGTAAACCGATAGCGGCCTTGATAGCAGCTTTTCAGTACCCGTAAGCCTGCATTCCTTGCCGGTCAAAAGACAGATGGGAACGAAGAACCTGAGGGTGCTGCCGCTCTCCCTGCAATTAAGAGCACCGTCTGGGACAGCTGATGTAGGGTCACAGCCTCTGACCGTAACACCGTCGCCGTCGTGCGTAATCACCGCACCGAGAGCACGCAAGCAGTCGATGGTGGCTAAGGCGTCATCGCAGGTCGAAATACCCGAAATACGGCTCTCTCCCTCGGCAAGGCCTGCGGCGATCAAAAGCCTGTGCGCCATGCTCTTGGAGGGCGGGGCGGCGATTTTACCTCTTGCCGCACTTTTCTCAATACTAACCTTCATTTTTCAGATGCTCCGAAAGAAAATCTATAGCCTCGAGGTAGCCCTGCACCCCGTGACCCGTGATGGTCTTGATGCACGCGGCGCGAATATAGCTTACCTGGCGGAAATCCTCTCTTTCCTCAACCTTGGATATGTGTATCTCCGCGCAGGGCAGAGAAGTGGATTTTACCGCATCAAGAAGGGCAATACTTGTATGCGTGTAAGCGCCGGGATTTATAACGATTCCGTCTGCCCCCTCAAAATAGGCCTCCTGGATCTTATCCACAAGGTCACCCTCGTGATTAGACTGGTAGAGAACAGCCTCAATGCCGCGGGTCTTACAATAGCCGCTTATCATATCGCAAAGATCTGCATAGGTAGTCCTGCCATAGTGATCCGGCTCACGGATCCCCAGCATATTCAGATTAGGTCCGTTAAGAACGTATAGCTTCATTTTTTGAAATCCTCAATAATACTGCGCGCCACTTGGGTGACGGTCGCTCCGCCGTTTATATGAACGTCAGCGGTGGACGTGTATATTCCGTATCTTTCCTTGTAGCGCTTCTCGATGGCCGCTCTGTCCGAGGATAGGGGACGGGAATCGGTCGGCACCAGGAGCTCGATGGGACGGTCAAGGAAGTAGATCCTGCCGTTTTCCTTCAGGACGTGCACGTTTTTCTCCCGAAGAACAGCTCCGCCGCCGGTAGCGATAACCACCGACGTTTTGGCCGCCGCCTCGGTTACAGCCTCGCTCTCCAAATCGCGGAAATATGCCTCTCCGTGCCTTGCAAAAATCTCTTTGATCGGCATTCCCGCCCGCTCTACGATCATATCGTCGGTGTCGACAAAGCTTCTGCCAAGCATATCGGCCAGCATGCGCCCCACCGTGCTTTTTCCCGATGCGGGCATACCGGTAAGGACGACGTTCTCCTTATCCGAGGCAATTTTGTTAAATACTCGCTCGATCTCCTCTAGGGGGTACTCTGTGTCAATGAATATCTCCGATGCCCTAACTGCCTGAGCGACCAGCATATAAAGCCCCCCCTCGGCGGCGATGCCGCGGCGCTTTGCCTCAGAGATAAGCGGTGTACGGAGCGGATTGTAAACCGCGTCCAAAACTCCGCACAGCTCGGGAAAACGAGATATATCCACGGGAACTCCGAGTATGTCGGGATACATTCCGACAGGCGTGGTGTTAATGATTACCTCGGCGTCGGTGTGCCGCAGATAGAGCTCCTCATAGGTAACCGAGTCCTCTCTGCCGCTTCTGCTGACGCGCAGTATCTCGCGTGCGCCCTCGGCTTTAGCAACGGCAAAAGCGGTTTTAGAGGTTCCGCCCGTACCGAGAATGATGACCTTTCTGCCCGCAAGAGAAATGCCTGCGTGTTTTGCCAGCATCTTCATGCCGAAAAAGTCGGTGTTGTATCCGTAAAGTCTGCCATCTCTGTTGACCACGGTGTTTACCGCGCCGATTGCCGCGGCGTGCTCGTCGATGGAATAGAGATAGGGCATTATCTGCTCCTTGTAGGGAATAGTAACGTTGATCGCAAGAAAGTCGCCTCGCTTTGCAAAGTCGAAAAGTCCCTCCCGCTCCACCTCGCAGAGCTCGTATTCATAGTCGGCAAGAGCGTTGTGTATCTCTTTGGAAAAGCTGTGCTTGAGTCGCTCGCCTATACAACCGTATTTCATACTGATTTTATCCTTTGCGCTAAAAAATGTAAACCGTGGGTTACATTATCAGCTGTTTTTCAAATAATCCGTGCCGAATCTTACCGTGAGCATATCAGCAAGTGTAATAGCTGTTACGGCATCTACCACGGCTCTTGCACGGTGAATTATGGCCGGGTCGTGCCGCCCCTCGATCTTCAAGGTCTGCGCTTGCATCTGTGAGAGCGAAACGCTCGCCTGCTCCTTGAATATTGACGGTGTGGGCTTTATTGCGGTACGGAATATTATGGGCATGCCGTTTGTGATACCGCCGTTGATTCCGCCGTTATTGTTTGTTGTAGTGACCACCCTGCCGCCGTCGATGGCGAAGGGATCGTTGCCTTCACTTCCGTAAACGTCAGCAAAAGCAAATCCGAGACCGAACTCCACACCCTTAACTCCGGGGATAGAGAAGAGTGCGTGCGAGAGCACGCTCTCCATACTGTCAAACCAGGGCTCGCCAACTCCCGCAGGCATACCAATAACCGCGCTCTCGAGAATTCCTCCAACGCTGTCACCCATAGCGGCGGCTTTTTCTATCTCAGCCGTCATCTTTTTCTCGGCCGTGTCATCAAGCACAGGGAAGTGCTTTTTCGATAGAAGTCTGATATCCGTGCTGTAATCCTCAAATCCGCGATCGTGACAGCCGTGAAGCTCGTTTATGTGTGTTCCAATGAAAACGCCCTTGGACTCCAGAGCCGAGCCGAGAATTGCGCCTGCGGCAACCAATGCCGCCGTAAGCCTTCCTGAGAAATGTCCGCCGCCGCGCGGGTCCTGATAGCCGCCGTATTTGCACTCGGCGGTATAGTCTGCGTGACCGGGCCTCGGCACGTCGAGCATCGTCTTGTAATCCCCGCTGCGCTTGTTCGTGTTGGGGATAAGTATGCAAAGGGGAGTTCCCGTCGTGTAGCCGTCTATCGCGCCTGAGGCGATAACGTATTCGTCAGCCTCCACCCTCGCGGTCGATATTTTTCCCTTGGGGCGCCTGAGGGACAGCTTTTGTCTGATATAGTCCTCGCACAGCTTGATTCCCGGTGCAAGTCCGTCAAGCACCGCACCAATATAGTCACCGTGACTCTCACCGAAGAGCGTTACGGTAATACTGCTTCCAAACGTATTTTTCATAAAAATCCCTCGCTTATTTTCCTATGCGCTCTCGCACAAGCTTGCAAAAGTCGGAAATCTCCATTTTTTCTGCACGAAAGCTGCCGACCTCGTCAACGAAAATCACGGATATACGCTCGCCCTCGCATTTCTTATCGTGGGAAATATACGAGAGCGCCTTTTCGGTATCACCCTCGTATCGGGTGGGAAGTCCGAGCCTTTCCAGCACGGGCACGAGCCTCGCCAGAACGGCCTCCGAGCTGACAACGGTCATACCGATAGCCACGCACTCACCGTGGAAGAAGCCGTGCATCTCCTCCTCTGCCTCCACCGCGTGCCCGAAGGTGTGTCCAAAGTTGAGTATCTTGCGCAGACCTGCTTCGCGCTCGTCCGCCTCTACGACGGCCTTTTTGATCTTAAGCGAGCGGAGAATGATCTGCTCTATATTATCTTCATTTGCTCCCTCGCGCTCGAAGATCCCGAACAGCTCGCCGTCGGAGGTAAGCGACATCTTCACCGCCTCGGCAAGGCCGTTTGAAATCTGACGGCGGGGAAGCGTTTTCAGAGTATCCGTATCAATGAGCACTCCGCGCGGCTGATGAAAGGCGCCTACGATGTTTTTAACACCGTCAAGGTTGATCGCCGTCTTTCCACCGATTGAGGAATCCACCTGGGAGAGCAGGGTGGTCGGAACGTTGTAAAAATCAATACCGCGCATATAAGTAGCGGCGCAAAAGCCGGTAAGATCGCCAACCACGCCGCCGCCAACCGCAACGGCACAGTCGGTACGCGTAAGCCCGAATTCCAGCATCTGCGACAGCAGATAAGAATAGGTCATAGGACTCTTGGAGCCCTCGCCTGCAGGAACGGTCACGATTTTTGCCTCTGCGGCACAGCTCGCAACAGTCTTCGCATATTCTGCGGGGACGCCGCTGTCGGTGACAATGAATACGCGTCGATTTAAGTTGAAAAGCTCGCCCGCGCGGCAAAGCAGACCCTTGCCTACTGTAATATCATAGCCTCTCTGTCCAAGATCAAGGTGTAAGCTCGTCATAGATAGGACTCCTTAATTATCTTTTTACGTAGGTTCCGGCAAATTTCAGCCTGTCGCAGAATTCGCCAAGCTCCTCCATCATCGAGCTTCCGCGCTCGGTCTGTATATTGCCCTCGGCTTCGACGTAGAAGTAATACTGCCAGAGCAGCTCCTTCATAGGACGGCTTCGCAGACAGCGCATATTGAAGCCGTGACTGCCGATAACGTCTACCGCCTTCGCCAGCGCGCCGGCCTCGTTTCTTACTGTGAAGAGCAGAATGGAATGAACGCCCGCGTCGTTCTTCGCCTTTATGTTGGAAACTCGGGTGAATATGGCAAAGCGAGTGGTGTTTGATTTGCTGGCGTTTATGTCGTGGTCGACAACCGTGAGCCCGAACAGCTCTGCCGCCTCTGCCGATGCAATAGCCGCAACCGTAGGGTCACCCTTTCCGGCAACGTACTTTGCCGCCAGAGCGGTGTTGGTGTACTCGCGCTGATCAAAGCCGTGAGCACTTATGTATTCAGCGCACTGACCGAGAGCCTGAGGGTGGCTTACAACCTGCTTGATATCATCAAGGGTCGCCCCGGGGACCGCAAGCAGATCGTGGGTGACGGGCAGCTCGTACATTCCGTTTACGTAAAGCGAGCCGGAGAACATAAGGTCGATGACCTGACCAACCTCGCCGTTGTAGCTGTTTTCTACGGGAAGAACAGCAACGTCGCACTCGCCGTTCTCAACCGCTCTGTAAGCGCTGGTAAAATCTCTGAAGGCCACCTTCTCGGCGCCGGGGAAGAGCTTTTCGGTGGCAATATGCGCAAAGGCACCCTCCGTGCCGGAATATGCGACCCTGAGTCCCTGCATTATACGCCCCTGATATGCGCGGGAGACCGCCATATTATTGCGCAGGAAATTCACGTAATACTCGCGCAGGGTGGGATCCTCGATCTTCTCCGCATTTCTGCGAATGACCTCCTCCTCGCGATGAGCGTCATATATAGCAAGCCCGCGCTCCATTTTATATTCGGCAACCATCTCTGCCGCCTGCATTCTTCTGACGAAAAGCTTCGCCATTTCTGCGTCGACCTCGTTTATGATGTGCCTGGCTTTTTCAAGTAAATTATCGTTTTTCATAACTACGCTCCGGAAACAAAAAACATTTCCCATTTTAATTTTATAATATAATATTATAAACCTCTCAGCGAAAAAGTCAAGTTTTTGAAGGAAAAAAACGAAAAAAATATCAAAAAATCCCCTCATACTTGAAAAACTCGCTGCGATATGGTAGAATAACTAAGAAAGATTGCAAAAAAAGGAGGATGCCATATGATAAAAACCGACGTCAGGCTCGAGCTTGGATACAGCGCAGATGACGTTGCGCGCGCTGTCACAGGGCGCCTTCCCGTCGGCATCGACGAGCTGCACGACGTGCATATAATCAAGCGAACCTTAAACCTTGCGGATAAGGGTGATATCCATTATAACGCTACCGTGGCGGCAACCCTCTCTCCCGAAAGAGAGCAGGGGCTTCTCAAAATGCGAAAGAAGGTTAGCGCCTACGAGCTCCCGGAGCTTGCTCTGCCCAATTGGGGCGGTAGCTCCCGTCCCGTGGTTGTAGGAGCAGGACCGGCAGGCCTTTTCTGCGCTCTTGCGCTTGCAGAGGCGGGCGCGCGCCCTGTTCTGTTTGAGCGGGGGCTCGGTGTAGACGAGCGTAGGAAAAAGGTTGACAGCTTTGCAAGGCTCGGTATTCTCGACTCCGAATGTAACGTGCAGTTCGGAGAGGGCGGCGCAGGTACCTACTCTGACGGTAAGCTCAAGGTCGGCGGTATGGATAAGTATAAATACAAGGTTCTCTCCGAGTTTGTCGCCCACGGTGCCCCTGAGGATATCATTTTTTCTACCGGCGCCCATGTTGGCACCGACAAGCTTTCGGGAATAGTAAAGTCCATAAGAAAAAAAATAATCGCCCTCGGCGGTGAGGTGCATTTTTCTGCAAAGCTCACGGAAATAAAGCTGAAGGACGGCCGACTTTGCGGAGGCACGGTTGAGCGCCCCTCGGGTATCGAGGAGTTTTCTGCCGATACCTTGGTTCTGGCTACGGGTCACAGCGCGAGAGATACCTTCGAGCTTCTTTTGCGTTGCGGCGCGCCGCTTCAGCCCCGCGGCTTCGGCATAGGACTTCGTATCGAGCATCCGAGAGAATATATCGACAGACTTATATACGGCGGCAGCACGCCCCACGGCTTAGGTGCCGCCAGCTATCATCTGGTTACCCACCTAGAAGGTGGCAGAAGTGTTTACAGCTTCTGTATGTGCCCCGGCGGCACCGTCGTTCATGCGGCCGGTGAGCAGGGCGGAATAGTAACCAACGGAATGAGCGAGCAGGCCCGCAACGGTGAGAATTCCAATGCGGCGCTCCTCGTGTCGGTGACCCCTGCGGATTTTGGCTCCGACGACCCCCTTGCGGGTATTGCCCTGCAAAGAAAAATCGAGCAGCGGGCCTTTGCGGTTGCCGGCGGCGACTATAAAGCTCCGACCACGACCCTCGACGGTCTTATGAGCCACGAGGCAAGACGCCCCGGCTCGGTAATGCCTACCTATCCGCGCGGTACGGTCACGGCAGAGGCCGATTCCTATCTGCCCGATTATGTCTGTGACTCCCTACGCGCGTCGATAGCGGATTTTGATGCCTGGCTTCCGGGTTATCGCTACGGCGATGCGGTGCTCACAGGCCCCGAAACCAGAACGACCTCTCCGGTGCGGGTGCTCAGAGGCGAGAGCTTCTGTGCTCTCGGAATAGAGGGGCTTTATCCTGTCGGTGAGGGCGCAGGCTACGCCGGCGGCATAGTTTCCTCCGCCAGGGACGGGCTGATGTGCGCCGAAGCAATATTGCTCAAGAATCTGAAAACAAAATGAAAGCGACCCGCTTTGCTCAGGTCGCTTTTTGCATTATTTGTATACTTTGGTTGTCAAATATAGGCTTAAAACGCCCACTCGCCGTCCTTGAAGATGGCAATCTCTTTTCCGTCATTGCATACCGCAGTAATGGAAAGGTCAGCCGTTCCGATCATAAAGTCCTCGTGCACGATGGAGTCGTTGATGCCCATATCGTGGGCTTCCTTCTCGGTGTACTTTTCGTAATCGACGAGCACGTTTGTAAAGCCTCTGCCGAGCGCAAGGTGACATACAGCGTTTTCATCGAAGAGCGTGTTGTAGAACAGCAGACCCGTCGCGTTTATCGGTGAGGAGAAGGGAACCAGCGCACACTCGCCGAGATATGCTGCACCCTCGTCCATGGCGATAAGCTCGCGGAGCATACCCTCGTTGGTTTCCGCACCGCAGTCCACAGCTTTTCCGCTCTCAAATCTGATCCAGAAATTGTCGATCAGCTGTCCCTCGTAGGAGAGGGGCTTGGAGGAATAAACGATTCCGTCCGCATCACCGCGTCTGGGAGAGGTGAATACCTCCTCGGTGGGGATGTTGGGGTTGAAATATACGCCGCGACCAAGAGTCTCCTCGCCGCCCGCCATAAATACGGCGTTAGGGAGAAGTCCTACTCTGAAATCGGTGCCGTTAGATGCCTTGTATCTGAGCTCGCTGATGCCGAGTTCGTTTAAGTGCTTACATCTTGCCGCAAGGTCTGCGTTGTGCTTGTTCCAGGCGGCAATGGGATCCTCGTCTACTCTCGAGGTGGAGAGGATTGCCTCCCAGAGCTTCTCTACGGCAACGCTCGTGCGCTCACCGGGGAACACCTTCCTTGCCCATTCCTTTCCGGGAACTGCGGCGATACACCACTGATACTTGTTCTCCATTCTGTTTCTAATGGGCTTGATGAGCTTCGAGCGCGCCGCCATAGCCGCCGAGTACTTCTTCTGATTTATTCCCGCAAGTCCGTCGGGATCCTCGCTCATAAGATAGATCTTGCAGGGAAGAACCTCTGCCTGATGCTCCCACTTCTCCAGCTGCCATTTTTCCATAGTGGAGAGTACCTTCTTTGAGCAGTAGCGCACGTGGGACTTCATAAGGGGCTGATAGCTCCAGTCGACGGAAACCTTTGCGGCACCGGCCTTGTAGCACTCGTCGACCACCATCTTTACAAACTCGGGCTGATCGAGCTCTGCGGTGATAAGTACTTCCTGTCCCTTCTGTACGTTTGCGCCGCAAACGGCGATAAGATTTGCGTATTTTTTAAGTCTTGTCTTGTTCATTTGCTTTTCCTCTTTATATATTCTTTAATACTTCCTTCAGAAATTCCCAAACGCGAGCAGTGGACGGAATGGAAAGATGCTCGTCGGGAGTGTGAATGTCAAAGTTATCAGGTCCTATGGACACGCAGTCCAGTCCCTCAAGCTTTCCGGCAAAGATGCCGCACTCAAGGCCGGCGTGGATCGCCATAACCTTCGGAGCCTTGCCGTACATTTTCTCGTACACCTCGCACATTACGTTGCGCAGGTGAGAGTCGCGTCTGTATTCCCAGGCAGGGTAGGCTCCTCTTGCGGAAGCCGATGCGCCGTAGGCCTCTGCAACGTTTCTCACTCGCTGCTCCAGCGCTGCCTTCTCTCCGTCAACGGAGGAGCGGATGGAAAGTGAGAGCGAGAGCTTCGTGTAACCAAGCTCGACGATACCTATATTCATTGAGGTTTCCACAAGTCCCTCTATATTCCGGCTCATGCCTCTGACGCCGTTGGGCATCGCGGATATCATATAAAGCACCGCGCGGCTCGATTCCGGCGTAAGGGGATAATCTACGCTTGCATAGCCGAGGTTGAGCCTTACGTCAGGCTCTCTTTCCCGTATTTGTTCAAGCAGAAAGGCGAGCTTCTCGCGCACGAGGGCAATATCGTAGGTGAAAAATACAGCCTCCGCCTCTCTGGGGATGGCGTTGTCGGCGTTGCCGCCCTTCAGGGAATCAAGATACACGTCCTTGTCGCAGAGGGAAAGCACGTCGGCGATGAGCTTTATGGCGTTGGTGCGCTTTTTATCGATCTCAATTCCGCTGTGACCGCCGGTCAGACCGCTGACACTGAGCTTGTAGACGGTAAGCCCCAGCTCGTCATCAACACGCTCCACAGGCAGGTCGATGTCAACACGCACGCCTCCGGCACAGGAAACCGTAAAGATCCCCTCGGCGTCCGAGTCAATGTTTATCATAACACGGCCTCTCAGCACGGAAGCATCAAGGGCCGTCGCGCCGATGAGTCCCGTCTCCTCGTCCGAGGTAAAGACCGCCTCGATATCCGGGTGCTCAATATCCGACGAGTCAAGAAGCGCCAGAGCGTAAGCAACAGCAACTCCGTCATCACCGCCCAGCGTCGTTCCGTCTGCACGCAGAAAATCTCCGTCACGCACTATATGCGGACCCTCTGCGCTCATATCGATGGGACAGCCCGCCAGCTTTTCAGCCACGATATCCGTGTGCCCCTGCAAAATTACCGTGGGTCTTCCTGTCATAGCGGGCGTAGCCGCCTTCTTTATAACCACGTTATCGGCGCCGTCGCGGTAGTATTCAAGCCCGCGCTCCTTGGCAAAGTCGACCAGATAATCCGCAATGGGACGGGGGTTGCCCGAGCCGCGGGGAATAGCCGTTATCTCTTCAAAAAATCTGAATACCGATTCACATTCCTTAAAATCCGAAAAATCTATCATAGTATTCTCCTAAGCCTGCAAAAATAAATATTCCGGAGAATATTTTACAATAAATGGAGAGTTTTTTCAAGTGGAAAGTTGACTTTTAATAAATAAAGTTGTAAAATAAATTTGTTAAAGAATGAAACAGGAGCAGAAAAATGTCTGAAATCAAATCTCTCTTAGAATTTATAAAGGCTTCCCCGACGGCCTACCATGCCGTGGATACCGCGGTGAAAATACTCGTCAGGAACGGATATACCGAGCTTACCGAGAAGGATACCGCCGCTTTCGCCGACGGCGGGAAGCATTTCGTCAGGCGCAACGGTAGCTCGTTGATTGCCTTCTGCGGCAGAGCCGAGCAGGGGTATATGATAACTGCATCGCACAGCGATTCCCCTGCCTTTAAGGTGAAATCCGTCCTCGACGGCACCTACGTGCGACTTTCCACCGAGAAGTACGGCGGAATGATATATTATACCTGGCTTGACCGCCCGCTTTCTCTTGCCGGCAGAGTGGCTGTGAGGACCGAGTGTGGTATTCAGATGCGCCTTGTCAATTTCGATAGGGATATGCTGGTTATTCCCAGCGTTGCTATACATCAGAATCGCACCGTGAACGACGGCTACGCCTTTAATCCCGCCGTGGATCTTCTGCCTCTTTATTCCTTCTCCGGTGAGAAGCTTGATCTGAACGCTCTTCTTGCAGGGGAGCTCTCCGTTGATCCGGCCGCTATTGTTTCTCACGATCTTTTCGTCTATAACCGCGAACAGGGACGCAAGCTCGACGGTGGGCTCATTCTCGCTCCCCGACTTGACGACCTTGAGTGCGTTTTTGCCTGCCTTGAGGGCTTTGTCGGTGCGGATGCTGCCGACGGCACCGTAAACGTGCTTGCTGTATTTGACAACGAGGAGGTCGGCTCCTCTACCAAGCAGGGCGCTAATTCCACCTTCCTTGATATGACTCTGCGCCGCATAGCCGGAAATGACGAGAAATACCTCGCTATGCTTGCGGATTCCTTTATGGTGAGTGCCGATAACGCCCACGCAAAGCACCCGAACCATCCCGAGCTTTCCGACTCGCAGAGCGCTCCCGTCCTTGGCGGCGGTATTGCGGTTAAATATAACGCAAATCAGAGCTATGCCACCGACGCGGTGTCCGATGCCGTATTCAGAACCGCCGCAGAGAGGGCAGGCTCACCGGTGCAGAGCTTCCATAACAGAGCGGATAAGCCCTCGGGCTCGACCCTTGGCTCCATAGCCAATACTAAGGTGTCGGTATCCACCGTGGACGTTGGCCTTCCTCAGCTTGCTATGCATTCATCCACAGAAACCGCAGCTGCCTGCGACTACCTTGGCTTCGTTAAAATAATCAAGGAGCTTTACTCCACCAAGATCTCCCGTGACGGCGATATAATCAAGCTGATAAAGTAAATAAAAAACCGCAAAATGATAACCACGAGTTTACATTTTGCGGTTTTATATGTAACTTATTCCTCAATCAGCTTTTTGACCGATGCGCAGATTATCTGAGCTGTGCCCTCGATTCCGAGAGTGGAGGAGTTGATGGCAATATCATAATTGTCGTATTTGCCCCACTTGTTTCCGGTATAGAAATTATAATAGGAGGAACGGCGCTTGTCGGTTTTGTTGATGACGTCGATGACCTGAGAGGACTTGATCTCGGGGTGCCTTTCTGCGATCCTTGCCTGCCTGTGATCAAGATCGCCGTAGACGAACACACGGAAAAGTCCCTCCTCATCTCTGAGCACGTAATCGGCACACCTGCCTATGATAACGCAGCTGCCCTGCTTTGCGTAGTCCTTGATGGTCTCGGACTGAAGAATGAAGAGCTTGTCGTTTAAGGGCATCTTATATCCGAAATGCATCGTCGTTCCGAGAACGTTTGAGCCCATCGCCAGGGTATAGAGCAGACTGTTTGCGGCAGTCTCGTCTGCCTGCTTGATTACGTCTGCGTG